>AP025685.1:608841-913262 GCA_022846635.1 Salmonella enterica subsp. enterica serovar Choleraesuis
GGCATAGCAGGTAAAGCCAGTATAGCCCTGGCCTGATTTACGCTCGGTGCGGGCTAAGGCGTATTCTTCGTGTGAATCTGGGTGGAGAAATACCGGGAAGTCGCGGCCAACTTGCTGATAGCCTGCGTCCAGCATTTGCTGAGGCGTCGCGCCGGTTACCACCCAGTCTCTGTCTTTAACCGGTAGTCCCAACAGGCCATCTCGTACTGCACCACCGACCAGATAAATCTTCACCATGACCTCACATCAATTTGGGGATACCGATTAATAGTACTGAAGAGGCGGGCGGAACGCGAAGGAAAACGAGGAGCAACGAGAGGGTGGACGCCAGGCGTCCACCGGGAGAATTAGTTCATCCAGCGATCTTTACGGCGACGGCTAGGGATCAGCATCGGCAACACCAGACCCAGCACCAGGCCAAGGCCCGCTACGCCACCGCCATACATAAACCACTGCATGATAATGGTGCGTTGTTTGTCATCAAGCTGCAGATTGGCTGCATTCACCTTCTTCTGCGCCACGATAAGCTGGTTTTTGAGGGCCTGATTTTCTTGCTTCAGGCCGTTTATGACGCTATCGCTCTGCGCCACTTTTTTCTGCATGTCAGCGGTACGCTGATTCCAGCTGGTGTCAATATTGTTGAGCTTATCGGTCAGAGTTGTGACCTGGCTCTCCAGCTCAGGCACCCGCGAATGCAGGCTTTTCTGAGTGGTCAACTGGCTCAATGGGATCCAAACGGTTTTACCGCTGCTGTCGCGCACCTGGCCATATTTTTCGTTGCTTTGTAACAACGTAACTTGCTCACCGGCATTCAAAGTTCCTACCAGGCGATAGTTATCTCCAGGCCCGCTGCGAACCCAGGTGGTTAAATCGTCGGAGACATAGCGCTGCTCTTCGGCATGAACCAAAGGGGTAACGCTGAGAGTGAACAGGGTGAAGCAAATTAGGCGTAATTTGTGCATCAGATCGTCATTATTTTCAGTGAAAGTGGAACTATAAACGTGGGTCAGTCTGACCAGCCAGAGCTGAAACCTGAATGAGAATCGTCCTGGTGTGTTTTTAATCAATCCTTCGCACGTTTGCTAACGGGTGTGGCGTGTTATTTGTAACATGGTAATTTGCCAGGAAATACTATTTACTGACAATAATTTGCGGTATTAGTTCGGGACTATCCCGCCTCGTTCGATAAGTGTAAGTGAATATTATGGCTCAGGAAATTGAATTAAAGTTTATTGTCCAATCAGAAGCAATGCCAGCGCTGCGTCAGTGGCTGGATGGGCTTGATGGAAAACACAGCGCCGCGCGCCAGCTATTGAACATCTATTTTGAAACTCCAGATTTGCAACTGCGTCGCCATGATATGGGGCTGCGGATCCGCGGCGATGGTCCAAATTACGAGATGACCATGAAAACCGCCGGTGTCACGATAGGCGGCTTGCATCAGCGCCCGGAGTTCAATGTATCGCTGACTAAGCCAGAGTTGGATCTTGCGGCATTCCCTGAAGATATGTGGCCGCAAGGGTTTGATGTGGAGAAATTGAGTACGGCAGTGGCTCCTCTGTTTCGTACCGATTTTGCTCGTGAGAAGTGGGTGGTTACTCACGGCTCAAGCAGCGTAGAGATTGCCCTCGACTGTGGAGAGATTATCGCGAACGAGCTAAGCGAGCCGTTGTGCGAGCTGGAGCTTGAGCTGCTGGATGGCAATATTGAAGACCTGCTGGCGTTGGCTCGTCAACTGGTTGGTATTCCTGGCCTGCGTGCCGGGCTGCTGAGCAAAGCGGCTCGTGGCTACCATCTGGCGAAAGGTAATCCGCCGCGTCTGATTGAACCGCTGGCCGGGCTTGAGCTACCGGAGCGGGCAACGGTTGAGCAGGGACTAAGCGCGGCGCTTAATCTGGCGCTCAATCACTGGGCCTGGCATGAGGAGCTGTGGCTGCGCGGAAATTCCCATGCTCTGGTTGAGATTCTGGATGCACTGGCGCTGGTTCGCCACACGCTGGCGCTTTTCGGCGGCGTGGTTCCAAGAAAAGCGAGCACTCGCTTACGTGATTTAGTCACTCAAACAGAAGTATCGCTTAATGGCGGCGAATCCTCAGAGACTCTGGCTTACGGTACGCTGGCGGCAACGACTCGTCAGGCCTTAACCGAATGGTTACTGCTACGCGGCTGGCGGCCATTCCTGGATGATGCGGCAGTTAAGAAAATCGAAGGGTCATTTAAGCGTTTTGCTGATATCAATCTGTCCCGACAATCCTCTGAATTGCGCACGGCGTTTGACAGCCAGCTCGGTGAACGGGCGGAAGATCAGTTGCCGCGCCTGGCACGTGTGCTGGATTCAGTGCATATTCTGGCGGCGGTATATCCACCTGCGGCATCTCTGGAATGGCTTGCGGCCTGGCGCGAACTGGAAGATGCGGTGCGCGGGCGTCAGCGCGCGGAAATTGAACAATGCCGTCGTATTGCTCTGGCTCAGCTCCCATTCTGGGCGCATAGCGGCAAGCGTTAATAAACTCTGAATGAGGCTCCTGTGAACCTGATGCCACTCTCGCCGCCACTGTCTGAACAGTGGCAACATATTGCCAGTCAGCTCCCGGATGAACTGAAGGCGAAAGCCGCCGCACCTGAAATCCAGATGGCGCTGAGCTTCAGCGACTTTCTGGCCGATAATCTTCAGGCATTCCCTCAGTGGCTGACTGAACTGACCGAACAGCCGGTGGTGGCCGATGAGTGGCGCGAATATCGCGGCTGGCTGGCCGCCGCGCTGGAAGGGGTGACGGACGAGACTCAACTGATGCGTGAGCTGCGGCTATTTCGGCGGCGCATAATGGTGCGCATCGCCTGGCGTCAGGCATTGCATCAGGTTTCTACTACTGAAACGCTGCTTCAGCTTAGCGAGCTTGCCGAGACTCTGATTGTCGCTACCCGCGACTGGTTATATGCCGCCTGCTGCCGGGAATGGGGCACGCCGTGTAATGAGCAAGGCGTGGCGCAGCCGCTGATGATCCTGGGGATGGGCAAACTCGGCGGGCGTGAGCTGAATTTTTCTTCTGATATCGATCTTATCTTCGCCTGGCCGGAGAACGGTGTGACTCACGGCGGGCGGCGCGAGCTGGATAACGCCAGCTTCTTCACCCGGCTGGGCCAGAGGATTATCAAAGCGCTGGATCAGCCCACTGCCGACGGATTTGTCTATCGGGTGGATATGCGCCTGCGGCCATTTGGCGACAGCGGGCCATTGGTGCTGAGCTATGCGGCGCTTGAGGACTATTACCAGGAACAGGGGCGCGATTGGGAGCGCTATGCCATGGTAAAAGCCCGAATTATGGGCTTTGAGGAGGATAACTGGAATCAGGAACTGCGGGCTATGCTGCGCCCGTTTGTGTTCCGTCGCTATATCGATTTCAGCGTCATTCAGTCTCTGCGCAATATGAAAGGGATGATTGCCCGCGAAGTCCGGCGTCGCGGGTTAAGCAATAACATCAAGCTTGGCGCGGGCGGTATTCGCGAGATTGAATTTATCGTCCAGGTATTTCAGCTCATTCGCGGCGGACGGGAGCCTGCGCTGCAATCTAGGTCGCTACTGCCTACTCTGGAAGCGATTGCCGAACTGCATCTGTTGAGTGTCGAGGAAGTGAACACCCTGCGGGCGGCTTATTTGTATCTGCGGCGTTTGGAGAACCTGCTGCAAAGTATCAATGATGAGCAGACGCAGACCCTCCCGGATGATCCACTAAACCAGGCGCGGCTGGCCTGGGGTATGAGTGCATCTGACTGGGAAAGCCTGCGGGCAACGCTGGCGGGCCATATGCAGGCGGTGCGCGCCCTGTTTAACGATCTGATTGGCGATGATGAACAGCGCCCGGATGAGCAGGAGCCGCAGGATGAGGCCTGGCGTGCTTTATGGCAGGACACTCTGGATGCAGATGACACCGTGCCGGGGCTATGCCATCTGAGCGATGCCGATCGCCAGCAGGTGGTGGCGCTGGTGGCGGATTTTCGCCATGAGCTGGATAAACGTACCATCGGTCCACGCGGTCGCCAGGTGTTGGACAATCTGATGCCTGGCTTATTAAGCGAGATTTGCGCCCGGCCAGATGCGCCGTTGCCTCTTTCAAGAATAATGCCGTTGCTGGTGGCGATTGCCTCCCGCACCACTTATCTGGAGCTGTTGAGCGAGTTTCCCGGCGCGCTCAGTCATTTGGTACGCCTGTGCGCCGCATCGCCGATGGTGGCCAGCCAGCTCGCCCGCTATCCGCTGCTATTAGACGAACTGCTGGATCCCGGTACCTTGTATCAGGCAACGGCAACCGATGCTTACCGTGATGAACTGCGACAGTATTTGTTACGGGTGCCGGAAGAGGATGATGAGCAGCAGCTGGAGGCGCTGCGCCAGTTTAAACAGGCACAGATGCTGAGGGTGGCGGCGGCAGATATTGCTGGAACGCTGCCGGTGATGAAAGTCAGCGATCATCTCACCTGGCTTGCCGAGGCGATTGTCGATGCAGTGGTGCAACAGGCCTGGGTCAACATGGTGGCCCGTTACGGGACGCCTAAGCATCTTGATGAAAAGAGTGGACGCGGGTTTGCGGTTATTGGTTACGGCAAGCTGGGCGGCTGGGAGCTGGGTTACAGTTCCGATCTCGATCTGGTCTTTTTGCATGATTGTCCGGCGGATGTGGTGACGGATGGCCCGCGTGAAATTGATGGCCGACAGTTCTATCTGAGGCTGGCACAAAGGATTATGCATTTATTCAGTACCCGCACTTCATCTGGGATCCTTTATGAAGTGGATGCCAGGCTGCGCCCTTCTGGAGCGGCGGGCATGTTGGTGACGACTGCCGATGGGTTTGCCGACTATCAGCAGAATGAGGCCTGGACCTGGGAGCATCAGGCGCTGGTGCGCGCACGCGTAATTTATGGATCCGCGCAGCTCAGCGCCAGATTTACTGAGATCCGCAATCAGATCCTGACTTCCGAGCGCGATGGTGAACGATTACGCAAAGAAGTGAGTGAGATGCGCGACAAGATGTATCAGCATCTTTCTGGCCACCATAGCGATCGTTTCGATCTCAAGACCGATCCCGGTGGCATCACCGATATTGAATTTATCGCCCAGTATCTGGTGCTGCGTTATGCCCACCAGGTACCTGGGCTGACGCGCTGGT
Organism: Salmonella enterica subsp. enterica serovar Choleraesuis; assembly: GCA_022846635.1. GTDB lineage: Bacteria > Pseudomonadota > Gammaproteobacteria > Enterobacterales > Enterobacteriaceae. The sequence continues at coordinate 614,007 of AP025685.1, forward strand.
CAGACAATGTGCGTATTTTCGAGCTGCTGGCTCGCTACGATATTATGAGCGATGAAGAAGCCCAGGCGTTGACGGCGGCATACGTGACGTTACGTGACGAATTGCACCATCTGGCGCTTCAGGAGCTACCCGGCTCGCTGCCGCAAGGTGCGTTCAGCGCCGAGCGCGACCAGGTGCGTCAAAGCTGGCAGAAGTGGCTGGGCCAGCCGTGAATCGCGGCCCGGTTGAAATATGCTATCATCGCGCCCGAATTCGAATTAATGATTAACGCTCCGGAGAGTGATAATGAAAGTAACGCTGCCCGAATTTAGCCGCGCAGGCGTCATGGTGGTTGGGGATGTGATGCTCGACAGATACTGGTATGGCCCTACCAGCCGTATCTCCCCTGAGGCACCGGTTCCGGTGGTTAAAGTGGATACCATTGAAGAGCGTCCAGGCGGCGCGGCTAACGTTGCCATGAATATCGCCTCTCTGGGGGCTGGGTCGCGTCTGGTCGGTCTGACCGGTATTGATGATGCGGCACGGGCGCTGGACAAAGCATTAAGCCAGGTCAACGTGAAGTGTGACTTTGTCTCGGTATCTACTCATCCGACTATTACCAAACTCCGGGTGCTGTCGCGTAATCAGCAGCTCATTCGCCTGGATTTTGAAGAGGGCTTCCAGGGAATTGATCCTGAGCCGCTGCATGAGCGGATTAACCAGGCTCTGCCTCAGATTGGCGCACTGGTGCTGTCCGATTACGCTAAAGGCGCGCTGGATAGCGTGCAGCAGATGATTAGCCTGGCGCGCAGCGCCGGGGTGCCGGTGCTTATCGACCCGAAAGGCACGGATTTTGAACGCTATCGCGGCGCTACGTTGCTGACGCCGAACCTGTCAGAGTTTGAAGCGGTGGTTGGGCGTTGCGTTACCGATGAAGAGCTGGTTGAACGCGGTATGCAACTGATTGCCGATTATGACTTCTCGGCGCTGCTGGTTACGCGTTCTGAGCAAGGCATGACTCTGCTGCAGCCAGGTAAAAAGCCGCTGCATCTGCCGACTCAGGCCCAGGAAGTTTACGATGTGACCGGTGCTGGTGATACTGTAATTGGCGTGCTGGCCGCAACTCTGGCCGCGGGTAATAGCCTTGAAGAAGCCTGCTTCTTTGCCAATGCTGCCGCAGGCGTTGTGGTAGGTAAACTGGGTACCTCTACCGTTTCGCCTATCGAGCTGGAAAATGCCGTACGCGGCCGTGCCGAAACCGGTTTTGGCGTGATGAGCGAGCAGGAGCTGAAACAGGCCGTTGCCGATGCCCGTAAGCGCGGTGAGAAAGTCGTCATGACCAATGGTGTATTCGATATTCTGCACGCCGGGCATGTCTCTTATCTGGCCAATGCCCGTAAGCTTGGCGATCGCCTGATTGTTGCGGTAAATAGCGATGCCTCCACCAGGCGGTTAAAAGGGGATTCTCGTCCCGTTAACCCTCTGGAGCAGCGCATGATCGTGCTGGGTGCGCTGGAGGCTGTCGATTGGGTGGTGTCATTTGAAGAAGATACGCCACAGCGCCTGATTAGTGAGGTATTGCCAGACTTGCTGGTGAAAGGCGGCGACTATAAGCCAGAGGATATTGCCGGAAGCAAAGAGGTATGGGCTAACGGTGGGGATGTGCTGGTTTTGAACTTCGAAGATGGTTGCTCAACCACTAACATTATCCGCCGCATACAGGCCGACGAACGCTCGTAATGATGAAGCCCGCGCCCGGCAAAACCGGACGCGGTTTTAAATTACTGGCGGTTATCGTCTTCAGTGATAATTGCCGGGGCAGGCGCCGGGCTGACTTTGCTTTCCAGCTCAGTCAGGCGCTGTTCAAGGGCTGCCAATTTTTCGCGGGTGCGCAGCAGCACCTGAGTCTGGACGTCAAATTCCTCCCGATTTACCAGATCAAGCTTTGTCAGTTGTGATTGCAAAACCTGGCGAATCTTCTTCTCGACATCGTCCCCGAATTCACGAATTCCTTTGGGCATTGATTCCTGAACCTGACGGGCAATCTGTTCAATTTTCTTCGGGTCAATCATAACGGTTTCCCTGTGATAGCGATGGTGGCCTGGTTGTCATTATACCTTATGAATCACCGGTCGGCAGAAACGGGAAGGCTTGCCTGCGGGTTAATTACGTAAATTCACCGCCAACAGAACCCTACCGCAATGCGGCTCAGACAACATGATGAACCATTGTAATGTGCTATTAGGTAAGGAGAAACGGCAAATGTGGCGTTGATGCATTGCCGGAGGAAATTATTAGCGCTATAGTGATTGCGTTTATTCTCAGGGCGGGGTGTAAGTCCCCACCGGCGGTAAATCAGCATACGCTGAAAGCCCGCGAGCGCTTCCCGGCAACGGTGAAGGTCAGCAGATCCGGTGTAATTCCGGGGCCGACGGTTATAGTCCGGATGGGAGAGGGTAACGATCCTGCCAGGCACTGGGTGCCTGCACGCGTTATTTATACCGCCGTATGACGGCACTCCTAAAACCGCCCTGATTCTGGTAATCCATAAAATTAATGAGGTTATTTTACCATGAATCAGACGCTTCTTGCTTCCTTCGGAACCCCTTTTGAACGCGTAGAACGTGCACTTGATGCGTTGCGTGAAGGGCGTGGTGTAATGGTTCTCGATGACGAGAATCGTGAAAACGAAGGCGATATGATCTTTGCTGCGGAAAATATGACTGTTGAGCAGATGGCACTGACCATCCGCCACGGTAGCGGCATTGTCTGCCTGTGTATTACTGAAGAGCGCCGCCAGCAGCTCGACCTGCCTATGATGGTAGAAAACAACACCAGCGCTTTCGGTACCGGTTTTACCGTCACTATCGAAGCGGCTCGCGGTGTAACGACCGGTGTATCGGCAGCAGATCGCCTGACTACCGTGCGCGCGGCTATCGCTGATGGCGCAGTTCCTGGTGATTTGCATCGCCCTGGTCACGTGTTCCCACTGCGTGCTCAGGCCGGTGGTGTGCTGACTCGCGGCGGCCATACCGAAGCCACTATCGATCTGGTGACTCTGGCTGGCTTCAAATCGGCGGGCGTGCTTTGCGAACTGACTAACGATGACGGCACTATGGCCCGCGCGCCGCAGTGCATCACTTTTGCTCGCCAGCACAACATGCCGGTAGTGACCATCGAAGATCTGGTTGAATACCGTCAGGCTCAGGCGCGTAAAGCCAGCTAATTTACGGTTCTCCAATTAAAAATGCCGGGCTTAGCCCGGCATTTTTGTATGTGAATGAGTAAATTAACCCAGCTCGATGCTCTGTAGTAACGTCAGGCTCAACCCCATAACCGCCATGCCACATAATACGCCGTAGCTTGGGTTGCTATGGGGATCGATCTCTTTTGCCAGTGGCATCAGTTCATCTACTGAGAGCGCTACCATAATCCCGGCTACCGCCGCCATTATCGCTGCCATGACCACAGGTGAAACCATGCTGCCGAGGATAGCCCATGCCAACAATCCCCCTAATATTTCCGCCATACCAGACAGCCCGGCCCACCATAAAGCCTTGCGCTTAGAGCCAGTTGCAGCATAAACCGGCCCTGCTACGGCTAGCCCTTCCGGAATATTATGCAGCGCGACGGCCAGTGCAATGCCCAGCCCCAACTCCAGATTACTGCTTGCCGTAACAAAGGTGGCGATCCCTTCCGGGAAGTTATGCAGGCTTATGCCTAAGGTGAGCAGCAGGGCGGTGCGACGCAAATCGGGGCGGCGCGTCTGGCGATTAATAAGATCCTGAGGATGAGCGTGAGGCAGCATCCGATCCAGCCCAAAATAGCCCAACAGACCAATAGCAAACATACCGTAGCCCAGCAGCGGCTGAACGCCGGGTGTGCCAAGCGCGGCTGGCAGCATCTCCATTAAGGAGATAAGTAGCATAATGCCGGCCGCAAACCCCAATGCGAAGGCCAGCATGCGATTCGAGGGCTTTTGGCCACATACGCCAAACAGCGCTCCTATGAAAGTTGAGCTGCCGGCAAGCAGGGTAAGAATAAGTGGGGCTGACATATCACCTCCTATGAACCTTCTTAATATGCCGTGTCGGGTTGTGAAATGCGACGCCCGCTCCGAGGATTTACCCAGAGCTTACATTCAGTTTTTCTGACTATGTTTATCACGAAACTTCGAGTTAATTGTTATCTAAAAACACGTAATCTTAATGTCATTAAATTGTTGCCTGTGCGTTGTGCTCAGGACTCACTTTCCGACTCCCGGTAAGAGGTTGAAAATGAACGCCACTCGTATGCCCGCGCTGTTTCTTGGTCACGGTAGCCCTATGAATGTGTTGCAGGACAACCACTACACGCGCGCCTGGCGTGAACTGGGAGTCAGCCTGCCAAAACCAAGGGCAATTATTGCTATTTCTGCCCACTGGATGACCTCAGGTGTGCAGGTAACGGCGATGGATTACCCGGAAACGATCCATGATTTTCGCGGTTTTCCCCAGGAGCTTTACGATATTCGCTATCCGGCAGAGGGTTCTCCACGGCTGGCCCGGGAACTGGCGGAATTACTGGCTCCGGATCCGGTAGAGCTGTTGCAAGAAGGATGGGGTTACGATCACGGCTCGTGGGGAGTGCTCATTAAAATGTACCCTGATGCAGATATTCCGGTTATTCAGCTTAGCCTGGATGCCAACCGGCCTGCGGCGTGGCATCTGGCCGTCGGGCGCCGCCTGTCGGAACTACGTAATCGCGGCATTATGCTGGTTGCCAGCGGTAACGTGGTTCACAACCTGCGTACTGCCCAGTGGCAGGGTGATGCTGAGCCGTTCCCGTGGGCGGTAGCTTTCGATGAATATGTGCGTGAAAACCTGCGCTGGGAGGGGCCGGATGAGCAGCATCCGCTGGCAAATTATCTTGAGCATCCGGCAGGTGCGTTGGCCAGCCCGACGCCCGAACACTTTTTGCCATTACTGTATATTCTGGGCAGCTGGGATGGCGTGGAGCCAATTAGTCTGCCAACTGAAGGGATCGAGATGGGATCGCTGAGTATGCTGTCGGTACAGGTTGGATAGCAAAATAACCGGCTCAGCCCGCAAAGGCTGAGCCGGAAAGATCACTCGGTGAAAATGTGCGGATAGAAGCGCGACAGATCCTGGGTGATCAGCTCTTTATCTTCACGGATACCGATCCCGGCAGGGGAGTCATTAATCAGCCAGCTGCCAATAATCGTATAGCTGTCGCCGAATTTCGGCAGCTCGTAGAACTGCTGAACGATGAACCCTTCCTCGCCATAGGGTCCGTCAACCCGGGCAATTTCCTGTTCACCCTCAACGATGCGAATATTGGCTCCTTCGCGGGAAAATAGTGGCTTAACCACATATTTTTCCAGCGCCGGATGCTCATCTTCAGCAAAGTAAGCTGGCAACAGATTGGGGTGATCGGGGAACATTTTCCACAGCATCGGCAGCAGCGCTTTATTGGAAATAATGCTCTTCCAGGCAGGCTCCAGCCAGCGTACACCGGCATCTTCAAGCTTGGTAGAGAACATTTCGCGCAGCATAAACTCCCACGGATAGAGCTTAAACAGATTACTGATAACCTGATCCTGCATATCGGTAAACTGACCTTTTTCGCCCAGGCCAATGTCATCAATATACAGAAATTCGCTGGCCACGCCCGCTTCGGCTGCGCAGTCTTCCAGATACTGCACCGTCGCCCGATCTTCTTCCGTATCGCGACAGCAGGTGAAGTGCAGCAGGTTAAAGCCATGATGCTCTTTCAGCGCGGTAAAGCGCTCGATCAGCTGTTCCTGAATGCTGTTGAATTGATCGCTATCGGCAGGCAGGTTCCCGGCGCGTTGCTGATCTTCCAGCCAGATCCACTGAAAGAAAGCCGCCTCATACAGAGATGTTGGCGTATCGGCATTGTTTTCCAGCAGTTTTGGCTCGCCCTGACCATTCCAGGCCAGATCCAGCCGCGAATAGAGCGATGGCTGCTGGCTGCGCCACGACTGGCGCACGAACTCCCAGGTATGTTTGGGAATTCGAAACTTAGCCATCAGCTCATCGCTGGAGACGACTTTTTCGACCACTTGCAGGCACATCTGGTGCAATTCTGCAGTTACGGTCTCCAGCTTATCGACCTCAGCAGCGCTGAGGTGGTAGTAGGCCTCTTCGCTCCAGTACGGCTCGCCGTACATGGTGTGGAAGTTAAAGCCATACTCCTGAGCCTTAGCGCGCCAGTCCGGGCGTTCGGTAATATCCTTACGTTCCATCTATCAGCCACCCATTGAGCGGTGATTGTTGCCGGTTGCAGAGGCACTACGATGCATGGTGGCCTGGCGTGCAACCGATTCACCAAACCCGCCGCGAGTTACGGTACTGGTGGTTGCCGGTTTCGGCGCCATCGCGGTTTTTGGTACGGTCATGCTGCGGCCAGGAGTTGCTGCGCCGAAGCTTTTACCGCTGGCATCGGTGTATTTACCGTAAGCCGGGCTGGATGGATTCTTGGATGAGAACAGCGGCTGCTGGGCAAAGCCCGCGCCGCCGCCCATCATGCGACCCATCATATAGCCGGCCATCAGCGGCATCCAGAAACTGCCGCTGGATTGCGCCTGGGCCTGGTTTTCACCGCTCATGCTGGCCTGAGCCGGTGCCTGCTGGCACTGGCCTTCACCAAATTCAGCTACACAGTCTTCGCGGGTCGCATATTTAGGTGCAGTACGTTCTGCTTCTTTCAGAGCGTTGTTATACGAGGTCTTGCACTGCTCGCTTTGGCCTGGGTTGGCCTGAGAGCAGTCGTCAGCATTCTGGTACATCTTGACGGTTTCATCGCTCTTCTCGCAGCCAGCCAGCATAAATACGGCGCTAACGGCCAGGGCGACCGGGGTCAGGTGGCGCGCGCTCCAGCTTTTGCGAAACGAGGCGTGATTGATGCTTTTTGTCCGTTTCATATCGATGGTCCTTGCCCAAAGGTAGTCTTTTCTTGTGCTGCTTAGGATAGGGGATGATTGGTTGAAAATGAAGCGCAGAGGCCAGTGTGAAGGGGGATCTTTACGTTGCCTTACGTTGCAGTAAAAAGGGCGCCGGAGCGCCCTTTTATCAGCTTAGTTGCCGAGCATGCTTTCTGAAGCTGCGGCGGCTGCCTGCTGCATTTCAGGGCTGCCTGCGTAATCAGCACGCTGACGTTGCTGCTGATCTTCCGGCGCAACGACATCTGGCGTGGTAGAAACCGGCTGACCCAGTACGTTGTTTAAGGCAATCAGATCTTGCTCGTTGAGCGTACCCAGCGCAGATTTGATATTCAGCTCGTTAATCAGATAGGTATAACGCGCATTAGCCAGCTGCTGTTTCGCGTTATACAGCGCGGAAGTCGCAGACAGCACATCGACGATGGTACGAGTACCAACCTGATAACCGGCTTCCATCGCATCTAAAGAGCTCTGGGAGGAAACCACGGCCTGTTTGTAGGCATCGATGCTGCTAATGGATGCATTCACGTTGTTATACGAGGAACGCACGGTCTGCACCATGCTGCGGTGTGCGCTTTCCAGCTGCTCGCTAGAGCCGACAAACGCATACTGAGCCTGTTTCACTTTAGAGGTGACTGAACCGCCCTGGTACAGCGGCAGGTTAAAGCTCAGGCCAACGGAGTTTTCACCCACGTGGCTGTTGTTGTATGCGGCACCGCCGGTTTTATGACCATTGTAATCCGTATCGGAAACGCTGGAAGAAGCGTTGAAATCTATGGTTGGCATATGGCCGGTTTCTGCGTAGCGAATTTGCTCACGCGCCAGATCCTGGCTCAGACGCGCCTGCAACAGCGGCAGGTTACGCTGCTCGCCCTGCTTCAGCAGCGCGTTAATAGCTTTTGGTCTGGTGGTGTTAAAGTTGCTCACATTCAGTGAGGCCAGCTCTGGATAGTAGTTGCCGGTGACCTGGCGCAGTTTTTCAACCTGGTTATCCAGATTGTTACGCGCGGTAACTTCATCCGCCAGCACGGTATCGTACTGTGAGCGGGCGTTCTGCACGTCGGTGATTGCCACCAGGCCTACGTTAAAACGCTGGGTAGTCTGGTCTAACTGACGATAAACCGCCTGTTTCTGCGCTTCGATAAAGGACAGCGTATCGATAGCGTTCAGCACGTTAAAATAGGCCGTGGCACTGTTTAAGATCAGTGTCTGTTGGTCGGTCTGATAAGAGACGTCCTGAATACCTGCCGTTTTTTCCTGCAACGTCAGAGCGCGCCATTTAGACATATCGAAGATAGTCTGCGTTAATTTCAGCGACGCGCTGGTGCCGTTAGAGTTAACGCCATCGGCGTTACGAAAACCCTCGGTGTAGCTATAGTCTGCACCCAGGCCCAGTTGAGGTAATAGCGGACTGCGGGCTTCATTAATTTTTTCGAATGCTGCATCGCGGTCTGAAGCAGATTTGCGCAGCTCAGGGTTGCTTAAACGCGCTTGCTGATAGACTTGCATCAGGTTCTCTGCCTGGCTTACGGCACTGAAGCCGGTCAGGCCCAGACCGATAAGTAGTGGGAGCAGTTTCTTCATTTGCATTCCTTGTTGTGAAGCCAAAATAAGTTATAAGCGCTGGCATGCGAAAATGACCGCGAATTCTAGCAGAAACTCGGCCCACTCCGGGTTGACCTAATGTGCCATCGACGCGCGGTAATCATCAATTTACCATATAGCCAGCCAAACGGTAGGCGGCGGGCTAATTTCAGCTCATTTCATCATTAAAACTTTGAAACGGTGCAACCATGAATAAATCCCCTGAATCTCAGGTCAGTTTTGGAAAAAATGATGTGGAAATTATTGCACGAGAAACCGTATGGCGCGGTTTTTTTTCGTTGATTTTATATCGTTTTCGCCACCGCCTGTTTAATGGCGAAATGAGTGGTGAAGTTAAGCGGGAAATTTTTGAGCGCGGCCATGCGGCAGTGCTGATACCCTATGACCCCAAACGCGATGAAGTTGTGCTGATTGAGCAGATCCGGATTGCCGCTATTGATACCAGCCCAACGCCATGGCTTTTGGAAATGGTTGCCGGAATGATAGAGCCTGGCGAAAGCGTGGATGATGTCGCGCGGCGCGAGGCTGAAGAAGAGGCCGGGCTCAGCGTCGGACGTACCAAACCAGTGCTAAGCTATTTAGCCAGCCCCGGCGGGACAAGCGAGCGTTTGTCTATCGTTGTGGGTGAAGTGGATGCCGCAACGGCTCATGGAATTCATGGGCTGGCGGATGAAAACGAAGATATTCGGGTTCATGTGGTAAGCCGGGAGCAGGCTTATCAGTGGGTTGAAGAGGGGAAAATAGATAATGCGGCGTCGGTTATTGCCTTGCAATGGCTGCAACTGCATCACGAATCACTGAAAAATGAGTGGAATACCTGAATATGAAGCGCTATACGCCTGACTTTCCAGAAATGATGCGCCTGTGCGAAACTAACTTCGCAAAGCTGCGTCGCCTGATGCCTAAGGATGAAGAAGCCGGAGCGGCAATCAACTATCAGGTCAATAGCGCCAGTTACCGACTGACAGTCCTCGAGTCTACCCGCTACACTACGCTGGTGGAGATTGAGCAAACAAAACCAGCAGTGAGCTACTGGAGCCTGCCTTCAATGAAGGTGCGGCTCTATCATGACGCCATGGTCGCGGAAGTGTGTTCGAGTCAGCAGATCTTTCGCTTTAAAGCGCGTTATGATTATCCCAATAATAAGTTGCATCAACGCGATGAAAAACATCAAATAAATCAGTTTCTGGCCGACTGGCTGCGTTACTGTCTCGCCCATGGTGCGATGGCAACCCCAGTGTTCAGCGAACAATAATTATAAAAACGTGGCACAGACCACAAGAGTTCCTCCGGGCGCGATATTTTTACGTATCAGAGGGAATGGGCCGCTTTGCGGCCTGAAGGATGTGAGCCAGGTTAGCATCGTAAAACCTAAGGACACCAATTGGAAAGCCTGTTAAACCTCCCTGTAGCGCCGGGCGCTGCAGTCAGATTATTACAGATAACCGACACGCACCTGTTTGCCAGTAAACAGGAGACCCTGCTTGGGGTCAGTACCTGGGACAGCTATCAGGCGGTGTTGGCCGCCATCGTAGAACAACAGCGAGATTACGATCTCATTGTTGCGACCGGCGATCTCGCACAGGATCACTCTGTTGATGCCTATCGCCATTTTGCTGAAGGGATCGCGCGCTTTAGCGAGCCGTGCGTGTGGCTGCCGGGCAACCATGACTTTCAGCCTGCCATGTATGGCACTCTGCGTGAGATAGGCATTTCACCCGCCAAGCGGGTGCTGGCTGGCGACAGCTGGCATATCATTTTGCTCGATAGCCAGGTTTTTGGGGTGCCGCACGGCGAGCTGAGCGACTACCAGCTTGAGTGGCTCGAACAACAGCTGCTACAGGAGCCAGAACGTCATACTTTGCTGCTGCTGCACCATCACCCGCTGGCTGCCGGCTGTAGCTGGCTCGATCAGCACAGCCTGCGTAACGCGCCGGCGCTGAACGATATATTGTCTCGCCATTCTCAGGTGAAAGTGTTGCTGTGTGGGCATATTCATCAGGAAATGGATTGTGACTGGAATGGCCGCCGTCTGCTGGCAACGCCGTCGACCTGCGTACAGTTCAAACCGCATTGCGCCAGTTTTACGCTTGATACCATTACTCCGGGCTGGCGCTGGCTTACCTTAAATCCGGATGGTTCAATTGCAACCGAGGTCTGCCGTCTGGCCGATGCCAGATTCAGCCCGGATACGGCTTCTGAAGGCTACTGATGGCTAATCTGCTTTATCTGCATGGTTTCAATAGCTCTCCATTATCGGCCAAAGCCACGTCGCTCCGACGCTGGCTGGCCGAACACCATCCGCATATCAATATGGTCACGCCGCAGCTTCCTGCTTATCCGGCTGAGGCTGCGGATATGCTTGAAAACCTGGTTCTGGAGCTGGGCGGCGAACCGCTTGGTGTTGTGGGTTCATCGTTGGGCGGTTACTACGCCACCTGGCTATCGCAATGTTTTACTCTGCCTGCTGTGGTAGTTAACCCAGCGGTACGGCCATTTGAGCTGCTGACGGATTACCTGGGGGAGAATCAGAACCCCTACACCGGGCAACAATATGTGCTAGAGTCTCGCCATATTCACGATCTCAAAGTGATGCGAATTGACCCGCTGGAGTCCCCGGATCTCATCTGGTTGTTACAGCAAACCGGTGATGAAGTGCTGGATTATCGCCAGGCCGTGGACTATTTCGCCGCCTGCCGTCAGACCGTAGAGCCGGGTGGGAACCACGCTTTTGTGGGCTTTGAAGATCATTTCAACCAGATAGTCGATTTTCTCGGATTACGTTAAATCCGGGAGCACGGCAACTTTTCTATCCAGAATAACGAAGCCATGACCCAAACTTATAACGCTGAAGCCATTGAGGTTTTAACCGGTCTTGAGCCGGTGCGCCGTCGTCCAGGGATGTACACCGATACCACCCGTCCTAACCATTTAGGGCAGGAAGTTATCGATAACAGCGTTGATGAGGCGCTGGCAGGGCATGCCAAAAAAGTTGAAGTAATTCTCCATCCCGACCAGTCGCTGGAAGTCATCGATGATGGCCGCGGTATGCCGGTGGATATCCACCCGGAAGAAGGGGTTCCCGCCGTGGAACTGATTCTGTGCCGTTTGCATGCCGGTGGTAAGTTCTCGAATAAAAACTACCAGTTCTCAGGCGGGTTGCACGGCGTGGGGATCTCGGTGGTCAATGCGCTTTCTAAGCGGGTTGAGGTGAAAGTTCGCCGCGACGGACAGGTTTATTCCATCGCCTTTGAAAACGGCGAGAAAGTTGAAGATCTCAATGTGGTTGGCACCTGCGGGCGTCGCAACACCGGTACCAGCGTGCATTTCTGGCCGGACGAATCATTCTTCGACAGCCCTCGTTTTTCGGTTTCGCGCTTAAGTCACCTGCTGAAAGCTAAAGCGGTGCTGTGCCCGGGCGTTGAGATTATTTTCAAAGACCTGGTCAACAATTCCGAACAGCGCTGGTGTTATCAGGATGGTCTGAACGACTATCTGTGTGAAGCGGTTAACGGGCTGATTACTCTGCCGGAGCAACCATTCCTGGGCAGCTTTAACGGTGAAACTGAAGCCGTAGACTGGGCGCTGCTTTGGCTGCCGGAAGGTGGTGAGCTGCTAACGGAAAGTTACGTCAACCTAATCCCAACAATGCAGGGCGGTACTCACGTTAACGGTCTGCGTCAGGGGCTGCTGGACAGTATGCGGGAGTTCTGTGAATACCGTAATTTACTGCCGCGTGGCGTGAAGCTTACGGCGGATGATATCTGGGAGCGCTGTGCTTACGTTCTGTCAGTGAAAATGCAGGACCCACAGTTCGCCGGTCAGACCAAGGAACGCCTTTCTTCCCGTCAGTGCGCCGCGTTTGTATCTGGGGTGGTGAAGGATGCCTTTACCCTGTGGCTTAACCAGAACGTACAGGCCGCCGAGATGCTGGCAGAGCTTGCGGTCTCCAGCGCTCAGCGCCGTATGCGTGCAGCCAAAAAGGTCGTACGTAAAAAACTGACCAGCGGCCCGGCGCTGCCCGGTAAGCTTGCCGACTGTACCGCGCAGGATCTCAGCCGCACCGAACTGTTCCTGGTGGAAGGGGACTCGGCGGGCGGTTCGGCGAAACAGGCTCGTGACCGTGAATATCAGGCGATCATGCCATTGAAAGGCAAGATCCTAAATACCTGGGAAGTCTCTTCCGATGAGGTGCTGGCTTCACAGGAAGTACACGATATTTCGGTGGCGATCGGGATCGATCCGGATAGTGACGATCTCAGCCAGCTGCGTTACGGCAAGATCTGTATCCTGGCGGATGCTGACTCCGATGGTCTGCACATTGCCACGCTGCTGTGTGCGTTGTTTGTACGCCATTTCCGTCCGCTGGTTAAGGGCGGCCACGTCTATGTTGCGCTGCCGCCTCTATACCGTATCGATCTCGGAAAAGAGGTGTACTACGCGCTGACCGAAGAAGAAAAAGCGGGCGTGCTGGAGCAGTTAAAACGTAAACGCGGCAAGCCAAATGTGCAGCGTTTTAAAGGTCTGGGCGAGATGAACCCGCTACAGCTGCGCGAAACCACGCTCGACCCGAATACCCGCCGTCTGCTTCAGCTCACTATCGAAGATGAAGATGATGACCGCACCAACGCAGTAATGGATATGTTGCTGGCTAAGAAACGCTCTGAAGACCGCCGTAACTGGTTGCAAGAGTACGGCGACCAGGCAGACATCGAAGCTTAAGCATGATGATTTAGGTTATAAAAGGGCGCATTTCGCGCCCTTTTTGCTGCCCGCCTTATTAAGGCCTCTGTTTCAGCCGGCGCTGCAACTAACTGAATTTTCAACGAGTGCCTGGGTAGATATCAATCAGAGAGGCTGGATAAATCCCTGAATAAAAAAACGGCCAGCAATTGCTGACCGTTGTTCATTGTATCTCGGAGGAGCTAATCAGATACCGTCTTCGAGGATTTTGATGCTCATATCCAGCACGTCATCTTTAACCTGCTCGCTAAACGCTTTCATGTGCGGAGTGGCGAGATGCGCTTTCAGATGTTCAACGCTTTCCCACTTCTCAATCATCACGATGGAATCCGGAGCGGTGTTCTGGAAATCGACATTAGCGTTATGGTCAACCATAGGGCTATAGCCGTGGCAGCCATCTTCCTGCAACACGACAGGGACTAATTTTTTAAATACGTTCAGTACCGCTTCGCGATGATGTGAACCCGGACGGGTGCGAATGTCAGCAATTACTGTCAGCATGATTTACTCCTGTTGCTTAACTGACGGACAGTTAAGCAAAAATTTCCGCTAAATGTTTGCGATAAGCTGCCACATCGCGTGGGACGTCAGGCATTTTGATAACGTCATTTGCGATGAAGGTTGGCAGCGGATCCATTCCAAGGAACTGGTTGGCTTTGTGGAACGGCAGGTAAACGCCGTCAACGCCAACGCCGTGGAAGAACTGTTCTTTATCAGTAAAGGCTTCCATCGGGGCGTTCCAGGTCAGTGACAGCATATAGGTTTTACCCTGTAACAGGCCACCGGAACCGTATTTTTTTGATGCATCGGAACGGGTACGACCATCGCTGGCATACAGCACACCGTGACCTTCAGTGAATACGTCGTCGATATATTTTTTAACGGTCCATGGTGCACCCATCCACCAGCCAGGCATCTGCCAGATGATAGTGTCGGCCCATTCGAATTTTTTTACTTCAGCAGCAATATCGTACTCGGCATCAGGGCGAGTAACCTGCACGCTGTGGCCGGCATCGCGCAGAAAAGCTTCTGCGGTTTCAGTCAGGGTATCGTTCAGCTGGCCATTAGAGTGGGCGAATTTTTTAGCACCGTTGATAATAAGGATGTTGCTCATGGGTAAGTGTCCGGTTCAAAAAAGATGCGGCTATCTTAGCGTGATATAGATCACAGGAGAATGATGAAAAACAGCAAATACTTTTGCTCCAGCTGCAATAATCAAGCGTGCTGTGACTCGGGCTACCAGATAAGGTACTATCTGCGGCAATATTGCCGCCTGTTGGTCACAGGAACCAGACCCTGAGGAATAACGATTAATGAGTGAGTTGACTCATGATGGTGTAGAGCGCCAGCCGCTCCATCAGTTTACGGAAAATGCCTATCTCAACTATTCGATGTACGTCATTATGGACCGCGCCCTGCCATTCATTGGCGACGGGCTTAAGCCGGTTCAGCGACGCATCGTATACGCGATGTCGGAGCTGGGGCTAAACGCCAGCGCTAAATTTAAAAAATCAGCCCGTACCGTTGGCGATGTGCTGGGTAAATATCACCCTCACGGCGATAGCGCATGCTACGAAGCTATGGTGCTGATGGCTCAGCCATTTTCCTATCGTTATCCGCTGGTTGATGGCCAGGGGAACTGGGGGGCGCCGGACGATCCGAAATCTTTCGCGGCAATGCGTTATACCGAATCGCGCCTGTCTAAATATGCCAGCGTCCTGCTCAGCGAGCTGGGGCAGGGGACTGTGGACGAAGTCCCTAACTTTGACGGTACGTTGCTCGAGCCAAAAACGCTGCCGGCGCGCCTGCCGAATATTCTGCTGAACGGCACCACCGGTATTGCGGTGGGTATGGCGACGGATATCCCTCCTCATAACCTGCGGGAAGTTGCTACCGCCGCCATCACGTTGCTGGATGAACCAAAAACCAGCCTTGATGCGCTGATGGATATTGTCCAGGGGCCGGATTACCCGACCGAGGCTGAGATAATCACCTCGCGCAGCGACATCCGTAAAATTTACCAGACCGGGCGCGGTTCGATTCGCATGCGTGCGGTGTGGACCAAAGAAGACGGCGCAATGGTCATTACCGCGCTGCCGCATCAGGTGTCTGGCGCTAAAGTTTTGGAGCAGATTGCCAGCCAGATGCGGGCTAAAAAGCTGCCGATGGTTGATGATCTCCGCGATGAATCTGACCATGAAAACCCAACTCGCCTGGTGGTCGTGCCACGCTCCAACCGCGTAGATATGGAGCAGGTAATGAATCACCTGTTTGCCACTACCGATTTGGAGAAAAGCTACCGGGTCAATCTCAATATGATTGGTCTGGATGGCCGCCCGGCGGTGAAAAACCTGCTGGAAATTCTCAGCGAATGGCTGGTGTTCCGCCGTGATACGGTCCGTCGCCGCCTGAACTATCGCCTCGATAAAGTGATGAAACGCCTGCATATCCTCGAAGGTTTGCTGGTGGCGTTCCTGAATATTGACGAGGTGATTCATATTATCCGTGAGGAAGATGAGCCGAAGCCGGTGCTAATGGCGCGTTTTGGGATCACCGAAACCCAGGCCGAAGCCATTCTGGAACTGAAGTTACGTCATCTGGCCAAACTCGAAGAGATTAAAATCCGCGGCGAGCAGGACGAGCTGGCAAAAGAGCGCGATCAGATTCAGGCGATCCTGGGTTCCGAGCGTCGGATGAATACGCTGCTGAAAAAAGAACTTCAGGCGGATGCCGAAGCCTATGGCGACCCGCGCCGTTCACCGCTGCATGAGCGCGAAGAAGCTAAAGCGATGAACGAGCACGACATGCTGCCGTCCGAGCCAGTGACCATCGTTCTGTCGCAGATGGGCTGGGTGCGTAGCGCTAAAGGGCATGATATCGACCCTTCAGGTTTGAGCTACAAAGCGGGCGATGGCTATCTGGCCGCCGCGCGCGGTAAGAGCAATCAGCCGGTAGTATTTATTGATTCCACCGGGCGCAGTTATGCGTTGGACCCTATCGCGTTGCCTTCCGCTCGCGGCCAGGGCGAACCGCTCACTGCGAAGCTGACGCTGCCGCCGGGTGCCAGCGTCGATCGGATCCTGATGGAAGCTGACGATCGCAAACTCCTGATGGCATCCGATGCGGGTTATGGTTTTGTATGTACCTTTAACGATCTGGTGGCGCGTAACAAGGCGGGTAAAGCCATGATCACGTTGCCAGAAAACGCGAAGGTACTGTCGCCGCTGCCGGTATATCACGAAGACGATATGCTGCTGGCCGTTACCGCAGCAGGCCGCATGCTCATGTTCCCGGTGGCTGACCTGCCGCAGCTGTCGAAGGGGAAAGGTAACAAAATCATCTCCATTCCGGCCTCTGAAGCCGCCAGCGGTAAAGACAGCCTGGTATGGCTAACCCTGGTTCCGGCCAATAGCGGTATCACCGTACATCTGGGCAAACGCAAGATTAAGATGCGTCCTGAAGAGCTGCAGAAAGTTCGCGCCGAGCGCGGACGTCGCGGTACCCTGATGCGCGGCCTGCAACGTATCGATAAAATTGAAATAGACACTCCTCACGCCGACAGTGAGGAGTAACAAGCAGCGGGCGTCCGGCCCGCTACTTTTTCCGGTTAAATTCTTTCTGGGGCATTGTTTTGTTAGTGCTTTGCACATAACAATACGTGTTTTGGGATTCCTGGCGTTAAGTTCCTGGCGTCGTTTCGTGATTAGTGCGGTGTCTTTCCCTGGTAAACCGCTATACTGGTCGGCGCTGTGGCTTAAGAGGTTAGTATGCTAGCGATTGTGCGTTTCATTATTGTTGTAATTTACTCGATTCTGGTATGTCTGTTCGGCTGTATCTATTGCCTGTTCAGCCCGCGTAATCCACGTCATGTCTCTACTTTTGGCCGTATGTTTGGCCGGATGGCACCGGTATTTGGCCTCAAAGTGGAACGACGCCTGCCGCAGGGCTATGAGTCATTTGGCAATGCTATCTATATTGCCAACCATCAAAATAACTACGATATGGTGACCGCCGCCAATATCGTGTTACCGCCAACGGTCACCGTTGGGAAAAAAAGCTTGGTGTGGGTGCCATTCTTTGGTCTGCTTTACTGGCTGACCGGTAACCTGCTGATTGACCGCGATAACCGCGCTAAAGCGCACACCACAATTTCTCAGGTTGTGAAGGCGTTCCAGAAAAGAAAAATTTCTTTCTGGATGTTCCCGGAAGGTACCCGCAGCCGTGGTCGCGGCCTGCTACCTTTTAAAACGGGCGCTTTCCATGCGGCGATTGCCGCAGGGGTGCCGATTATCCCGGTCTGTGTCTCTAATACCCATGACAAAATCCGGCTCAATCGCTGGAATAATGGCCTGGTGATCGTTGAAATGCTGCCGCCTATCGATATCAGCCAGTATGGTAAAGACCAGGTGCGGGCGCTGGCGGTACACTGCCGCGAAGTTATGGCAGCGAAAATCGAAGAACTGGATAAAGAAGTTGCGCAGCGCGAGGCCGCGCAACGATAAGCCTCCGGGCTCTGAGCGCGTATGCGCGCAGCGTACGGATTTAGCCGGCGGTATAGCCGCCGAGTTGGTTGATGCCCGGCCAAGGTAACCTTGCCGGGTGTGTTTGTTACATGGAGCAATTATGTCACTCAGTCGGCGTCAGTTTATGCAGGCCACGGGTGTGGCGCTTTGTGCGGGAGCCTTGCCATTAAGCGCACGGGCCGCAGGCGCTCAGCAGTCTTTACCCGTTCCCCCTTTGCTGGAGTCGCGTCGTGGACAGCCGCTATTTCTGACTTTGCAGCGCGCACACTGGTCTTTCAACGGTGCGCCGGCTAAAGCACAGGTGTGGGGGCTAAATGGCCGCTACCTTGGCCCGACAATTCGGGTGTGGAGCGGCGATGACGTTAAAATGATCTATAGCAACCGTCTCCAGGAAAATGTAGCGATGACGGTGTGCGGCCTGCAGGTTCCCGGGCCGCTGATTGGTGGCGCTCCACGCATGATGTCTCCTAACGCCGATTGGGCACCTGTCCTGCCTATTCGTCAGGCCGCAGCGACCCTGTGGTATCGCGCTACGACGCCTAATCATGCCGCGCAGCAGGTTTATAACGGTCTGTGTGGGATGTGGCTGGTAGAAGATGAAGCCAGCAAAGCGATGCCAATACCTAACCATTACGGCGTGGATGATTTCCCGATTATTATTCAGGATAAACGGCTGAATAACTTTGGTGCGCCGGAATATAGCGAACCGGGCAGCGGCGGCTTCCTGGGTGATACGCTGCTGGTTAACGGGGCACAAAGTCCGTATGTAGAAGTATCGAGAGGCTGGGTGCGACTGCGTCTGCTTAATGCTTCAAACTCCCGGCGCTACCTGCTGCAAATGAGCGACGGGCGTCCGCTGCATGTTATCGCCAGTGATCAGGGCTTCCTGCCAGCGCCGGTCTCGGTTAAGCAGCTTTCCCTGGCTCCGGGCGAACGTCGCGAAATACTGGTTGATCTGACCGACGGCAAAGAGGTATCCGTTACCTGTGGGGAAGCGGCGGGCATTATGGATCGTATTCGCGGCTTCTTTGAGCCATCGACGATTCTGGTCTCAACTCTGGTGCTGACACTGCGCCCGACCGGTCTGCTGCCTTTGGTGACTGACAATCTGCCGACCCGTCTGCTGGCTAACGAAATTGTCAGCGGTAATCCAGCTCGCAGTCGTGAAATTAAGCTCGGCGACGATCCGGGTATTAACGGTAAGCTGTGGGACATGAACCGCATGGATGTGACCACTCAGCAAGGCAGCTGGGAACGCTGGACGGTTACTGCAGATACGCCGCAGGCGCTACATATCGATGGGGTTCAGTTCCTGGTCAGCCGGGTTAACGGCGCAGCGCCATTCCCAGAAGATAGAGGCTGGAAAGATACAGTGTGGGTGGATGGGCAACTGGAGCTTCTGGTCTATTTTGGTCAGCCTTCCTGGAATCATTTCCCGTTCCTGTTCTCTAGCCAGACTCTGGAAATGGCCGATCGTGGTTCTATCGGCCAGATACTGGTAAACCCGGCACCATAAACTCGATATTAATGCGGGCCTTACGTGCGGGCCCGCATATTTTCCCGATTTTTCCTTCGTTAGCCCTGGCTATTCATCCTGGGAATAACCCTTCTTTTTCTACAGCAACACGACGTATAATCCGCACCCGGTTAATTTTTTATCACTTTGTCGGATTTACTATGAGCGGTACCAGCCTGATTCAACCCGAGCGCGACCTTTTTTCCTGGCCTTTATATTGGGCCTCTTGCTTCGGGCCTGCCCCGTTTTTGCCCATGTCTCGCGAAGAGATGGACACACTGGGCTGGGACAGCTGCGATATCATTCTGGTTACCGGCGATGCTTATGTCGATCACCCAAGCTTTGGTATGGCTATCTGTGGCCGTATGCTGGAGGCTCAGGGATTCCGGGTGGGGATCATTGCTCAGCCGGATTGGAATAGTAAGCAAGACTTTATGCGCCTGGGCAAACCGAATCTGTTCTTTGGGGTGACGGCGGGCAACATGGATTCGATGATTAACCGCTACACCGCCGATCGCAAACTGCGCCATGATGATGCCTACACGCCGGATAACGTGGCGGGTAAGCGCCCGGATAGGGCCACCTTAGTCTATACCCAGCGCTGTAAAGAGGCATGGAACGATGTTCCGGTCATCCTTGGGGGGATTGAAGCAAGCCTGCGTCGTACCGCGCACTATGACTACTGGTCAGATACCGTGCGTCGTTCCGTTTTAGTGGATTCTAAAGCCGATATGCTTATCTTCGGTAACGGTGAGCGTCCGCTGGTGGAAGTGGCGCATCGCCTGGCGAGCGGTGAGCCGGTAGCGCAAATTGTTGACGTGCGTAACACCGCAATTATCCGCAAGCAGGCATTACCTGGCTGGTCTGGCGTTGACTCCACCCGTCTTGATACACCGGGAAAAATCGATCCTATTCCCCATCCATACGGTGAAGATCTGCCGTGCGCCGATGAAAAATTCCGGGTGCCCAAAAACGGCGGAGCAAAGCCTGTCACGGTGCAGGCTCCACGCCCTAAACCGTGGGAAAAAACCTACGTGCTGCTGCCGTCGTTTGAAAAAGTGAAAAGCGACAAGGTGATGTATGCCCATGCATCCAGGATCCTGCACCACGAAACCAACCCAGGCTGTGCCAGGGCGTTAATGCAAAAGCATGGCGATCGCTATGTCTGGATCAATCCACCGGCCATTCCGCTCTCAACTGAAGAGATGGATAGCGTGTTTGCGCTGCCTTATCAGCGCGTGCCGCACCCTTCCTATGGCAAGAGCCGTCTTGCGGCCTATGAGATGATCCGTTTCTCCATCAACATTATGCGCGGCTGTTTTGGCGGCTGCGCATTCTGTTCGATAACCGAGCACGAAGGACGCATTATTCAGAGCCGTTCTGAAGACTCCATCATTAATGAGATTGAAGCGATACGCGACGAAGTTCCGGGCTTTACCGGTATCATTTCCGATCTCGGCGGGCCGACCGCCAACATGTATATGCTGCGCTGCACCTCGCCGCGCGCCGAGCAAACCTGTCGCCGTTTGTCCTGCGTCTATCCGGAAATTTGCTCACACATGAATACCAATCACCAGCCGACTATCGATCTTTACCGCCGGGCGCGCAGCCTGCGCGGTATTAAAAAGATCCTGATAGCCTCTGGGGTACGCTACGATCTGGCGGTGGCCGATCCGCGCTATATCAAGGAGCTGGCAACGCATCATGTGGGCGGCTATCTGAAGATTGCGCCAGAGCATACCGAGGCTGGCCCCCTGTCGAAAATGATGAAACCGGGAATGGGTAGCTATCACCGCTTTAAAGAGCTGTTTGATACCTATTCAAAACAGGCTGGAAAAGAGCAATACCTGATTCCGTACTTTATCTCGGCGCATCCGGGGACAACCGATGAAGACATGGTCAACCTGGCATTATGGCTTAAACGCCATCGCTTCCGCCTCGATCAGGTGCAGAACTTCTATCCATCGCCGCTGGCTAACTCTACAACCATGTATTACACCGGCAAAAACCCACTGGGTAAGATAGATTACAAAAGCGAAGATGTGGTTGTCCCGCGCGGCGATCGGCAGCGTCGTTTGCACAAAGCTCTGCTGCGTTATCACGATCCGGCCAACTGGCCGCTGATCCGTGAAGCGCTGGAGAAAATGGGCAAGAAAGAGCTTATTGGCGGACGTCGAGATTGCCTGGTACCTGCGCCGACTCTGGAAGAGGTACGCGCTGCACGCCGTGGCCAGCGTGGTACTCGTACTGCCTTAACGCGCCATACGCCAATGGGGCATCAGCAGCAGAAAAAGCCGGTTAAAAGCGCCACGGCTCCTGCGCGCAATCGCAATAAATAATTGGCCCAGACCGTTTATGTAAACGGGCTGGAGCCAAAAAAAACGACACCCGTAACTGCGCGTTGCGGGTGTCGTTTTACTTTATGTGGGTCAGCGGAAGTGATTAACCGATAAAGGTTTCCGGATCTGGCCCAAGCCGTTTGCCACAGTCGAGCCGGGCAATCTCTGCCAGTTCTTCACGCTCAAGGCGGAAGTCCCAGACATCAAAGTTTTCGACGATACGTTTTGGCGTGACCGACTTCGGAATCACGACCAGCCCGCTGTCGAGATGCCAGCGAATCACAATCTGAGCCGGAGTCTTACCGTATTTATCCGCCAGGCTGCGGATAACTTTCTGATCGAAAACGCCTTCACCACCCTGGGCTAAAGGGCTCCACGCTTCAGTCTGAATTTTATGGTTAGCGTTCCAGGTATTCAACTGACGCTGCTGGAATAGGGGGTGCAGCTCAATCTGGTTAATGACCGGAAGTACGCCAGTTTCATCGCCGAGACGTTGCAAGTGTTCAATATTGAAGTTACAGACCCCGATACTCTTAATCAGCCCCTGTTTTTGCAGATCAATCATGGCGCGCCAGGCGTCGACATAATTATCTTTAGAAGGGACCGGCCAGTGCATCAGGTACAGATCGATGTAATCCAGTTTCAGTTTGCTCAGGCTTTCTTCAAGCGCTCGTTCGGCATCCTGCTGATCGGCATTCCATAATTTTGTCGTGATAAATAGATCTTCGCGCGGAAAAGAAGATTCGCTCAGCGCGATGCCGACGCCGTCTTCATTTTTGTAGGCGCTGGCGGTATCGATAGACCGGTATCCGGCTTCCAGCGCTTTGTGAATTGCAGTAATCACTTCGTCGTGACTGGCTTTCCAGACCCCAAGCCCGAGCTGCGGCATGAGGTTCCCGTCTTGCAGTTTGATGAGGGTAGGGTTGGCCATTGAGTTCCTCCTTATAGCATGAATGCCGGAGCAGGCTCCGGCTTAGCTGTCGTTTTTAAGTCTGGTCTAAATACCCGAAAACGAAAGGTCTGGAGGATAAAGCTTAGCGCGCTGCCTCATAGATGCGGCGGCTAACGTCCAGAGTAATATCGCTATTTTCACCCAGAGCGGTCATGCCGTGTTCTTCCAATTTATTAAGCAGCGCCGGGATAGAGCTGCCGTCAAGCTGGTAGTCAGACAGACGGGTGGCAACGCCCATTTTCTCGAAGAAGGCGCGGGTGGCGGCAATCGCACCATCAATACGCTGCTCTTCACTACCGCTGGTAATGTTCCAGACACGAGCGGCGTATTGCAGCAGCTTAGCGTGTTTCTGCTGGCGTTTTTCATTCAGCAGAGAAGGCAGAACGACAGCCAGGGTCTGAGCGTGATCCAGACCGTGCATAGCGGTCAGTTCGTGGCCCAGCATATGGGTTGCCCAATCCTGAGGAACGCCGGCACCAATCAGGCCATTCAGCGCCATAGTCGCCGCCCACATGATGTTGGCACGCACGTCGTAGTTTTCCGGATCTTGCAGGGCAAGCGGGCCGTCTTCGATAAGAGTTAACAGGATACCTTCCGCGAAGCGATCCTGAATCTTGGCATCAACCGGATAAGTCAGGTACTGCTCAACGGTATGTACGAAGGCATCTACTACGCCGTTAGCAACCTGGCGTGGTGGCAGGGTGTAGGTGTATACCGGATCCAGTACCGCAAACAGGGGCTGAACGAATGGGGACTGGAAGGCGCGTTTGTCGCCAGTAGTTTTACGGGAGATAACCGCACCGCTGTTGCTTTCAGAGCCGGTAGCCGGCAGTGTCAGCACGGAGGCCAGAGGCACCGCGGATTTAATGTTCGCACCGTAATTTTCCAGGATTTCCCATGGATCCACGCCTTCGGCATAATTTGCCGCTGCCGCGATAAATTTGGTGCCATCCAGTACTGAACCACCGCCAACGGCCAGCAGGAAAGTAATTTTTTCCTGTTTAACCAGCGCAACGGCTTTCATCAGCGTTTCATAGGAAGGGTTTGGCTCAATACCACCAAACTCAACGACCTCAAAACCTTTTAGCTGAGCCAGCGCCTGGTCAAGCACGCCGGTTTTTTTAACGCTGCCGCCGCCGTAAGTCACCATGACGCGAGCACCGGCTGGGATATGGTTATGCAGTTCGGAGATAGCGCCTTTACCGAATAAAATGCGGGTTGGAGTGTGCAGGTTGAAATTATTCATCTGTCTAATCCTGTTTAACTGAATATCAATGGGCAGTAGCTGCCGGATGGCCGATATTGTTCCTCTTTCTCAGGCATGGCTCAATGCTCATTCCTGCCTATCTATTGCCTGATTCTCTAAAGTGCTGGAGAATTGATAACCTTTATCAGACAATCAGCATCAGTAAATTTCCCCCGCGAGAAGTCAATTATGAATCGTGATGAGCTGTGTCACTCACTCGCGCAGCGAGTTAAGGTTATAAAAAATAATGAAAATGGTGCTGGTGTATGGTTGCCTGATGTAGAGCTGTTTTACAGCACGGCCCCGGTTGCCCGTACCCCGGTAATGTATCAGCCGGGTATCATTTTTCTCTTTTCTGGCAGGAAAACGGGTTATATCAACGAGCGGGTGTTTCATTACGATGCTAACAATTACCTGTTGCTAACGGTGCCGCTGGCTTTTGAGTGTGAAACTAACGCTTCACCAGAGCACCCGCTGGCAGGGATGCGGATTAACATTAATCTGCCGCAGTTGCAGGATTTGATTATCGAAATTGGTGAGGATGATGCTTTTCATCCGGCACATGTCTCCAGCGGGATTAACTCAGCTGTCTTATCCGATGGGCTGATGTGCAGCGCAGAGCGGCTGCTGGATACCCTGGAAAATCCGTTGGATGCCCGAGTGCTTGGCCGCCAGATAATCCGCGAGCTGCTGTATCTGACGCTATTGGGGCCATGCGGTGGGGCGTTAATGGCTTTGGTTAGCCGCCAGTCGCATTTCAGCCTGATAAGCCGGGTTATCCGGCGTATAGAATCACACTATACCGAGAACCTGAGTATCGACCGGCTGGCCTCAGAAGCGAATATGAGCGTCTCGGCTTTCCACCATAATTTCAAAGCCGTTACTAGCACCTCGCCGCTGCAATATCTGAAAAGCTACCGTTTGCATAAGGCCCGTTCACTGATGCTACATGACGGCGTTAAAGCTAACACCGCGGCGCTTCAAGTGGGATATGAAAGCCCCTCCCAGTTTAGCCGGGAGTTTAAGCGTTATTTTGGCGTTACTCCGGGTGAAGATGCGGCGCGTCGCCGGGTGCCACCATTGGTATAAGCGGCAACTATCCGCCTTCAGACAATAAAAAAGCGGCCATCGGGCCGCTTTTTTATTGATAGCAGTATCTGCTATCAGGCGAATTTTTTACGCACCACGATAACCAGCGCGCCGACCAGCCCTGAAAGCAGTAGGGCGATTGGCAGAATCATCAGAATAGTCATGACCTGGTCTTCGTGCTGTTTCACAAATGGGATCATACTCAGCGCGTAGCCGAGGCCGGTAACCACTGAAACCCACAGCAGGCCGCTCAGCCAGTTGAAGAACTGGAAACGGCGATTAGAAAGACCGGAAATACCCGCAATGGTTGGCAGCAGGGTACGAACAAATGCTAAAAAGCGCCCGGCCAGCAGAGCAAACAGCCCGTGACGGTCGAACATACTGGTGGCGCGCTGGTGATATTGCTGCGGTAGCTGATTAAGCCAGCCGCGCACCAATTGAGTGTTACCAAGCCACCGCCCCTGAATATAGCTAAACCAGCAGCCGATGCTCGCGGCAACCGTCAGAATGATTATTGTTGGCATAAAGCTCATCACTCCCTTGGCTATCAGAGCACCGGCCAGAAGCAACAGGCTATCGCCAGGTAAGAAGGAAGCGGGCAGCAGGCCATTCTCTAACAGAAGCGTCGCGAACATTACGCAGTAAACAATGCCAATGACATGGGGATCCGACAGGGCAGCAAAATCATGCTGCCACAGCGCGGAGATAATGTTCTCGATGACGACCATGGGGTAATCCTGTGGAATGGCGGTATAGCACTATTTTAACCAGAAATGGTGACGGAAAGTTAAATCAGTCACGAGAATATATCGTGACGCCTGTCCACTTCCGACACCATCTGTGGCAACTTTACGCAATTCGCGCAAAGGCGGCTGCTAAATCTGCAACTAAATCTTCAACGTTCTCTAAACCGATGTGCAAACGGATAAGGGTGCCGCTAAATTCGACACTGCCACCGGGGCGGATAGCCGCCAGCTCTTCGGGCTGAGTGGCAAGGATAAGCGATTCATAACCCCCCCAGGAATAGGCCATACTGAAATAGTGGAAATGATCCAGAAACTGGCTTAATTGCTGGTCATTAAGGCGTTCATTGAGCACAAAAGAGAATAATCCGCTGCTACCGCAGAAGTCTCTTTTCCAGAATTCGTGTCCTTTGCTGCCCGGTAATGCCGGATGGTTGACTTGAGCCACCTGCGGCTGGCTTTCCAGCCAGCGGGCGACCTCAAGGCTGCTTTCGTGATGCTGGCGCAAACGGACAGCTAAAGTTCGCAGGCCGCGGCTGGTGACATAGGCGGTGTCGGCATCCACCATTTGTCCCATCAGATAGGCATTTTCGCGTAGCTGATCCCAGCAGCGCTCGTTGGCGACGGCGGTACCAATCATCGCGTCGGAGTGGCCCACCAGATATTTAGTCCCTGCCTGAATAGAAATATCGACACCCATCTCCAGGGCTGGCAGTAGTACACCGGCAGACCAGGTGTTGTCGAGCATAATAATGGCTTCCGGCTGCACCTGACGCACGGCTTTTACAATGGCAGGAATATCGTGAACCTCCATAGTAATTGAGCCAGGAGACTCCAGGAAAACGACCCGCGTATTTGGGTGAACGAGCTCAGCTATCTCTGCGCCGATTTGCGGATCGAACCAGTCAACGGCAACGCCCAGTCGGGAAAGTATTTTGGTGCAGAAGTCCTGGCTCGGCTCATAGGCATTGCGGGTCATCAGTACCCGATCGCCTTGCTGCACAAAGGCCAAAATGGAATTAGCGACCGCCGCTGCACCACAAGGGAACAGTGCGCAACCGGCACCGCCTTCCAGTTCGCACATTGCCTCCTGCAGAGAGAAGTGGGTCAGGGTACCGCGGCGTCCATAAAACAATTCACCGTCCGCCCGGTGGGCCGTAGCGTGCTTCTTATCGGCGACGGTTTCAAAAACCAGGGAGGAGGCGCGCTGAATAACGCTGTTTACTGAACCCTGAGTAAAGCGCGGGCGTCGCCCGGCATTAACTAATGTCGTTTCGATGTGCTTTTTGCTCATTGTAATATCCATCTTTGCGTCTGGATGTCTAAAATACGCCGGATTGAAGAAAATCTGCAACGTGAATCCCTGCCAGATAGTGCATCACAATGTGACGGACCGCACGTTTTACTGCGTCAGCGCAAAGAAGCCCTGCGTGAAATAAGTCAATATGTAAATACTAATGAGAACCACTATCAATTCGATGTGTTTTTGCTATCATGTCGAGGTTTTTCTCCCTTTTCGTGCTGGAGTGTTAGCGTGACTGAAAATTTGATGCAGACGGATCTCTCCGTCTGGGGCATGTACCACCATGCTGACATCGTGGTTAAAGTGGTAATGATTGGTCTGTTGTTGGCATCGGTCGTTACCTGGGCGTTGTTCTTCGGTAAAGGGGCTAAGCTGCTTGCCGAAAAGCGCCGAATTAAGCGGGAGCACCAGCAACTGACAGAAGCGCGTTCACTGAACGACGCGCAGACCATCGCCAGTCATTTCGATGCCGGTAGCTTTGGCAGCCAGTTAATTCATGAAGCGGTAAACGAGCGTGAGCTATCCGCAGAAAGCGATGATAATGACGGCATTAAGGACCGCACCAGCTTCCGTCTGGAGCGTAAAGTTGCTTTTGCTGGTCGCTACATGGGGCGCGGTAACGGTTATCTGGCAACCATCGGGGCTATCTCGCCGTTTGTTGGTCTGTTTGGTACCGTCTGGGGCATTATGAACAGCTTTATCGGGATTGCTCAAACCCAAACCACCAACCTGGCCGTTGTCGCGCCAGGGATTGCCGAAGCCCTGCTGGCTACCGCAATCGGTCTGGTCGCTGCGATTCCAGCGGTAGTTATCTACAACGTTTTTGCTCGCGGTATCGCAAGCTATAAGGCTTCACTGGGTGATGTTGCCGCGCAGGTGCTGCTGCTGCAAAGCCGCGATCTGGATCTCGCATCCAGCCGCCAGTCACTGCCGGTAAATGCCCAGAAACTGCGCGTAGGGTGATGACCCATGGCTATGCATCTGAATGAAAATACCGATGACAGCGGTGAAATGCATGACATCAACGTCACGCCTTTTATCGACGTTATGCTGGTATTGCTGATTATCTTTATGGTTGCCGCGCCTCTGGCGACGGTGGATGTAAAAGTTAATCTGCCAGCATCGTCGAGCCAGCCTCAGCCGCGTCCGGAGAAACCTGTCTATCTGTCGGTAAAAGCGGACAAGGCGATGTTCCTTGGCAACGATCCGGTGACTAAAGACAACATGGTGGCCGCGCTGAATACCGCGACCGGCGGCAAGAAAGACACCACGATTTTCTTCCGTGCTGATAAGACCGTTGATTATGAAACCATGATGAATGTGATGGATACATTGCATCAGGCCGGTTACCTGAAAATTGGTTTGGTGGGCGAGGAAGTGACTAAGTCCTGAACCGCGCGTCATAATCGGAATGAATAAATGCCAGTCAGTTTTCTGACTGGCATTTTTTTAATGTCCGGAGGCGGGTTCTATAACTTGAAATTATCGTAATCAACATTGGTAAAACCAATAACCATGAATAACCCATGGTTAATAAAGTCGCCATCCCATTGACTAAAAGTTATACAAAGGCACGAAAGGTCCACACTTTAAGGCTAACCGGTTTCCTGCTTAAGTTTTTTGATTTGCATAAATATCAATTGATTAGGAGTTTATGCATTCTGCGAAATATTAACCCTGCTTTTTCGATTATTAATATCTCTTCATCATTACAGTTCTTTGTCTTTGTTTTTACAGACAAAAAATCCATCAAAACAATTGTGTTAACTTTGAGTTTATATAATTTTAAATTTTAATAAAAATTTTTAACAACATCGGAAAAATGGTAAGGTTGTCGCGCACGATATTTAGCCATAAAAGAGGGCGATAGCCCCCAGTAAATATCGGGTCAGGGGCGTGGTTTCTGGCTGTGCCCTGGTTTCGCGATTACGTAAATATTGAGGCACATTAGACATGAGGAAGTTCGCACAAGACGGTTCTGATGTCAGAACCCGGGGTGGGCACGCTACGCCTGCAGAAAGTTCATCGGTTGATGTATTGCTGATAGGTGGCGGTATTATGAGTGCCACTTTAGGCACCTATTTACAGGCACTGGAGCCAGGCTGGTCGATGATGATGGTCGAGCGTCTGGATGATGTTGCCCAGGAAAGCTCCAACGGCTGGAACAACGCCGGAACCGGCCACTCGGCCTTGATGGAGCTGAACTACACCCCCGAACAATCCGACGGTAGCCTCAATACCACCAAAGCCATTGCGATAAACGAATCCTTCCAGATAACCCGTCAGTTCCTGGCCTGGCAGGTGAAGAATGGCGTTATGCATCAGCCGCACAGCTTTATCAGCAGCGTACCGCACGTCAGCTTCGTCTGGGGCGAGCAAAACGTTAACTTCATGCGTAAGCGTGTCCGTGCTCTGAGCCAGCACCCGCTGTTCAACGGCATGGAGTACTCGGAAGATCACGCCGAAATTAGTAAATGGGCACCTCTGGTTATGAATGGACGTGATGCCGACCAGAAGGTAGCGGCAACCCGCACCATCGGCGGCACTGACGTTAACTTTGGTGAGGTGACGCGCCAGTTAACCGACAGCCTGAAGCGCAATTCTCAGTTCTCATTAGAGTTAAATACCGAAGTTCAGAGCCTGAAGCGCTCCGGCGAAGGCTGGCGGGTTTCGCTGCGCAATGCTAAAGGCGAACGTCGTACCGTGCAGGCGCGTTTTGTATTTATCGGGGCCGGCGGCGCTTCGCTACGTCTGTTGCAAAAATCTGGTATTCCGGCAGCGAAGAAATATGGCGGGTTCCCGGTGGGTGGTCAATTCCTGGTAACAGACAACCCGGAAGTGGTAAACCAGCATCTGGCTAAGGTTTACGGTAAAGCCTCGGTAGGTGCGCCGCCGATGTCGGTCCCTCATCTCGACACGCGGCTGCTGGATGGCAAGCGAGTACTACTCTTTGGTCCATTCGCAACCTTCTCCACCCGCTTTTTAAAACAGGGCTCGCTGATGGATTTGCTGGCCTCGGTTACGCCGTCGAATATGGTGCCGATGATGAAAGTCGGTATCGATAATCTCGACCTGGTGAAGTATCTGATTAACCAGGTCATGTTAAGCGATGAAGATCGCGTAGAAGCGCTGCGTGAGTACTATCCTGAGGCGAACCCTGCCGACTGGCGGCTGTGGACGGCGGGCCAGCGGGTACAGGTTATCTACAACGATCCGCAAAAAGGCGGAGTGCTGAAACTGGGGACCGAAGTTGTCGCCGATGAAGAGGGTACACTTGCAGCGCTGCTGGGCGCTTCTCCAGGGGCCTCGACTGCGGCACCGATTATGTTGCGGTTGCTGGAGACCGTATTTAAGGAGCAGGTGGCCAGCGAAGCGTGGCAGCAGAAACTGCGTGCGATGATCCCGTCATGGGGCGTGGCGCTTAACGATGAGCCTGAGCTTGCGGCCAGCATTATGCAGTCCACCAGTGAAGCGCTGCAGCTCGATAGCCAGGTGCCGCTCAACCGACCGGTAGCAACGCCAGAGCCGGAAGAGCTGGAGAGCGCGGCCGAGGTGCACCAGATGGCGGATATTGCACTGTAATGACAGGGCCGCCATCAGGCGGCCTTTTTTATTGCCCGTGCTCAATAACTGGCTTCAGTGTTAGAAAAATAGCCAATTTATCAGCAGTAAAGTTACCGAGCCGGTAGCCCACAGAATTGTGGAAGTTATACTCCAGACCCTAATTTGTTCGGATACTTCAGTCACCCCCAGCGAACGGTTCACCACCCAGAAGTAGGCATCGTTAAAATACGAGAACATAAAGGAGCCAATGGTGCAGCCAAGTCCGGCAATGATGGGATCCAGCCCCAGAGTATTAATCATCGGCGCGGTAATACTGGCGGCGGTAATCATAGCCACCGCCCCAGAGCCTTGAATCAAGCGAATCAACGTCGAAATAGTTAGTGGCAATAGTACGCCGGGCACCCCGATACTTACGATAAATTCGGCAATCATATTTCCCGCGCCGGAATCACGAAGCACCATCCCTAATGCGCCACCGCCGCCGATCACCAGGAAAATGATCCCCGCTGAGCGGATAGCGCTTTCCATATTTTGGGTGACTTCTTTGCGATCGTAGTGGCTACCCAGGCCAATGGTAGCGATAAGCAGCCCGCTGCCGACGGCAATAACCGGGTGGCCCAAAGTCACCAGCATTTGCGCGACCATGCCTGTCCATTGCCCGGAGAATTGCTCAGCCAGCTTTAGCTCCTTACAGAAAGTCGCCAGCAAAATAAGAATGATAGGGACGATAAGCGGTGCAAATGAGATAACCACGCCAGGCAGGCGCTGCTCATCTTGCGTTTGGGACGTCGTCGGGATCAGGCGCTCGCGGCTAAAACCTTCGCCATCAGCCGTAGGGACGATGTAAATAGAGTTTCCGAGACGGCGAGTATAAAGATATCCGGCGATAGCTACAGGCACCGCGACCAGCATGCTCCAGAGCATAAAGGTACCGATGGGCATATTGAACTGCGAAGCTACGCCAAACGGGCCGACCGCTGGCGGTATCATACTGTGGCTAATGACCAGGCCAGCCGCCAGAGTTGCACCAAGGCCTACGACGGATTTACCGCTGCTGCGCGAAATCGCTTTGACCAGCGGTACCAATACAATAAAGGCTGAATCACAGAATACGGCCATCGAAACTATCAGGCCTATGAGGATGAGTGCCAGCTCCTCCCGGCCCTGGCCGAGTAATTTAATAAATGTTTGGGCCATACGCTGAGAGGCGCCGCTAAGTTGCAACAGCGACCCCATCATGACTCCAAAACCTATCACAATACCGATATGGCCGAGGGTGCCGCCAAATCCTTTAGTAATAGAGGCAATCATCAATTCGCTTTGCATTCCCCCCAATGAGCCAGATATGACGGCGGCGATGATCAGCGCCGGAAATGCTGTGATGCGGGTTTTTAAGATCATAAAGAGTAGGGCACCGATTGCCACCAGCAGCCCGCCAATAACCCGTCCGCTTGTGGGATGCTGTTCACCGGCGCTGCCGATAAAAAAGATGGCAAGACCAATACACAACACAATAAAACCTTTTATACCGGGACTCAGATGTGTCTTTTTCACTTCCAACAGGTTGTCAGACATGATGACCTCGAAGAGCAAAGGGCGGGCCACAGGCCCGCTGCGAGATTATTTTTTGAAGCAAGGGGCGTAGAGCGCAGCCAGTCTTACCGCCTCAATCATGCTTATAGGGTCGGCGATACCCTGACCGGCAATATCATTTGCCGTACCGTGATCGACTGAGGTGCGCAGGATGGGCATACCGTTGGTGATGGAGATGGTGCGGTGAAAATCGACCATCTTGGTCGCGATATGTCCCTGATCGTGATAGGGCGACAGCACGGCGTCATATTTCCCTTGCAGGGCAAAATGGAACACGCTGTCGGCGGGTTTTGGCCCGCAAATATTGACCCCGCGTGCCTGAGCCATTTCAATGCCCGGCAGCAGTATGTCGTCATCTTCACTGCCAAATAGTCCGTGCTCGCCGCCGTGCGGATTAATGGCGGCGACGGTTAAGCGCGGATTATCCAGTCCCAATTTTCTTAGCGCCTCAGCACAGCGAATGGCGTAATCGCAAACTTTCTCCGGTGTCAGGCTGCGAATAGCATCAATCAGCGACAGATGGCGGGTAAGAAAGAAAACCCTTAAATCGCGTACCTGAAACATAGTGAGCGGGTCCGGGGTGGCGGTTAGCTTGCCAAAAATCTCGGTGTGGCCAATAAAATCGACCTTCCCGGCCTTAAGCGACTCCTTGTTAATTGGCGTAGTGGCCACCGCATCAACCTCGCCCTTAAGGGCCAAATCTATAGAGTGTGCGATACAGGCATAGGCCGCTTTGCCGCACTGGCCTTGAATCTCCCCTTGTTTAAGGGCCGGCATATTTATTTCGCCGCGATTAATGAGATTTAATATACCAGGGCGTTTATCCATATGCTGGATATCTTCAATAATATGAATATCAAGATTTACATTTGAAAACTGTAAAGCCTGCTGAATGACTTCAGGATGGCCAATAACGACCATATCGGCATATTGTTGCGCTTCGGTAGACGCAATGGTTTTTACGGTGATCTCTGGGCCAATGCCAGCGGCATCCCCCATTGGAATGGCGATTAATGGTTTCATCATTATTTCCTGATTTATATATTAAGCAGTTTCGGGTTCAGATTTATTAGTTGAGACTTTAGTTGCCAGATAATCGATGCAGTGAATCAGGGTGTCATCATTGCCAACGAAGCCCCCTTTGGTAATTAATGGAATACCGTTGCATACACCGCCAGTTAAATGTCCATATACTGTTAAAGGCTCGACTTCGTCTTTTAAAATAACGCCGCTGCCTTGCATCCGTTTGGTAATAGCGATAATGACGTCTCCGCCACTGCCATACAACGCACTAATGGGTGAGTTTTTACTGGTTAAAACCTGAGTGGTTATTTCAGCAATGCCTTTATTTATCATGCAACTCACGTCGTGAGCGCTCATGGAATATTTTTTAGATAAATTATTAAGGCAGCAAATTTGGTCAGGTTGTTCAACGGTATCTATTCCTACCGTGTCAAATATTTTGGTTTTATTTATCAACTCCTTCACTAATGGTTGTGCCTGTTGAGGGTTAAGCGCTATGTTAATAAGTTGCTCTGCACTTAGCGTTTCGATATATACCTGGCGCTCATAGCGAAGTTTTTTTATTTGCCTTTGTGTGAGCTCTGAAATGCTGCCAATAGCAATAAATATTTTATTTGTTCTTTTTCTGCCGCTGGAGAATTTTATATAGCTTAAATGGGCGGTAAACACGCCGGGGTCCACGCAGAATATGGGGATTTTTGAATGAGCCACTGCCTGGGCTATCTGTATAACATTATCGTCGGTGGTGGCATCAATTACGACGATCCGCGCATTACGTTGATAAAGCTCTGCCAGCTTTTGGCTCAGTACCTGCTCACCGGCAAGAACATCGCGCAGCGCAATATGTTCAACGTTCTTATTGGTCTGCTGGCGAAATAACTCCACTACCGAGGATTCCGTCATCGGGTTTTTGGGGTCATTGCGCATCATCGTATTTTGCAAAGGAATACCGTCTACCAGCAGCGAGCCGCCAACGCATATACGCCCGCTGGATGGGTAGACCGGTACCACTACCGCCATCAGATAGGGAAATCGGTCAATGACCGCATCTACTTCAGCACCGAGGTTTCCCCGCAGCGTAGAATCGATGCGTTTGCTAATCAGGGTATTAGCCGGATCGATAATATCGAGATATTTTCCCACCCGCGCGTAGGCTTCGGCGGGGGGGATCGAACGCGAATCGGTAGAGAAAGAGACCACGTCGTACGCATCAAATTTATTATCCGATGAGTCCAGACAGGTCAGTGTAGTAAAACCCCGGGTACTTAGCAGTGCCGCAGTAGCATTTGCTCCCGTTAAATCATCCGCTATTATAGAAATTCTCACAGTGCCCCCTCAAGATGAATAAGTATCCGCTCATTCATTATCCGTTAAGACATGACTGAAATAATCCATGTCTGCAATTTTGTAAGGACAGAAAATATTCTCTTTACTGCTATCGGTTAATAATATTGCCTTAGCCGATTTACTGGCCGCCATCCATTTGCAATCAGCTTTTGCCTGGGTGGTGGTCATTGCGCCATTACCAGTAGAAAAACCATCGGCGCCAATAAAAGCAATGTCATAAGAGTGGTTAGCTAAAAAACGCAATGTTTCGGTGCTATAAGCCGTCCGGCTTTCCTTTGAAAGCTCACCTGGGCAGATGATAGTTGTTACCATCGGTTTTTCATTTAAAATAAATGCCGTATTAATATCATTGGTCATTACTGTGAGTGGAATATCAATAAGATATGCCAGCTCTTTAACGGTGGTGCCACCATCCATAAAAACAATTTGATTAGGAACTAACAATTTATATGCCTGGAGTGCAATTCTCTTTTTGGCATCAGTGTTTGCCTGTGCTTTATCTTTATACTCTGGGCTCTTATCAATAAAATTTTTTATAATCTGTCCGCCAAAGACGACTTTAACCATCCCCTGACTTTGCAATTCATCTACATCGCGGCGAATAGTCATTTGAGAGACTTCAAAATAGTCGGCCAGCTCACTTATAGTAAGTGAATCCTTTTCATTTAATAACTGGATTGTGCGCTCAACTCTTTTCTCTTTGCTATATCGTGGCATCTGTTTTTTTATATCTGATTTAACATGGCATCAGATTAACAGAGTTCACAATATTGAATGTGATCGATGTCTCATAATAACATTGAAATCACAAAATCACATATGAATTCACAAGGGATGTAATACCCTGCTGTACGCAGGTCATCTAAATTAACGAGGCTATTATGAATCCAGAAAGTCGGTTAACCGCAGACACTATCATTGAGCAGGGGCGCTATGTGCTGGAGCAGGAAGCTATGGCGCTGCGTGCTGCCGTGAATACCCTTGATGATTCTTTTGCCCAGGCGGTGAATCTTATCCTTAACATACAAGGACGAGTCATTGTTACCGGAATGGGCAAGCCTGGCTATATCGCCCATAAAACGGCGGCAACGCTTGCCAGCACCGGGACGCCCGCATTTTTTTTGCATCCGGCGGAAGGTGCGCACGGCGATCTTGGTATGGTGACATCACAGGATGTGGTGCTGGCCATTTCAAACAGCGGCGAAACGGCAGAGTTAATTAACATACTGCCGGTAATAAAAAGGATCGGTGCATCCCTTATCTCTATTTGTGGCGATCCTCAATCTACCCTGGTGCGCCATAGCGATGTGTTTATCAGTGCACAGGTTTCTGCTGAATGTTGTCCACTCAATCTGGCGCCAACCAGCAGCACCACCCTGGCTTTGGCGCTGGGAGATGCTCTGGCGGTCGCGCTAATGCATCAGCGTGCGTTTAAAGCGGAGGATTTCGCGTTATATCATCCCGGCGGCGCACTTGGCCGACGGTTGCTGCTAACGGTTGGGAAAGTTATGCGTACCGGGCTGGCCGGATGTTGCCTGACTCGTGACAAAACGATCCTGGATGCTCTGTTTGCGATGACCAGCCATCTGTCGGGAGCCGCTGTGATTGTTGATGAGCACAATCACTTGCAGGGTATTGTTACCGATGGTGATATCCGTCGTTATGTTATGCATAACAACTTATTTATGACTCAGCCGGTCACGGAAATTATGAAATCCCATCCTCTGACTATTTATGAAGACTGCCTGGTGGATGAGGCCATTCGCGTCATGGAGCAGCATAAACCGGCACCGGTAACGGTTCTCCCGGTGCTTAATCGCCGCGATCGGGTGTGTGGGTTAATTCATATTACCGATATGCTGAGTAAAAAAGTTATCTGAGCAGTGTATTCGCGGGCGGTATCTGGCTGATGCCGCCGCTCTGCAAATGAGATTTATCAATAACTAATTCCATATTTTAAATATGGTTATTGCCGGTCGAGTTTTTAATATCTATTCAACTATCTCCTCCCCGCTTTACTCTCCCCATACCCGTCGAAACCAGCATCAATATTAATAATGGCTTTAGTTCGGCAGTCAGGGGAATTGAGCCCCAAAGTGTTTAATTAAAACAGGTCTCTTGCTAAGTAAATAAAAAAGGGGACGGAGTCGATTAGTTTGTGCTTGTACAAAAAATAACCCGTTTGAATGTGCAGTTAATGCCCCTGACCTTTGAAAAGTGATATCGATCATTCTTTGACTGGCGATTATTGGAAAAATAGCGCCCAGGGACGTTCAAGGACATTTTGTTAATTCAAACGAGGATGGGCTTTATGGGAAATGTAAGCGCGGGTACCGCGCATAAAATGGGGCTAACGGCACTAACGCTGGTTACCGCCTCTAATATGATGGGCTCCGGGGTATTTATGCTACCGACCAACCTGGCCGGGGTGGGGTATATATCTTTGTGGGGCTGGTTATTTACTATTATCGGCGTTATTGCCATTGCGCTGGTATTTGCCAAAACCAGCCTGGTTACGCCGCGTACCGGC
Source organism: Salmonella enterica subsp. enterica serovar Choleraesuis (assembly GCA_022846635.1). Taxonomy (GTDB): domain Bacteria; phylum Pseudomonadota; class Gammaproteobacteria; order Enterobacterales; family Enterobacteriaceae. The sequence continues at coordinate 651,066 of AP025685.1, forward strand.
GGTATAGTCGCTTACGCCAGCGATGCTTTTGGCCCATTTATCGGATTTCAAACGACGGTTTGCTACTGGATTAGCGCCTGGGTAGGCAACGTGGCGCTGCTGGTGGCAGGTGTGGGCTACCTCAGTTACTTTTTCCCAATTTTGCACAATCCGGTTTACGGCAGCATTACGGCAATCGTCATCCTGTGGGCGTTTATTGTATTAGGGAGCTTCGGAGCGAAAACCGCCGGACGTGCGCAATCCTTTACCGCCACCTGTATGCTGATTGTCGTATTAGGAGTGGGGATCGTTGGCTGGTTCTGGTTTGAGCCTAAGTTGTTTACCGAAGTGTATAACGGTACCGGCCAGAGCAACGGCTCGGCGATTGTTTCTGCCGCATCTATTGCGCTGTGGGGCTTCCTTGGCGTTGAGTCTGCGGTGGTATCCAGCGGCCAGGTTGATAACCCGGAGCGCACCGTTCCTCGCGCCACTGTATACGGTCTGCTGATTGCCTCTGTCTGCTATGTAGGTAGCTGCACCGTTATTATGGGCCTGGTTCCTCACGCTGAGCTGGTGAAATCCGCCGCTCCATTTGCCGATGCCGCTCGCTATATGTTTGGTGATATGGCCGGTAACATCGCATCAGCCATGAGTATTATCGCTTGTTTCGGGTCTATCTCCGGCTGGTTGATCCTACAGTCCGAAGGGCCACGCGCTGGCGCTCAACAGGGCCTGTTCCCGAAAGTATTTGCTGATACCAATAAACACGATGTGCCAATGAAAGGGCTGATTATTTCCGGCGTGTTGATGAGCATCGTGCTGCTGCTTACCGCCTCTCCAGACCTCGCGGATCAGTTCAAAGTTGTTATTTTAATGTCGGTATTCGCTTCGCTGCTACCTTATATGTATGCCCTAATTGCGCTGCCAATCATTATGGTTTCTAAAAAGCTCAATCGCGGGCCGACCTTTATGTTCTACTGCGTGCTGACCGTGATTGGCATGATTTACAGTATCTTCGCTTTAATGGGGTCAGGTAGTGATTCCATCTTCTGGGGCACAATTATGATGATGGTGACTATTCCGCTGTTTTCATTTGTTGCCGCTGGCCGTAATAAAAAAGGTCAGGAAATTCTTTACCTCGAAAAATAATCTTAAATTATCGTCTGTTACAACATGGAGTTTATTATGACTTTATCTATCGCCGATCAAAATAAATTGGATGCATTCTGGTCTTACTGCGTAAAAAACCGTTATTTTAATATCGGTTATCCAGAGTCTGCTGACTTTGACTATTCGATGCTGGAACGTTTTATGCGCTTCTCCATCAATAACTGCGGCGACTGGGGAGAATATTGTAACTACCTGCTCAACTCCTTTGATTTTGAAAAAGAAGTGATGGAGTATTTTGCCGGTCTGTTCAAAATCCCATTTGATGAAAGCTGGGGTTATGTGACCAATGGCGGTACCGAAAGTAATATGTTTGGCTGCTATCTTGGCCGTGAGCTGTTCCCGGATGGCACGCTTTATTACTCTAAAGATACCCACTATTCCGTGGCAAAAATCGTCAAGCTGCTGCGCATCAAATCACAGCTGGTAGAGTCTCAGCCGAATGGCGAAATCGACTATGACGACCTGGCCAATAAGATTAAATCTTCAGGCGAACGCCACCCGATCATTTTTGCCAACATTGGTACTACCGTTCGCGGTGCTATCGATGATATCGCTGAAATCCAGCGCCGCATTGCGGATCTAGGTATTCCGCGCCACGAATATTATCTGCATGCGGATGCGGCTCTGAGCGGGATGATCCTGCCGTTTGTTGATGAGCCTCAGCCATTCACTTTTGCCGATGGTATCGACTCCATTGGGGTTTCTGGCCATAAAATGATCGGCTCGCCAATTCCGTGTGGCATCGTGGTCGCCAAGAAACGCAATGTCGACATGATTAGCGTGGAAATTGACTATATTTCGGCACACGACAAAACCATCTCCGGCTCCCGTAACGGCCACACACCATTAATGATGTGGGCAGCAGTGCGCAGCCATACCGAAGCCGAATGGCGTCGCCGAATCAGCCATAGCCTGACCATGGCCAAATACGCGGTCGATCGCTTTAAAGCGGCGGGTATTGAAGTGATGTGCCATAAAAACTCCATCACCGTGGTATTCCCGAAACCTTCGGAATGGGTATGGAAGAAACATTGCCTGGCGACTTCCGGTAACGTCGCGCACCTGATAACCACGGCCCACCATCTGGATAGCTCGCAGATAGATGCCCTGATTGATGATGTGATTACCGACTTAAAGCAGCGGGCGGCCTGAGAAGAGAGCAGCGGTAAGCACCGCTGCACCCCATAGATCTGGTGGGTCTCAGCGCCAACCGTTACCCACCAGAACTTCGCATTATAAGGACTCGTGGCATATAAAACAGCCATTTCCGGCGCAAAACCACAAGGCGAGCGCCAAATGGCTCACTCAGGAGCTATCTATGAATACCAGTTTGCGGGCAATCCGCGGCATGCGTGATGTGCTGCCCGAAGAGACGCCAATATGGCAATGGCTGGAAACTAAATTCCGCCAAATGGTTTTTCGATATGGCTATCAGGAGATGCGTTTGCCGCTGCTGGAGCCGGTGGCGTTGTTTGAACGCGCCGTTGGCGAAGCAACCGACATTGTGTCGAAAGAGATGTACAACTTTATGGATAAGAGCGGGGAGCACATCACCCTGCGTCCGGAAGGCACCAGCGGCTGTATGCGTGCGGTGCTGGAAAATAATCTGTGCTACAACAAAACGCAGCGCCTGTGGTATCAAGGCCCAATGTTCCGCTACGAGCGCCCGCAGAAAGGGCGGTTGCGCCAGTTCACTCAGTTTGGCGCTGAAGCCTTCGGCATGGCCGGGCCGGACGTAGATGCCGAAATGATCTTCATGCTTCGCGACCTGTTCCAGGAGCTTGGGCTACTGAACCACGTGCGTCTGGAGATTAACTCGCTCGGCACCCCGGAAGAGCGCAAGGCTCATCGCGAGCAGCTGGTCGCCTGGTTTAACGCGCATCGCGAGCAGCTGGATGAAGACAGCTTAAAGCGGCTGGAAACCAACCCATTACGCATTCTCGACAGTAAAAATCCCGATATGCAGCCAATGCTGGAACAGGCACCGAAGCTGCTCGACTTCCTCAATGATGAATCCCGCCATCACTTTGCCATGGTATGCGAACTGTTGGATAAGGCATCGATTCCTTATCGGGTTAATCCGCGCCTTGTGCGTGGCCTGGATTATTACACTCGCACCGTATTTGAGTGGATAACCGAGGAGCTCGGCTCTCAGGGTACCGTGTGCGGGGGCGGTCGCTATGACGGCCTGGCCGAGTTATTTAACCCTAAACCGCTTCCGGCCTGCGGGTTTGCTATTGGTATTGAGCGTCTGCTACTGCTAATTCAAACCGTAAGCCGCCAGGATAATCCGCAGTGGCATTTTTGTCCGGATGTAGTTATCACCAGCGAATTACAGGACAGCGGGCTTAAGGCTCAGTTGCTGGCTGAAACGCTGCGACAGCGGGTAGAAGGGCTGAGCGTACTGGTGGATTGCAGCGGTGCGAAGCTTAAGCGTCAGCATCAGAATGCGCTGCAAAACAAATGTAAAGTCATCGTCACCATTAATGCAGACTCCGGGATCCGCCTGTGGGATCTTGCTGCATCCCAGCAGATGGATGTCACTGAAAAAGAGCTGGTGAGCTGGCTGCAACAGCAGGGTCGCTAACTCTGTAAATAGCCGGCGCACGGTATAAATTTGGACGCGCTGGCTATTTTTCCCTCTATTGTTTGAATGCCATTCATCATTTTCAGGATGTAATGATGCCCCTGATGGGAGAGCTGGATAATGGCAAGAAAAAACAGGCTTTTTATACCCGGTATGCCGCATTTGGTGCAGCTACGTGGACATAACGATGATGCGTTATTTCGTGAATCGGAAGATTACACATCGTTTGGCCGCTGCCTGATTCAGGCCGCCCGGCGTTACGAGGTCGCAATCCACAGCTGGTCTTTAGCGCCAGAACGTATCTTGTTATTACTTAGTGCGCCGGACAAACAGGCGCTTGGTCGCTTTATACAGCATATAGGACGTAGTTACGTCCCTTATTACAATCGCCGCTATCAGCGTCACGGATCTCTTTGGGATAACCGTTATTTAAGTAGCCCGCTGGAGCCTGGGGTCTACTTTTTGCTGGTGAAGAAATATATCGAATGTGGTGAAGACGGCGTCAGCGGTCGCCACAGTTTTGGCGAGCAGCCAACAGATAGCATTACGCCACATCCGGTTTGGCAACAGCTCGATGCTGACCCCTCCCGGTGTCAGGAACGTTATCAGGATTTTTGCCGCTCACCGCTAAATGCAACCCTGGTAGCCCGCATTCGCACAGCGCTTGAGCAGAACTGCCTGCTGGCAACGCCCAGAGTCAGCCAGAAACTGGAAAGCCGTCTCGAGCGTCCACTTCAGGCGCGCCATAGCGGGCGGCCGCGCAAGCACCATTATAATCCTGTCGAACAGTGGACGTGGCTGGAGCAGCAGGCCGAAGTCTTTCTGCGCCAGCACGGATACCAGCAAATTCGCCTGTCCCTGCTGGAGCGTCAGCCGCTATTTGCCGCAGGCGGGCCAATGCTTTCCGGCAACGGGGAACTGCGCGGCGACGGCACCACCGGCTGCCTGCGTCTTATTGCCGCCCACCAGCATATTCCGGCCATGAGTCGGTTGTGGTACGCCGGGGTGATGTTCCCCAAAACCGCCCCCAGCGTTGGCGTGCAGCAAAATCATCAGATAGGCATTGAGGCGTTTGGTATGCCTGGGGTGGATATAGAACTCGAACATCTGGTAATGCAGGTTAACTTCTTCCGCCTGCTGGGGCTGAGCGACCGGGTAGAGCTGCATATCAACATGCTGGGTGAGGCAACGGCATTTGAATCTTTCCGTCAGGCTTTGCGCGAGCATTATGGCCCATTGGCTCACATGCTGGCACCAACCCAACAAAAGTGGCTGGAGCAGCGCCCGGAATGGCTGCTGAATCATGATGATATTTTGCTGCAACGCCTGGCGCTCAACGCGCCGCGCCTGAATGATTTTGTCTCTGGTCAGTCGCAGGAGCGATTTTTGGCTTTGCAGCGGTCCCTCAGTGCTCTCGGGGTTGCCTGGCAACACGATCGCGGGCTTTTCCCCCGTAATGATTACTGCCAGCTGGTCTTTGAATGGCGCAGCCAGACCCTGGGCAATAACCTGGTTCTGTGCCGCGGCGGGCGCTACGACGCCTGCGCCAGCCGGATTCTTGAGCGGCCGGTCTATGCCTGCGGTTTTGCTTTTATGGTTGAGCCGATAATGGTGCTGTTGAGCGATACCCGGCATCGGGATAAAACGCGCCGCGAAGTCGATGTGGTGATTATTCCTGAGCAGCCGCGGGTCGCGGCCGCCGCGCTGTTACTTGGCCGCCAGCTACGTCAGCAGTTTCCACATCTCAGTATCGTGAACGACGGTTCAAACTTTCGCAGCTCAACCCGGCTGAAAAACGCCAGGCGGCTAGGCGCACGGTTTGTGGTGCAAATGATGGGTGATGGGGAGACGCTGCTGATTCAGGATAACCAAAACCAGCAATACGTTGAGTCATCGGCCGGGCAAATATTTGAACATTTGGCTAAAAATCTGCTTATCTAATCTCTGCGCTATCAGGCATAAAAAAACCGACCTTCAGGTCGGTTTTTTTACATCAGGCGTTATTGCTACGCCGCATAACCTTAAAGGCAATGAACAGCACCAGCACCCATACCGGCAGTAATATCGCGGAGATTCGGGTGTCAGGCATGATAAGCATCAGCACCAAAATCATTCCTAAAAAGGTGATACACAGATAGTTGCTGAACGGATGTAGTGGGGTTTTAAATTTAGTATCCCGCCCGCGACGGCGCAGCTGTGCTTTAAACTTCAGGTGCGCCAGGCAGATCATAATCCAGTTCAGTAGTAGCGTGGCCACAACCAGAGCCATCAGCAGACTAAAGGCTTTCTGCGGTACCAGGTAGTTAATCAAAATAACTAACGAGGTAATAATCGCCGATAGGGCCAGCGAGTTTACCGGTACGCCGCTGCGGCTTACCCTGGTCAGGAATTTAGGTGCGTTGCCCTGAACCGACAGACCAAACAGCATACGGCTGTTGGAGTAAACGCCGCTGTTATAAACCGACAACGAAGCAATCAGAATCACGAAGTTCAGCGCCGAAGCGACCATGTTGCTGTCCAGCTCATGGAAAATCATTACGAACGGGCTGCTGCCCGGCTGAATCTGAGTCCACGGATAGAGCGTAAGCAATACCAACAGCGAGCCGATATAGAAGATAAGGATACGGTAGACCACCTGGTTGGTCGCTTTGGGGATAGAACGTTCCGGATCGCTGGCTTCTGCCGCCGTAATACCGATAAGTTCGAGGCCGCCAAACGAGAACATGATCACCGCCAGCGACATGATAAGCCCTTTCCAGCCGGTCGCCATAAAGCCGCCGTACTGCCACAGGTTTTCAATACCCGCTTTCGAACCACCTTTATCACTGAACAGAATATACAGACCAAAGGCTATCATCCCGAGAATGGCGACCACTTTAATAAGCGCAAACCAGAACTCGGACTCACCGTACAGCCGCACATTAACCAGGTTTACCGCGTTAATCAGAATGAAGAACACGGCAGCCCAAATCCAGGTTGGCACATCAGGGAACCAGTACTGCATGTAGATCCCGGCGGCGGTCAGCTCGGCCATACCTACCAGAATAAACATGACCCAATAGTTCCAGCCGGAAAGGAACCCGGCGAATGGCCCCCAGTATTTATAAGCGAAATGGGAGAAAGAGCCGGATACTGGCTCCTCAACCACCATTTCGCCCAGTTGACGCATGATAAGAAACGCGATAATTCCGGCCAGCCCGTAGCCCAGCAGTACCGCGGGGCCTGCCATTTGAATCGCAGGGCCAATCCCGAGGAACAGACCAGTGCCGATGGCACCCCCGAGGGCGATAAGTTGAATATGGCGGTTATGCAGACCGCGATGCAGCGTCGGCTGATCGTCCGAAGCGCTGATGGTTGACGTCGTATCTGACGTTTCTGGCTTGTTGCTCACAGCCATCCCCTGTCTTTTTCAGTAAGGCGCACGTTTTAACACTTAGTTACAGGAGTGGCAATCGTTGCGCGCCAGAAGCCCGGCGGCGATGCGTGCCGCCGGGCGGGGTTTTAGGCTCAGGAAGGGAATAGCTGGTCGAGATCGGAGGCCTGATGCCGCTCTTCAAGATGAGGTTCACCCATCGTGCGGTTTACCACTCGTCCACGTGCCACCGCTGGGCGGGCGGCTATCTCTTTGGCCCAGCGCTGCACGTGCGTGTACTGCCCGGCATCAAGGAAGGTGGCCGCGTCGTAGGAGTAACCCAGCACCAGCCCGCCATACCATGGCCAGATCGCGATATCGGCGATGCTGTACTCGTCGCCGGCAACGAAACGATGGTTAGCCAGCTGCTTATCCAGCACATCCAGCAGGCGTTTAGCCTCCATGGTAAAGCGGTCAATGGCGTATTCGATTTTCAGCGGCGCGTAGTGATAGAAGTGGCCAAAGCCGCCCCCAATATAGGGTGCAGATCCTTGCAGCCAGAATAGCCAGTTGAGCGCCTCGGTACGCCCGGCGAGATCTTTAGGCAACAGATGGCCAAATTTCTCCGCCAGATAAAGCAGGATGGCGCCCGACTCAAACACCCGCTGCGCAGGTGTTACTGACGTGTCCAGCAGCGCCGGGATTTTTGAGTTTGGGTTGATGGTGACAAAATCACTACCAAACTGGTCGCCGTCCTGAATACGGATGAGCCAGGCATCGTACTCGGCTTCGCTCACGCCCAGCGCCAGCAGCTCTTCAAGCATGATAGTTATTTTCTGGCCGTTGGGTGTCCCCATGGAGTAAAGCTGGAGCGGATGCTTGCCGCGCGGCAGCGTTTTCTCGTGGGTGGCACCGGATACCGGGCGGTTGATGCTGCCCCAGGTGCCGCCATCTTTCGGCTCCCAGCGCCAGACTTCCGGTGGCTGATAATTATCGTCTTTCATCATGGCCTCAGTGGTTGTGAAACTGGCTAAAGTGTAGCAGCCGCGGCCAGGCGTTAGATTCATGAAATGACTATGTCGCACATAATCATTAATAAGACAGGAAGCCGAGGCTGGCTCCAGGGCCAGCTTCAGTTATTGAGCCTTACTCCAGCGAGGCCAGCGCCAGGCGCAGACCGAATCCCAGGAACAGCAAACCCACGCCGACGGTGGCTGAGTTCGCCAGCCGCCGCTTGCGCGCGAACCATGCGGCCAGTGAGGTGCCAGTGAAAATCAGGAAGGTGAGGTAGCTAAAGCTACAAACCTGCACCGTCAGCCCCAGAATTAAAAATGGCAGCATCGGATGCGGATAACCCGGCGCGACAAACTGAATAAAGAACGCCACAAAGAACAGAATGGCTTTTGGGTTCGACAGGCTCAGTAACAGCGCTTTACGGAAGGGCGCTTTGCTGACCGGTTTGGGCGGCGGAGTGGGGGATACTTCCGTCAGAGTGGGATTACGGCGTTTTTGCCACACTCCTTTCAGCATTGAAAAGCCGAGGTAGCACAGATACACCGCGCCCAGGCTCTTAACAATCAAAAATAGCAGCGGCCAGGTTTTTAGCAGCGAGGCTACGCCTAGCGCCGAAAGCGTCATCAAAATAGCATCGCCGACAAACACTCCACAGGCCGCCTGATAGCCGCGCGCTACGCCACTGCGGGCGGCGGTGGTCAGCACGTAGATAGAATTAGGGCCGGGCAGCAGGATGATGCCGAGCGTTGCGACGAAATAAGTCCAGTAATTTACGACGCCTAAAGATTCAAACATGAGATTCCTTACATGAAAAACAGAGCAACCGCAGACAGCGGATGCTAATGCTGGCAGGCAGCGAAGCATAACGATGGCTAAAAATAGCGCGCCTGTGGTTCCAGGCCAATACCTACTGAAAACGTGCGGAGAATTTAGCGTAAAAGTCCGTGACGATAAGGTTTCCCGATAGTTTCTGCGCTCAATTTTCTAGGCGACCAGAAGGCGGGTGCAACAGATAAAACGCAGTAACCCATTACTGAGAGCGGGCGACTTTTATTAATTATCCAGCTATCCCCATGATCCCAATCACATTTCAACGGTAATAAAAACTTATCAATAAATTCTTATGGATTTAACAATCAATGATAATTATTATCATTAGCACTCTCGTTAAGAGGATTGTTTCGTGAGATAACTTATACCCCTAATCTTTTAGTGGTTGATCGCGCCATAACGCGGCATTGCCACATTTAGCGTTACTCATCGAGTTCTACGCCATTTCAAATCTACACAAAGCGATCTGATGCCAGACATCAGGCGGACTGCTGTTGCTTTTATTTAACGGCAAGGAATTATTTTATCTTTTAAAAGGGTCTCAACATGGTTACTGGCACTCATTCGAACTCCGAATGCGTTTCTCAACCCTCCGCAAGCCAGCCTCTGGACTGCGCCGGGTTTTTGTTTAATGACCAGCAGCTTGTTTCTTACTCTCGCCAGACTCAGGCGGCCATCGCGCTGGTACTTCAACGTATGGGGCAGGTCGATAAGCCGTTCAGCGGCATTTTGCCTCATGAGCTGGCCCCCTTGTTTGCCAGCGTCGATCTCGACCAGCCCTTAGGCTCCAGCGCTGAAGCGCTTGAGGAGCTGAGCAAACTGTGGCTGAAAGACGCGGTGTGGTTCCATCATCCGCGCTATGTCGCGCACCTGAATTGCCCGGTTGCTCTGCCTTCATTGCTGGCGGAGCAGCTCATGAGCGCAGTTAATAGCTCGGTCGATACCTGGGACCAAAGCGCCGGGGCCACGCTGATTGAACAGAAGGTGATTGACTGGACACTACAGCGCCTGGGCTTACCGGAGGGGGCCGACGGTATTTTCACCAGTGGCGGTACTCAGTCTAACCTGATGGCGATGCTGCTGGCGCGTGATAGCTGGTACCAGCGCCATCACAACGGATACCTGATTAAACAACGCGGACTGCCGCCGGAAGCCGCGAAATGGCGGATCTTCACTTCCGGGTTAAGCCACTTCAGCATCCAGAAGTCCTGCGCCATCCTGGGCCTGGGCTACGATGCGGTCGTTACCGTCGAGACCGATGAACACTACCGGATGGATGCCGAAAAATTGGCCCAGGCGCTTCGCCACAGTCGCGAACAGGGGCTGATACCTATCGCCGTTGTCGCTACCGCCGGAACGACCGATTTTGGCAGTATCGACCCCATCACCGACATTGCCTCTTTGTGCGAGCAGCAACAGCTCTGGCTGCATGTGGATGCGGCTTACGGCTGCGGTTTGCTGGTCTCGCCAACCCAACGCCAGCGTCTGGCAGGCATTGAGCGCGCCGATTCGGTAACTATCGACTATCACAAATCCTTCTTCCAGACCGTTAGCTGCGGAGCCTTCTTCACGCGGGATGCGCAAAACCTCGGCCACGTGACAGTGCATGCCGACTACCTCAACCCGCTCAGCGCACAGCAGGAAGGTACGCCGAACCTGGTCAACAAAAGCATTCAAACTACCCGCCGTTTTGACGCGCTGAAAATGTGGATGACGCTGCGGGTAATGGGATCCGACGTGCTGGGCCAGGGATTTGATGCGCTGCTGGCACTGGCGGAACTGACTCATCAGCGCCTGGCCGAGCACCCGGAGATCGAGGTATTGCACGCGCCGGAGCTGACGACCCAGGTATTTCGCTTTGTCCCGCAAGAAGAGCTGAGCGCTAGCCAGCTGGATGAGATTAATGCCCAGATTCGTAAGGCGCTGTTCCGCGATGGCAATGCCGTTGTTGCCGGAACCAAAGTGGCGGGCCGCCAGTATCTCAAATTCACCCTGTTGAATCCGGCAACCGGAATAGCAGATATCGAACGGGTTATTGCGCTGATAGCGCAAAACGGCAAACGGCTGACCGGGCAGATTAGCCTGCAGGCCACTCCTGCGTGAGGGATTTCGCAATGAAAGAGACTATCTACGATTTTATCGGTATTGGTATTGGGCCATTTAACTTAGGAATGGCCTGCCTGGCTGAGCCGCTGGAAGGGGTTAATGGCCTGTTCCTCGATCAGAAAAGCGGCTTTGACTGGCACCCGGGGATGATGCTGGAAAGCTCTCATCTTCAGACCCCTTTTATGGCGGATCTGGTGACACTGGCTGACCCTACCAGCCGCTATAGCCTGCTCAACTACATGAAGCAGAAAGGAAAAATATATCAGTTCTACATTCGGGAGAACTTTTTCCTGATGCGCAAAGAGTATAACCAGTACTGCCAGTGGGCCAGCGAACAGCTGAGCAACCTGCGCTGGAATACTCGCGTTGAGAATGTGCGGTGGCTGGCTGAGCGCGAATGTTACGAAGTGCATAGCGTTGACACTAAAACCGGTCAGGGTCTTAGTCTGCTGACCCGTCGGCTGGTGCTGGGCACCGGGCCGGTAGCCTGGATGCCGGAGTGCTGCCGCCCGCTGCGCGACCGGCTGGTGCACTCCAGCCAGTATCTGGCAAATAAAGAGCGGCTACAGAAGCAAAGTTCGGTCACGGTGCTGGGCAGCGGCCAGAGTGCAGCGGAGATTTTTTACGACCTGCTAAGCGATATTGATAAACATAACTATCGCCTGAGCTGGATAACCCGCGCGCCGCGTTTCTTCCCGCTGGAATACACCAAACTGACGCTGGAGATGACCTCTCCTGAGTGGGTGGACTACTTCCATGCGCTGCCTGCGGAAAAACGCGATGCCATCAATGCGACCCAGAAAGGATTGTATAAAGGTATCAATAGCAGCCTGATTAACGATATCTACGATTTGCTGTACGTGAAGCGCCTGGATGGCGAGCTGGACGTACACATGTTTACCCACTCGGCGCTGACCGGACTGAGCGCGATGCCGGACGGTCAGCTCAGGCTAACCCTGCACCAGGACGAACAGGGCGAAAGCTACACCCGCAATACCGAAGGTCTGGTCATGGCGACCGGCTACCACTATCAGCCGCCGATGTTTATTGAGGGCATTAGCTCTCGCCTGCGTTGGGATGATAAAGGCCGCTATGACGTACAGCGCAATTACAGCATCGACCGCAGCAATACGATATTTGTCCAGAACGCCGAGCTGCACACCCACGGTTTCGTCACGCCGGACCTCGGCATGGCCTGCTACCGCAACTCAATGATCCTGCGGGAAATCGCGGGACGTGAAGTGTATCCGGTGGAGCAGCGTATCGCCTTCCAAACCTTCCCGGCACAATCGGAGAGCCGCTATGAATAACGTACTTTATTCCTGCGCCCGGCCAGCCGGGCTGTTCACGCTACGCCCATGGCAGCCCGAAGATGCCGCCATGGTGCACGGCTGGGTTACTCAGCCTTACGCCAGCTTTTGGGGCATGGGTCAGCAGAGCGAGGAGCAGGTCGCCGGGTTTTATAACAACCTCACCGCCGGTAACCCCAATGCCACGCTTATCGGCTGCTGCGATGGCCAGCCGGTCTTTTTGATGGAGTTCTATCGGGCAGCCGATGACGAGGTCGGCAAATTTTATCCTGCTGCCGCCGATGATTACGGCATGCACCTGCTGCTGGCCCCGCCCGAAAAGCCACGGGCTCAGTTCAGCTGGCAGGTGTTCTGCACCGTAATGGACTACATGTTCAGCCTGCCGCAGGTGGCCAGGGTGGTGGTGGAGCCAGATGCCCGCAACCATAAAATCCACCGCCTCAATAAGCGGGCCGGATTCCGCTATCAGCACACTATCGATATGGGCCACAAAACCGCCTGGCTCGCCTTTTGTCAGCGCGAGGACTATCAGAAAGCGCTTTTTCAGGAAACGTTAACCATGAACAACAGCTCCGCACTTCTTCACGGCCAGCACCTGCATGGCGAACACTGGACGACGGCCAACCGCCTGCTGGTGCGTAAGGCTATTGCCGAATTCGCCCACGAAAAACTGCTCGCCCCCCAATTACAAAGCGACGGCAGCTGGCTGCTGGCCGTGCCGGAAGGTGAGGCAGTGTATACCTTCCGCGCCCGCCGCCTGGCGCTTGACCACTGGTCAGTAGATGCCAGCTCGCTCGCTAAAAGTGAGAACGGCCAGCCGCTGGCGCTGGATGCTCTGCAATTTATCGTCGAGTTTTATCAGCAGGTCGGTATCCCTGACAACATGCTGGCGACATATATGGAAGAGATCTCCAGCACTTTATGCAGCAGTGTTTACAAGTTGCAGAAAGGCAATCCGGACAGCCAGGCCCTGGTGCATGCTGATTTCCAGACCGTAGAGGCTTCAATGACCGAAGGGCACCCTTGCTTTGTGGCGAACAACGGGCGCATTGGTTTTGATGCCCGCGACTATCTGGCCTATGCGCCGGAAGCCGCGACTCCAGTACGCCTTATTTGGGTGGCGGTGCATCGCCGCAACGCGCATTTCGCCAGCCTCGATGAGCTGAGCTACCAGACGCTGATGTGCGAGGAGCTGGGCCAGCACACGATTGATAACTGGAACGCACGTCTAATGGAGCAGGGGCTGGAGCCGCAGGATTACCTGCTGATGCCGGTACATCCATGGCAGTGGTACAACAAACTGCTGACAGTCTTCGCCGCCGATATCGCCAGCCGCGATATTGTCTGGCTGGGTGAGGGGGATGATAGCTATCAGGCCCAGCAGTCAATCCGCACTTTCTTCAACCATAGCCAGCCGCAGAAACGCTACGTTAAAACGGCACTGTCGGTACTCAACATGGGCTTTATGCGCGGTCTGTCGCCTTATTACATGGCGACCACTCCGGCAGTCAACCAGTGGCTGGAAGGCGTGGTAAATAACGACGAGTGGCTGCAACAGTGCGACTTCCGCATCCTGCGTGAAGTCGCAGCCATCGGTTATCACAACCGTTATTACGAACGCGCGCTGAAGGGCGATTCAGCCTACAAAAAAATGTTCGCTGCGCTGTGGCGTGACAACCCGGTTGCCCGACTACAGCCGGGGCAGCGCCTGATGACCATGGCATCGCTGCTGCATATCGATCACCATAATCAACCGCTGCTTCCGGCGCTGATTAAAGATTCGGGCCTGGAGCCGCAGGCGTGGATCGATAGCTATCTGAATTGCTACCTCAGCCCGCTGCTACACTGCTTCTATAAGCACGACCTGGTGTTTATGCCACACGGCGAGAACCTGATTCTGCTGTTTGAAAACAATGTGCCGGTCAGCGCCTATATGAAAGATATCGGCGAGGAGATAGCGGTACTCAATCCGGATGCGGTGCTGCCGGAAAAAGCCCAGCGTCTGGCGGTGGATGTGCCGGAATCGCTGAAAATTCTGTCGCTGTTTACCGATGTGTTTGACTGCATCTTCCGCTTTATCAGCGCCATTTTGGATGACAGCGACACCATGACTCAGGAGCAATTTTGGGAACGCGTGGCGGCGTGTATCACCCGCTATCAGCAGGCTCACCCGCAGATGGCCGCGAAGTTTGAACGCTACGATATGTTTGCACCTTCATTCCAGCTGTCGTGCCTGAACCGCCTGCAACTGGCTAACAACCAGCAGATGGTCAACCTGGCCGATCCTGCCGGGGCACTGAAATTTGCTGGTGAGCTGGAGAACCCGGTTGCGGCATGGAAGAATCGCTAAGCGCCGACAGATGCGCCTGGCTTAAACCGGCGGCCCGCTGCGGCGGGGCCGGTAATAAATACGCTATACGCGGCCCGGTAACGGCCGCTTTTTTTCATCATGGTTCTGGATGCATGACATGTCGGTGTTTACGCCTGTTTCAAGGCTGTCCTGGCGGCAGCTGGTTTTTCCTTTTTCACTGGTGTTATTCGAATTCACTACCTATATCGCTCACGATATGGTTCAGCCTGGAATGCTACTGGTCACGGGGGAGTTTGGCGTCGGGCCAGAGTGGGTATCGGCCTCGCTGACGGCTTATCTGATGGGCGGTATTTTGCTGCAATGGCTGCTCGGCCCGTTGTCTGATAAGACCGGACGCCGTCCGGTGCTGCTGGCGGGCGTGGCTTTATTTGCTCTGGCCTGCGGGCTGACCCATTGGGCGGCAACCATCGAGCAGTTTGTCGGGCTGCGGTTTGTGCAGGGCATAAGTCTGTGCTTTATCGGCGCGGTCGGTTACGCCGCCATTCAGGAGGCGTTTGATGAGACCCGCAGCGTAAGGATTATGGCGCTAATGGCGAATGTGGCGCTGCTTGCTCCCCTGGTGGGGCCGCTGGCCGGGGCCGCTCTGCTGTCGGTCACTTCGTGGCGCACAATGTTCTGGGTCTTTGCCGCGCTGTCGGTGATTTCATTTATTGGCCTGTGGCGGGCGATGCCGGAAACCGCAGGCGACCGGCAGGTTTCCATCCGAATCTCTTCTCTGGCTCGAGGATACTGGCGTCTGCTGGGCGATCGTCAGGTGCTATCCGGCTCACTGGCAATCGGCCTGGCGGCGGTACCGGTACTGGCCTGGGTGGCGCTGGCTCCGGTGATTTTGATTCATGACCAGGGCATGTCGCGTATGGACTACGCCCTGCTGCAACTGCCGGTATTCCTGGCGATGATTGGCGGTAACCTGACGCTTAGCTACCTGGCAGGGCGGGTCACTATCGAGCAGCCCCTGCGCTTCGGGGCATGGCCGCTCTGTTTTGGATTGCTTCTGGTGCCGTTAGGTCTGCTAACCGGTAGCCACCAGGTGCTATGGCTGGTGACCGGGCTGAGCATCTACGCTTTTGGGTCCGGGATGGTAAACGCCGGGCTATACCGCCTGACGCTGTTTTCCAGTAGTGAAGGGAAAGGGCTGGTGGCGGCGTTGCTGGGTATGCTGAGTATCCTGGTATTTGCGGTCGGTATAGAGCTGGCGAAGTTTGTCTGGTTTAACGCATCAATGATGGGATTCAGCCTGGTCAATCTGGCGAGCGGCGCGCTGTGGTTGGTATTGGTGGTCGGTTTTCTGAGGGAATATGCCCGGCGCAGCCGGGTAACGCCGCTCTAAAGGTGCGTTGATTACTCCATCCGGTCGCATATCGGGGCGGCAAACGTCGCCCCGTTGCCTGTTAATTGTTCACTTTATTGATTTGCATTCCCGCCGTAAAAGTTCGTCCGTGATACAACATGCGAATTCTGGTGCTAAAAGTGAGCACTCCGCGCCAGAATTCCTTTTAAACCCGTAGGGTTACTTCACAGGATGAAAATACGGTATGGATAAACTGACTCCGCTTAAGCCCATTCCTGCACTGATTTCCATCGCGATTGGTCTCATCATCTGGTTCATTATTCCCGTACCCCAGGGCGTTACTCCCAACGCCTGGCATTTGCTGGCGCTGTTTGTGGCGACGATCGCGGCCATTATCGGTAAGGTGCTGCCAATTGGCGCGGTGGCAATGATAGCGATTGCGCTGGTGGCATTAACCGGCGTGACCAACCCAGGGAATCCTTCGGCGGCGCTGAATGATGCCCTAAGCGGTTTCTCCAACCAGCTTATTTGGCTTATCGGGATCTCTATTATGGTGTCGCAAAGCCTTAACCGTACCGGGCTGGGCGCACGCATTGGCTATTACTTTATTTCACTGTTTGGCCGTAAAACGCTGGGGATAGCCTATGCGCTGGCGCTGGCCGAAACCACGCTGGCACCGGTAACACCCAGCAATACCGCGCGCGGCGGCGGGATTATCCACCCCATTATGCGCTCCATCGCCGATAGCTTTGATTCCCGGCCCGAAAACGGTTCGGCGGGAAAAATCGGTCGCTACCTGGCGCTGGTTAACTACAACATTAATCCGATAACGTCGGCGATGTTTATCACGGCGACTGCGCCCAACCCGCTAATTGTGAGCCTGCTGGCCAAAGATACTCACGCTAAGTTTGAACTTAGCTGGTCGGCCTGGGCATTGGCGGCGCTGGTTCCAGCGCTGCTGTCGCTCATTGTGATGCCGCTGGTTATCTACTGGCTCTATCCGCCTGAGATTAAACACACGCCAGATGCTCCAGAGTTCGCTCGCAGCAGGCTTCGTGAACTGGGCCCGATTACCCAGCCTGAAAAGATAACGCTGGCTGTATTTGTCCTGCTGTTACTGATGTGGGCCGGCGTACCGGAGTTGGTTTTGGGCGCATCGTGGGCAGTTAACCCGACGACCGCGGCCTTTATCGGTCTGGCATTGCTGCTTGCCAGCGGGGTATTGAGCTGGGATTCGCTGCTCGCATGCAAAGGGGCGTGGGACACCGTGACCTGGTTTGCCGCCCTGGTAATGATGGCGACCTGGCTCGGCAAGCTGGGGCTGGTCGGGTGGCTGTCGCAAACGGTAGGAGCCGGAATCGACCATATTGGTCTGGGGTGGGCGGGCGGCGCGCTGCTGCTGGTACTGGTCTATGTTTACTCGCACTATCTGTTCGCCAGTACCACGGCGCATATTACCGCGATGTTCGCCGCATTCTTTGCCGCTGGCCTTGCGTTAGGGGCACCGCCCGCGCTACTGGGCCTGGTGCTGGCTTTCTCCTCGTCGCTGATGATGTCGCTGACTCATTACGGTACCGGCACCGCGCCGATTATTTTCGGTTCAGGTTATGTCACGCTGGGCGAATGGTGGAAAACCGGATTGATAATCAGCGTGATCAATCTGATTATCTGGATAGGTGCCGGGGGCCTGTGGTGGAAACTGCTGGGATATTGGTAAATCGGTAACTGAAATTCCGGGTATTGGTATTTGTTATTTCTAAGTTGCAAATGTGTGAAGTATGTTGTGGGAAAAAGCTTCAAATTGCCCGCTTTTCGCCGTCAAATGGGAGCTGTCACTTTGTCTGGCTTTAACCCGCAATGAGAAATCACCGATGCCAAATTATACCCTGCGTCAGCTTAAGTATTTCGTTACTACCGTGGGTTGCGGCAGCGTCGCGGAGGCCTCGCGTAAGCTGTTTATCGCCCAGCCCTCCATCTCTACCGCGATTAAAAGCCTTGAAGAGAGCTTTGGGGTTCAGCTGTTTATCCGTCATCACGCTCAGGGGGTCTCGCTAACCCCTTCCGGTACTCGCTTCTATAACAAAGCGCAGAAGCTGCTGCGCATGGCCCATGAGTTCGAGCAGAATACCCTGGCGGATAATGATCTGGTCTCCGGGCGCATTGATATTGGCTGCTTTGAAACCGTTGCCCCGCTGGTGCTGCCGAAGCTTATTCGGGGGTTTAAAGAGCGCTATCCCGGTGTTGAAATCTTCATTCGTGATGGTGAGCAGCATGAGCTGGTGCAGGGGCTGACGGCAGGGGATTTCGACCTGGCGCTGCTCTATAACCACGATCTTAATGCCAGCATCACCACCCAACAGTTGGTGGAGCCGCGCACGCCTTATGTGCTGCTGCCTGCCGATCACCCGCTGGCCGGGCAAAGCGAAGTCACTCTGTCGCAGCTGGCACCTGAACCTATGATCCTGCTGGATGTTATGCCGAGCCGTCATTACTTTGTCGATCTGTTTACCCAGGCTGGATATACGCCGAATATTGTTTTCAGCTCACCGTCGATTGAGATGGTGCGCGGCATGGTCGGCCAGGGTTTCGGCTTTGCCATCCTGGTAACCCGGCCATACGGCAATCATAGCTATGACGGTCAGCCGCTGGCGGTCGCCCGTTTAAAAGGAAAGGTGGAAGGCTCCGGGCTGGTGGCTGCGTGGCTGACTCAAAGCCCGCTAACTAAACCGGCCCGGCTGTTTGTGGCTTACTGTGAGCGGATGCTGGTGGATATGTAACGCGCTTAGCGTTGCATCCAGCGGCACAGATTGCCCAGCATCGCGCTGCATTTCTCCATCTGGGTTATAGCGATAAACTCGTCCGGCTTATGGCCCTGTTCCATACTGCCTGGGCCGCATACCAGCGTGGCGATTCCAGCTTCAGAGAACAGCCCGCCTTCGGTGCCGAAGGCAACGGTGTCAAAGTCACTGCTGCCGCACCACTGGGTTAACCACTCGGCAAAGGCCGACTGGCGGTCGGTCAGAAGTGCCGGATAGCGGCTTAGCGGCAGCCAGCTAATAGCGCTATTAGCTGAAACCTGGCGCATGGCCGGAAGCAGTGTGTGGTCGGCATAATGCTTGAGGTCGTCTATCAGCTCATCAACCGGCGTGTCGGGCAGATGGCGGATTTCAAAATCAAACTGGCAGTGCTCTGGCACAATATTTAGCGCGCTGCCACCTTCAATAGTGCCTACCTGAACGGTGCTGAATGATGGTGAGAAACGCGGGTCGGTGGTGTTTTTCAGCCCCTGGCCCAGCTCCCCTAACCGATTAATTAACCGCGCCGCATACTCCACGGCATTGACCCCATCGGGCGCATACGCCGAATGGCAGGCGTGGCCGCGCACTGCACAGCGCATCGCCAGCTTACCTTTGTGCCCATAAACCGGGCGCATTTCGGTTGGCTCGCCGATGATGCAAATCTCCGGCCGTTCTTCCGCCTGGTTGAGGGACTCAATCAGGCTGCGAACGCCCAGGCAACCAACCTCCTCGTCATAGGAGAACGCCAGATAAAGCGGAACGTTGAGTGGCCTGGCCAGAAAATCAGGCACCGCCGCCAGCACGCAGGCGATAAACCCTTTCATATCGGCGCTGCCCCGGCCGTAGTAACGTCCATCGCGCTCGGTGAGGGAGAAAGGGGGAACACTCCAGGCCTGACCATCGACCGGCACCACGTCAGTATGCCCGGAAAGCATTACGCCGCCCGGCCCTGGAGGCCCCATGCGGGCCAGCAGGTTCGCCTTGGTGCCTTCCGGGTTGTGAAATAACTGGGTGCTGACGCCAAGGCCCGCCAGGTACTGACGAATATAACTAATCAGCGCCAGGTTAGATTCCCGGCTGGTGGTATCTTCGGCCAGCAGAATAGCCAATTGCTCGTGCGCGCTGCTACTCATCGCCAGGAACTCCGTAAGATGGGGCAGTGCGCGGATCCAGTGCTCTGGTTTGATAGGCCTCCAGCTGTGGCTCGTAGGCTATCCATAGTTCGCTCAGGGCATCCAGTGGCGCGCTATCGTGCCAGTCAACCCGCAGATCGACGATTGGCCAGGAATGTTCTCCCGCCACTTTGACGGCGGCAGAATGTACCGGCCCCGCTTCGCCACCGGCGTCCAACGCGGCATGCATAGCCGCCAGCAGCCGGGCGGCCAGCGGGCCTGGCGTCTGTTCAAAAGTGCTGACCAGCGCCTCAATCACCTGGGGTGAGGCCAGCATATTACCGGCAGCTACGCACTGTTCGCCTTGCACCGAATGGTAAGTTCCCAGGCTGTGGCTGCCGCTAAATACGGCTGAATTGCCTTTAGCGTCCAGTACCGTCACCTGCCGCCAGTCGCTAAACGGATCGTCCGCCATACCCAGGCTCAGGGCTTTATCCGGGCCGTGGCCCTGGGCCAGTTGCTCGAGAATGCGCGGGCCGAGGGCGGGCAGGGTAATATTTTGGCTCGATACCGCCCCGACGCCCGCCAGCAGCCATGGGCAGCGTGCGCCAACCGCAATACTCGATGAGCTGATGGCGATGCCCAACTGCCCGGTATGCGGGCAGCGTCCGGCAATAGAGAAAGTCATAACGCCCCCTTAGCGCTCTCCCCATCAGGGATGACGGCGATAACGTCGATTTCCATTAACCATTGAGGTTGCGCCAGGCCCGCAACCACCAGGCCGGTAGAGATAGGGAATACCCCTTTCAGCCATTTGCCTACTTCCTGATAAACCGCTTCGCGATAACGAGGATCGGTAATATAGGTGGTGGTTTTAACGATATGAGACAGGTCGCTACCGGCTTCGGTAAGCAGCTGGCTAACGTTTTTCATCGCCTGTTCAGCCTGGGCGCGCGGGTCGCCAAGCCCGACCAGATTGCCTTCAAAATCGGTACCCACCTGGCCGCGAACGTAGATGGTATTGCCTGCCCGCACCGCCTGACACAGGTCATTATCCAGTGTCTGGTTAGGGTAGGTCTCTTTAGTGTTAAACATCCGGATACGGGTATGGGTGACGGGTTTCATAGCGGTTTCCTTATACGGGCTGGCTTTTGCCAGATTGTTGGGAAGCAGAGTAAGACGTTTTCTGGCGCGTAGCTCCGCTGCGGCGGGCCAGCCAATAATAGAGCGGCGACGTGACGACCAGGCCAACCAGCCATGAGAGGTCGGCACCGTCAATGTGCGCTGAAATTGGGCCAACATATAGCGGGGTATTCATAAATGGGATCTGCACCAGAATACCGACGGCATAAGCCAGCAGAGCCTGAGCGTTGTAGCGCCCATAAATACCGCCATTAACCTGAAAAATAGACTCGATGTCGTACTGGCCCTTATGGATCGCATAGAAATCAATCAGATTGATAGCAGTCCACGGCACCAGAACCACCAGCAGCGCCAGCACCAGATCCACAAAGTGGCCGATGAAATTCGCCGCTCCTGAAACGGCGATCGCGGCGCAGCCCACCAGAATAATGACCGACAGCAGCGCCCGGCTGCGGCTGGTTGGTCGCCAGCGCCAGGCAAAGGTTTGTATCAGGGTGATCACTGACAGCACCGCGCCATATAAATTAAGGGCGTTATGGCTTATCACGCTCAGCAAAAACAGCACTAACATCCATGGGCCTAATACCCCGGTCGCCTGTTTTACCGCGTCCATGGTATCGGTGCCGACCGGGGTCGCCAGAACTGCTACCGCGCCAAAAATAAATGCCAGGCTGGAGCCGAGCGTAGAGCCAAGCCAGGTCGCCATAAAGGTAGAAAATACCGATACGTTTTCCGGAAGATAGCGTGAATAGTCAGATACATAAGGGGCAAAGGCGATTTGCCACAGAGCCGAAAGCGAGACGGTAGCCAGCCAGCCGGAAATATTAAAACCGCCGCGGGTCAGAAAGTCTGCGGTATGGACGTGGGTAAAAATATAGCCAAAGCCCAGCAGGATACCGATGCCCAGCACCCAGGTACCGATACGGTTGAGTACGTGGATAAACCGATAGCCAATAATCCCGATAATGCCGGAACCCACCGCGCCGATAATAATGCCGACCGGCACCGGTACCGGGTTAACCACGCCGTGTAATGATTTGCCTGCCAGTACGATATTTGAGGCGAAGAAACCGATATACATGATCCCGGCAATAGCGACCACCAGCAGCGATCCCAGCGATCCGAACTGGGCGCGGCTCTGGATCATCTGTGGGATCCCCATCTGCGGGCCTTGTGCTGAATGCAGCGCCATCAGCACGCCGCCTACCAGCTGGCCAACCAGAATTGCGGTGATCCCCCAAACCAGGTTGAGATGAAATAGCTGCACGCCGAGCGCGCCGGTTACGATGGGTAATGGCGCGATATTGCCGCCAAACCACAGTGTGAAAAGATCCCTGACCTGTCCGTGGCGCTCTTGGGGAGGAATGTAGCCGATAGTATGTTTCTCTATCAGCGGTGGGGCCGTTTCATTAACAGACATGATGCGCTCCAGGACACGTAAGGCCTCGGGGCAGGCAGCCTGCCGCCGGGCGTGATTAGATTGTTCTCGTCGATAATGCGGGCGGTTTTATCCGTGAGTAAAATATAAAAAAGCTGCTTATTAACGATAAAAAAACAATCCCTGTACTGAGCCATCGCATTCATCAATACCTGCTGTTTTCAGCATATTGATTACTTATTGCTGTACTAAGTCGATAAGTAAAAATCACCAAAAAATCAAACTATTAAGTAAAAAACAGCGTACAACTCTCAGGGAAGAGCCAGAATAATTTCATCTGACCCTTACCCTGGCCTGCGTGGGCTTATTTTTGCGGCGTCCATTCCAGATATTTGCGGCGGGTTGCGATGTGGTCGGCAATAAATTTAGCGTCGTGCCACACGCCCCATATAAAGCTGGAGCCGCGCCGCGACAGCCACGGCAGGCCGAGGAAATAGACACCAGGCTCACTGGATACGCCGCGCTGATGGCGGGGTTTGCCCTGCTCATCAAAGGCATCCACTTCCAGCCAGCTATAGTCAGCGACATAACCGGTTGCCCAAATGATGGTGGTGACGCCGGCGGAGCTCAGGTTTAGCTCGGTCAGTGGTTGCGTCATACATTCTGGATCCGGTAGAAACTCCCGTGCCTGCGGCTCTTCTGGCAGGTCTGCGCCATTGCTGGCGATCCACGCATCGGCGGCATCCAGCAGTGCCAGATAGTTTTGGTCGCCGCGCACAATGTTTTGCGCCAGATCGGCAGAGAAGGTCGCCACGTCGCGCTCAAAACTGCGGGTTTGTCCCACCAGTTTAATGCCCTGAGAAGCCAGCACGCGGAAATCAACGGTGTGGCCGCCGCGCGCGCCGCTTACGGCAATAGTCACATGCTCTTTACCCGGCTGAGTAGTGGCATCCCACAGGCCAAGTACGCCCAGCCACCAGCAAAAATCTCGCCCACGATAAGCGCGCGGCGGGCGGTCATGCGCACCTACAGACAGATAAACTTCCCGCCCGGAGCGGCGCAGCTCATCGGCGATCTGCACGCCCGAGGAACCCGCTCCGACGACCAATACCGCACCATCAGTGAGTTGCTGTGGGTTCTTATAATTGGCGGAATGCATCTGGTGGATGCCTTCTACTTTAGGAGCAATGGCCGGAATAACCGGGCGCTGGAATGGTCCGGTCGCAGCCACCAGATAATTAGCTTCAATGGTGCCAATGGTGGTTTCAATGGTGAATCCCGGACGCCCCTGATTGCGCGCAGCGTGCAGTACTTCAACGCCGGTTTTAATCGGAGCCTGAAATTTTTCCGCATAGCTGGCGAAGTAATCGGCCACCCGGTCTTTAGCCACAAAGTCACCATCTTCCGCGCCGGGGAAGGTCATATTAGGAAAGCGGTCATGCCAGGCAGGGCCATTCGCCACCAGCGAGTCCCAGCGCCCGCTGCGCCAGGCTTCGGCAATACGGGCCTTTTCCAGTACCAGATGAGGAATATCCAGATTGGTAAGGTGTTCACTCATCGCGATGCCTGCCTGACCGGCGCCGACTATCAGCGTATCGATGATGATTTTTTCTGTTGCCATAACTGTGCCCCTAAATGACCCAATAGAGGTGAAGAACAGGCCTCACCGCGTGTCACCTGAGACTATGCAAATGTTACAAAACGGTAAAATATTAAAAATATCGCCACTGATGATAAATTTTTTGGGGGAGGGGGGCAGGGCTGAAGAATCTGCCCTGGCGCAGAGGAAAGTGCGGCCGTGGATAGCGCTAATTTACCCTCAGCTTCTTTTGGGCGAGTGGCGAGTATTGAAGGCTGCCGATCGGCAGAACGTCAGCCATAGATTTATTGATTACGTTCATTGGCCATCACTTTATAGAGTGCTTAATAAATCTCCAGTTAATTCAGAATGATAATAGAGAGTGACATTAGCCAGTAAGAATTTATGCAGCCAGGGCACTGAGCTATCACCCTGCTATTGCAATGAGTTTTAACAAAATTAATCAGTGACAAGACGGCGAAAAAATAAATTAGGATTTATCAACACATCTCGCGAGATCAAATATAAGAATTATTCCTTATAAAGTGAAATGTTTTTTATTTGATATATATTAAAAAGTTATCTTTAAGCAAAAAAAAGTATTTGTTAGCATTTTGCTGTCCCAAGGGAAAAGGGAATAAATATCGTGGTGGATAAATTGATTGGGCACCGGATTTAGCTAAATGGAATTATAAGGATAGTAAAGAGCTATCAGAATTAACGGGCATTAGTTTCGTTATTCTCGGGCTCTTTATTTTTTAGGATAAAAAGATTAATACAGGATACAAACATGAAATTGAATAAAGTAGCCGTGGCTATGGCATTCACCGCTGTTCTGAGCACGGGTTCCGTTTTGGCGGCAGATCCGGCACCGGCACCTGCTACCACTAACGGTTCAATTGAACTTCAGGGTGAGCTGGTTAATACCGCCTGCGGTCTGGCGCCAAACTCAAGCCCGGTTAGCGTCGATTTCGGTCAGGTGCCGGTATCTGCTCTTAAAGACGGTAAGATTAAAGATGTGCAGAAGAATATCGAACTGCAAGACTGCGATACTACCGTGGCTAAAAGCGCCGTTGTTTCTTACACCCCAACCAGCACCAACCCGAATGATACCACTCTGGCGGCCTTCACTTCCGGGACTGCGTCAGGCGCCGGTATTGGCCTGAAAGACAGCGCCAGCCAGGATGTAAAATGGGGCCAAAAAACGACTCCAGTTACTCTGGTAAATGGCACTAATAAAATACCATTCGTGGCTTTCCTGAAGGCTGATAACGACACCAACACTGTTACTGCAGGTACCTTTCAGTCGACTATCAATTTCCAGATCGACTACCAGTAATATCTGACTGCACTTCGACGCGGGGAGCTCCCCGCGTTATTGATAGATAAATTTTGGTTTCACGGACAATTCCAACTTTATGGACATTAATAAAGGGATGTTAGTCATAGGCCGTGCGGCGGTTATTTTATTTGTCAGTAGCTCTGCGGCAATGGCTATTATTCCCGGACAATTATCGATGTCCGGCGAGCTCATCGAAGCCGGGTGTGAAATCGATCCGCAGTCCCGTCATTTATCTGTCGATTTTGGTGAGATAGCGGCTCGCGATATTAATTTTAAAAATGAAAGTCGAACCAGTCGCCCATTTTCTATTCGATTAACCGGATGCTCCACATTAATTGGCGGCGATGGCGTTAGCCACTATCCGTTAGCCAGCATTACTTTCCTCGGCGATATCGCCGGTAGTGATGCCAGCGTTCTAAAAGTTGATGGGGCAGGAGAGGGGTTTGGGATAAGGATCCGCGATCGCCATGGAGCCACGCTTATTTTTGGGCGTGAATCTCCCGGATACGAATTAAGTGAGAATGACAGTGTGCTGCGTTTTACCGCCACCCTGGTTCCGGTACACAACTTTATTAAAGCCGGCGACTTTTTCGCCAGCGCGCGTTTTTTTATTGATTACCAGTAAGTGAGTGCCCAGGCAGGCAGTAATACCGGCCGGATTTACGGGTTTTTTCAGGATGAAATGTCATGGTTCTCAGGCTCAAAACAAAATTAAAAATAATAGCGCTCCATGTTTTTGTCACCTGTTACTGTCCGGTGGCGCTGGCCGATACTGCCATCGAATTTAATACCGATGTATTAGATGCCGCCGACCGTACTCATGTCGATTTAACCCGTTTTGCCAGCGATAACTATGTGACCCCTGGCGTCTATTTGCTGGATGTTCAAATAAATGGTCGCAGTATCGATCAGGAAAAAGTGCGCTACATCCCTCTGGCCGGTGGCAAAGAGAGCCGCGCCTGTCTGAGTGAAGATCTTATCTCCCGTTTGGCTCTAAAAGATGAGGCCAGGGAAAAAATTACCGCGATAAGCGAAGGCTGTTTCACGCTGGAGAATCTGCCGGGCGCCCGACTGACTAACTATGCCGGGACGCTAAACATTGTCGTCCCTCAGGCATGGATGAAATATAACGACCCGGACTGGACTCCGCCTGAGCGGTGGGACAACGGTATTGCCGGGGCAATTTTCGATTACAGCCTGAGCGGCCAGACCACCCATCAGTTAGATCACAGTGAAAATTACAGCTCGCTTTCGGGCTATGGCCAGGCCGGTTTTAACGTCGGCGGATGGCGTCTGCGCGGCGAGTATCAAACCAGCTATTACAGTACTAACCATCAGTTCGATTTTGACTGGAACCAGTTCTACGCTTATCGCCCGCTGCCGATGATGGCCGCCAAACTGACGGTAGGGGAGATTTACCTTAATTCGCAAGTGTTCGATACCGTGCGCTTTACCGGAGCAAACCTGATAAGCGATGAGCGTATGTTGCCGCCGAACCTTCAGGGATATGCGCCGGAAGTTCATGGGATAGCGAAAAGTAGCGCCAAAGTTACCGTTAGCCAGAATGGCAGAACGATTTATGAAACCACGGTTCCCGCCGGGCCGTTCAATATCCAGGATTTGCGCAGCTCGGTGCGCGGTACGCTTGACGTTCGGGTTGAGGAGCAGGATGGATCGGTTTCTACCTTCCAGGTTAATACGGCAAATCTGCCTTATCTGACCAGGCCTGGCTACGTGCGCTATAACATAGCAGGCGGGAAGCCCTCGAACTATAACCATAAGTTACAGGGGCCGGAGTTTGTCTCCGGGGACTTTTCATGGGGGATCTCTAACGCCTGGTCGCTCTATGGCGGAACCCAAACGGCGGGTACAGATTACAGCGCACTTTCGCTGGGGGTCGGTCGCGATCTCTATGTTATCGGCTCAATGTCGTTTGATGTCACTCAGTCATTCAGTAAAGACCGGGATGGCAACCGACTCTCCGGCTCCTCATACAAAGTGAGCTACGCCAAGACCTTTGATGATTACAACAGCTCTATCAACTTTGCCGGTTATCGGTTTAGTGAAAAAGAGTACCGCACCATGTCGCAGTATCTCGACGATCGCTATGACGATTATGACAACGTGGGCCGGGAGAAAGAGTCTTACACCATTACCGGGACTAAAACTTTCTGGGCCGATAAACCCGATCGGGCTACCACGGTATTCCTTACGTTTACCCATCAGAACTACTGGGACAGAGGCAGTCAAAATCGCTACGGAATGTCTCTGGGCCGCTCGCTGCGCGTTGGCTCTATTAAAGGTATCACTACCAATCTCTCGGCTTATCGCACTGAATATCGCGGTCGTCAGGATGACTCACTGGCGCTATCCATCTCTATTCCGGTAGGCGATAACAAATGGGCCGGATTGGATCTGCAATCTAACAACGGCAAGACCAGCCCGATGGCCAGCTACACCGACAACAGCGACTACAACAATCTCTGGCGAATTCGTGCCGGTGCGAGCCAGAACGGTTATGCCAATGTTGATGGTTACTACCAGCGCCGTTCGCAGCTGGCCGAAATCAATGCCAGCGCCAGTTATCAGCAGGATCGCTATATGGCGTTAAGCAGCACTCTGCGCGGCGGATTCACTGCCACTCGCCACGGCGCGGCTATGCATAACAGCGGCGCGACCCTCGATACCGCTCGCATTATGGTCGATACCAATGGAATCAGCGGAGTTCCCCTCAATAACGGTCAGGCAAGGACCAACGCCTTTGGCATTGCGGTAGTACCGGATGTAGTGAGTTACACCAGCTTTGATACCCGGGTCGATGTCGACGATATGGATAGCAGTATCGAAGCCGCGAAGGGAATTAGCACGACGACGCTGACTGAAGGGGCTATTGGCTATCAGGCTTTCGGTATGGCGAAAGGTGAAAAAATGATGGCCACGATCCGTCTGGCTGACCACAGCGTGCCGCCGTTTGGTTCTGAAGTTTTCAATGACGATGGGGTGAGCGTTGCCATGGTTCTGGATGGCGGCGTGGCCTGGCTTGCCGGAGTTAATCCCGATGAGAAGCTGAAGGTGAATTGGGCGGGTAAAACGCAGTGTCAGGTCGCCGTTCCCAAACAGGTATCCACAGCGACGACCGTGCTATTGCCTTGCCAGTAACCGGCAGGTGCGGCGTCACGTAACTTAATAAATAAGGTCAAAAATGAGCAAGATAACATTTAACCGTTACTGGTCGGTCGGGTTAATCCTGGCCGCCGTCAGCGCGGCATCGCAGGCGGGCGTCTCCCTGGATCGCACTCGCCTCATTATTACCGAGAAAGATAGCTCAGCCAGCGCCAATCTGAGCAATACCAGCCCGGATGTGCCATTCCTGGCCCAGTCGTGGGTTGAAGATGATAAAGGGCAAAAAATTAATGCGCCGCTGATGGTGCTGCCCCCGCTCCAGCGTATTAATGGCGGCCAAAAAGGCATCGCCAGGGTGACTAAAACGGCCGGAATAGAAAGCCTGCCTAAAGATCGCGAGAGTCTGTTTTATCTCAATGTTCGTGAGATCCCGCCCAAGCCGGATAAGCCGAATGTTCTGCAACTAGCCATGCAGTCGCGTATCAAGCTGTTCTATCGCCCTGCGGCAATTATCCCTAAGAACAAATCGGCTATCTGGCAGGATCGGGTGGTGTTTCATAAAAACGGCGCTCAGATGCGTGCCGAAAATCCAACGCCGTATTACATCACCGTCATCGGCCTTTCCCGGCATGGCGGTAGCGACGCCGATCGTATCACCCGTTTTCCGGGAATTATGATCCCGCCTAAAAGCAGTCTGGATTTCTCCATTACCGATCCTTCGGTGAGCAGCTTCTCCATGATGTACGTCAACGACTACGGTGGGCACCCGGAACTGAAGTATCGCTGCGCAGGGAGTGAATGTCGGGCGTTGCCAGAGGCCGAGCAAGGTTAAGTAAGAGGATGAGTCATGCGCAATATCAGGATGATAGGTATGGTGGCCATGCTGTCTGTCGCGACCGCGGCCTGGGCTGATACGCCGGTGATGCCACAGCATCGCGATAACGATCGGACAAGTGAAGACGGTGGAACGGTACATTTCTACGGCGCGGTTTATGCCTCTCCCTGCGTGCTGGCCGCTGGCAGTCGCATCCAGGCGGTAGATCTTGGCCCGATAAGCGCGCGTCGTTTTCATCAGGCTGGCGATCGCAGCCAGCCGGTAACCGTGTCGCTCTATTTTCAGGACTGCCTGAAAGGGGCAGCCCAGAGCCGTAGCGGGCTGTCATCTCTGGCGCAGGGAAATGAATGGCGCGCGCGTACCACCGGGGAGTCAGCGGTTCAGCTTACGTTAATTGGCGAATCTGACCCGGTTAATCCGCAGCTGTTGAGGACAACGGGAGAGAGCCGCGGAGCAGGGATCCGCCTGATGGATGCCTCTGGCAAAGCTTTGAACCTCCAGACCACCCAGCATCCTTATCTGATAAAGCCGGGCGATAGCGTTATTACGCTCACGGCGGCGCTTGAATCGACCGGTCGCGACGTGATGGCCGGGGAATTTAGCGGCCTGCTGCGCATCAAAATGGAGTATTTGTAATGTCTGCGCGCAAATATGGAGTTGTGATTCAGGCCGCCATTGGGCTAATCAGCCTGCTGCCGTGGGTATGCGAAGCGGCATTCGACGGTGAAATTCGGTCAACTCAGGGAACACAAATTTATAATATCGACATTGGTAATATGAATATCACCTCCAATGTCGCGGGAGCTGAATATAGCTTTCCTTTTAGCCTTTCGGAGAATTATCCGGGGGAGGCTTATTGCACCCACTTAATGGATCAGAAGGCCATATTATTTAGCGGCGAAGCATCTGTCCTACAGCCGGGTAGTACTCCCCAGTTTCTTAAGCTTAACGACTACATGGATGTTAAGGTCGAAATCTTTATTGGCGGCTGGGAGCAGCAAAACCATGCTGTGCCATTTAATGATGTTACTAACAAAGCCGATCAAAATACTTGTAACCCTGCCAGTCCTAATAATCACGGTGGCTGGCAGGCACTCACCCAGAAATTTAACTCTGGGGGTAAAGGGGTAGTGACCTTTAAATTAACTAAGCCAATTATCAATGGTGTTAATTTGCAGGGCACTGAAGTTGCGCGCTTATTCGGACGTCTGGATGGTGGAGTCGCCGGGCGCGGTACCCCAATGGCTCAGGTTAATCTGAACTCAGGTATTTTAACGGTGGCCGACAAATGTATTTTTAATAACGGCTCACCCATCAATGTTGCCTTCGGTACTATTCCTGGAACCGGCAGTAAATTGAATGGGGTGGACTATAGCCAGCCGGTGCCTATCCATGTCAAATGCCAGGGCGGCAGTTTCTCTACCGGAAATATGAGCGTCAAACTCTCTATTCGTCAGCCAAATCCGGCCGGATTTAATAGCGATTATCTTAGCACCACGGGAGCAAATGACCGCAGTAATCTCGGCATTGTATTGCGTGATTCGGGCGGTAATACGGTGGTGCCGAATCAGTTTTATCCGGCTAAAGGTTTTACCAATAATGAAGGGGACTGGAACCTGACTGCGGCCCCGATTGCCAACAACAGCGTTGATATTCCAGAAGGGGATTTTAGCGCTTCGGCAACGGTTGTCGCTGAATTTCAGTAAGGAGCCCACATGCAAAGGTTGCTCACGTTTACGCTAACACCGCTGTTATTTTTAGTTGCCTGGCCGGGCTGCGCCAACACGGAGCTTATCGGCGGGGATATTAAATTTACCGGTACCGTACAGGCGCTGCCCTGCAGTATTGCGCCGGGGTCAGAAAAAATACCGGTGGATTTCGGCACACTATCGACCAAAAGCCTGTCAGGCGGCGGCAAAAGCTCGCCTAAGGCATTTGCAATTCATCTTCAGGATTGCACTTCGGCGGTGTGGAACTCGGTCACGGTGACATTTAACGGCGATCGGGCGGCCAATATGAACGAGCGCCTGGCGATTAAACCGGTACCACCGGGAAATGCCAGCGGTATCGGCATCGGCCTCCAGGAATCAGATGGCACGGAGATAAAACTGGGTGAGCCCACCAGGGCGGTTTCAATTAGCAATGCAAATCTGCAATTGGATTTTGCTGCATTTATTGAAGCCGATCCGGATGCGGTGAAAAACGGCACTTTAAGCCCCGGCGCTTTTGTTGCCACCGCAAACTACACCCTGAATTACCAATAGCCGAACAGCAAGGTCAGGAGTTATGGATAATCAATATTTTATTTACGACAAGGACTCATTTTTTGGCCGTGGCATGAAAACGTTAATCCTCGATTACCTGGTAAAAGAGGAATTATCCTGCTGCTGTTATAACGACTTTGGCACGCTGATGAGCTCTATTAACTCACCGGAGTATAACGGCAAAAAACGCAGCTTACTTTTTGATATTAACAGCCTGCCGGCCGATCGCTTTGCTGCCATTAGCCAAATCCGCCAGATAAGTATGTGCGGTGATTTACGCGTGGTGGTGTTATTGCGGCCCAGCAACATACCGCTGTTCTTTGCCTTGTATTCATTGATTCCGGCGGCGAGCTGGTTATTAAAAACCGAGTCACTCTGTTACGTCACGCCTTTTCTCCATGAGTTAAGCACTCATACGGAAAAGAGAAACGCTTTTAGCCATTCTCTGGTGAGTTATACCCGCTCATGCTGGCTGTCTGGCGATGTGCATAAAATTATCTCCAGCTATGACTGGTGGCTGATGGAAGAGATATTTAAAGGAAAATCACTGACCAAAATCGCCTACGAAGTTAAAAGCGATGTTCAGCGCCTGAGTTATCACAAACGGCGGTTAATGAAAAAGCTTAATGCGCGTAATAACGCCGATCTGGTGCAAATATTTAGCGGGCTGGTGGCCTCGGTACCCCATTAGTTTTTAACTGATGAATCTTATTCAAGAATTTGCCGGGTAAGTATCCCGGTAAATAACCACGTAGTTAATATCAAGGAAATTAAACAGGAGTCATTATGAAAAAGATCAACGCAATTGAAGCAGCAGGCGTTATTGGCGGTCACTGCAAGACTTGCTCCAGCACCTATGAAGTCGTCTCCATTGGCGGTAAATCTTCTTGCAAACTGGTTACCACCTGTACTGATAAACACGGCACCACCACCACCATGAAAGACGCGCCGAATAATATGTGTCAGGTACCTAACGCCGCGTAATTTTCTCAGCGTATTTGTTTGGGCATGGAGACGACTCCATGCCCTTGCCGCGTTATCAAGGAAAGAGGCAGGTTATGCAATTAAAACGCAGAACTTTTTGGGCGTGGACTTTATTCGTCATTATTATTTCATCGTTAATGACAGTATTAAGTTATCACCTGTTTGTATTTAACACCTTCTCGACAAAGGGCGAGTCACAGGCATTTCGTGATATAGGCGCGGCTCAGGCAGCGCAAAGCCCGATTAAAACGCCCAATAGCATTATTGAAGTGATGTCTTATGGCTGTCACTACTGCGCGATGAACGAGGCCAATATCGCGGCCTTCAGGCAATCGCTGCCCCGGGAAACCTCTTTTAAAGTTATTCACGTAGCGGGCTCAGGCGGACTGGCGACATGGGCGCCGATTTTCGCCACTCTTGAAGAGATGGGGCTGGAAAAGCGTCTGCGCGATAACGCCTATTACACCATCATTACCCAAAACCAGAACCTCAATGACCCCTTGTTGCTGGATGGCTGGCTGCGCGCGAATAACGTAGATGTTGCGCGTTACCACGAGGTGAGCGCGAGTGCGGCGGTGCAACAACGCCTTTCGGATATGAAGGCTATCACTCGCTATTACGACATTAATGCGACACCGATGTTTATCATCAACGGGCGCTATGTGGTGGCACAGGACGCCGATTTCCCTGAGTTCTCCAAAAGAATGCTGGAGCTGCTGGAGAAAAGGGACTGAATATGGCGCTGCGTTTCTGGCTGGTTCGGTGGATATTTAGCGTAAAAAATGCCGGGTTTCGGTGCCGCCAATGGCACCGGCGGGGCGCGGGATTTGCAATGGCTGCGCTGCGTCAAATACAGCGCCTGGGCGGAACGCGTCTGCTTTTGGGCGGCGCATGGCTGCTTTCTCGGCTGGGATTTACTGGTGCGCACTATCGCCGACTTAGCGCGGTTGCCAGCGCTAACTACCGCAGCCTGATACACGATGACCGGCGTATTAATGCTGGCTGGATAGCCCGGCGGCGGCGCATTCTCGAACAGGCGGCCACCTGGGGCCAGGACAAACTAACGCTGGCGCAAATTGCCGCCTGTAGCCAGCGGCTGGACGATGCTGTCGCCGAACTTGATACCCGGAAAACGCCGGTCATTCTGGCTCCTCTGCATACGGTTTCCGATGTGATTGCAGCCATGGTAGGGGCGGGGGTGAAACCGGGCCGGGCCAGCGTTGTGGTTTCCGCCAGCGCCGCGCAGTTTGATGAGCAAAGCCGCCAGCGCGGCGGCGTGGCGCTGGAATATTGCTCCATTAACCAGGACAACCCGCGCCTTGCCACTCAGTTAATGTCGCTGATGGTTGACGTTAAAACCGGGCAGCAGAATCTGATTATCTTTCCTGATATCACGCCGGACTATACCGAACATGGCACCCGAGGCGGGGCCGATAAATTCCCCTGCCGGTT
Source organism: Salmonella enterica subsp. enterica serovar Choleraesuis (assembly GCA_022846635.1). GTDB lineage: Bacteria > Pseudomonadota > Gammaproteobacteria > Enterobacterales > Enterobacteriaceae. Next base: position 685,087 of record AP025685.1, read on the forward strand.
GTTTGGGCTTCCGGCTCGTCTGCACAACGGCGTGGTGCGGCTATCTGCGGCGATTGGCGCGCAGATAATCTTCTATCGCCTCCATTATCGCGGCGGTATTGGCATTGATATTTTGCCGCCGGTAGCCGCAGCGGATGCGGCAGCTCGCCTGCCGGAAATTATCGAAAGCACTCTACGGGATTATCCCGATGACTGGCTTTTGTGGCACAGCCACTCCCTCTATTTCATTAACAACTAACAAAATAATGACGACGATAATTCCCGATATGGTTTTCCAGGAGGAGACCAACGAATGTGGGCTGGCCTGTATTGCCATGCTGGCGCAGACCCAGGGGCATCAGGCCTCGCTGGACGTTCTGCGTGAGCGCTATCCCGCCTCTGATCACGGCAGCTCACTCAATGATTTGGCGGATGTTCTGGGGCAGATGGATATCGCGACCGCACCGGTGCGCTTCGAGCACAGGGAACTGAGCGAGCTGCCGTTTCCGGCGATTATTCATTATGGTGCCAGTCACTACGTTCTGCTGGCCTATAGTCAGGGCAATTACGCCTGCGTTATGAATCCGGCCATTGGCCAGCAGTGGCTGCCGCTTTCGGCGTTAAAAGAAGAGATCAGCGGCTATGCCCTAATCCTGGAAGATGAACAACCGCCACGTGAACCTTTACCGGGGGGAAAAAAACGATTCGCCTCCGGCGCGGCCTCGGTAATGAGCCTGCGTCAGACGGCGAAAGTCCCAGGTATTTATCGGCTGATGTTGCTCACCTTTTTGGTTTCACTCACACTGTTTCTGATGCCTATTATGGTGAGTAACGCCATTAATCAGGCCTTCTCCGGTACGGCCGATGGCCCATTTCCATACGGGGCATTTATTGCTGCTTTCGCCGTTGCCACCCTGCTGGCACTGGGCGTTCGCATTATCAGTGAGCGCTACATCAAACGCTTTGTGTTGCTCAATGGCGCACAGGGATTCTCCCGGATGCTTAATAACCCGCTGCGTTTTTTTGAAAAGCGCGCACCTGGGGAGACATTTAGCCGTTTTGTCGCCTGGCAGGGGGGATTGCTACAGAAAATTGAGCTGGATAATGGTCTGCGCAGTGACTGGGTTATCTGTACGATTGCGCTTGGCGTGATGTTCTGGATTGCGCCGATTCTGGCGCTCATTTCAGCGCTCGGGGTCACCGTTATGGGGGCCATCAGCATTTGGGCCGTGTTCCGCGACCGTTTTTATACCTGGGCGTTGCAGCAAAAAAGCGCCGTTCTGAACGATTTCTTTATGGAGACGTTGCAGGGCGCGCTCACCATAAAAAGCGCCGGGCTGGAGAACCAGCGCAAAGTGCAATTTGCGTGGCTGAGCAGCGAGTTATTTACCTGTTTACAGCGCCAGAAAATTTATCAGCAGGTCAAAGAGGGGCTGTATCAGCTAACCGGAAGCCTGGAGATGGTGCTGTTTATGGTGGTGGTGCTACCGATGGTGCATCAGCGCCTGATTTCGCTGGGCGATTTCTTTGCCTATAGCTTTCTGCGACAGATTTTTAGTTCTTACGTCACGCGCATTTTCTACGCCATTATCCAGAAAACGCAGCTTCAGGTTATCGATTCACGCGCAGAGGCGCTGTTTAAAACGCCAGCCAGCGCGCCGTTGCCACCATCTCCTACGCTGCGGCCTGCTGCCGGGCATACTCCGCGCCTTACGTTTGCCGGGCTGTGTTATGGATATGACCCTAAACAAACCATCCTGCATGATATCTGCCTCGATATTCCCCCCGGAGGCCAGGTCGCGATTGTCGGCGAATCGGGTGCCGGTAAAAGCACGCTGCTGCGGATAATTGCCGGTTTGCTGACACCAAACCTTGGGGAGTGCCGCGCCGATGGAATCTCGATTGAAGCCCGCCAGCTGGCCCAGGTGGTTTTTCTGCAAAGCCAGGAAGATATCCTGTTTAACGCCTCGGTGGTGGATAACGTCACCCTATTTGATCCCCACTTTCTGCCAGAACATGGCCCTAAAATTGAGGCGCTGCTCGAGGAGCTGGCGTTAGGCCCGGCCATACGCTCACTCCCCGGCGGTATCCAGGCTCTGATTCGCGAAAGTCATGCCGGGCTTTCCCTGGGCCAGCGTCAGCGCCTGCTACTGGCTCGGGCGCTCTACAGTCAGCGCCCGATAATGGTACTGGATGAGCCGACCGCTAATCTGGATGACGACACCGCGCTGAGCGTTATCAGTGCAATTCAAAGCCACTGCCGACGCCACGGCAAAACGCTGATCGTCGTGACCCATAGCTTTCTTATTTTGCCGCGCTTTGAGACGCGATACCGGCTGGAAAACGGAAGATTAACTCAGGAAGTGGCCGTGGAGGTAGCGGTATGAAGCGCCTGCGTCCGCGGTACCTCATCACCGGCGGTGCGCTATTAGCGCTGGGGCTGGGGGCATTTTTTAGCTATTGGCTACGCGCTGAACCGGCGCTGCCGGTACTAAGCGCAGAAGTGAGCCGGGGAGACATCGAAAAGGTGGTTCTGGCCTCTGGGATCTTAAAACCCGCGATGCAGGTAAATGTCGGGGCGCAGGTTAACGGGCAGCTGCGCAAACTTTATGTTCGCCAGGGCGATCGCGTCAAAAAAGGCCAGCTGCTGGCTGAAATCGATCCCACCATTCAGCAGTCGGAGCTGCGAAATGCCACCGCGCAGCTCGCGTCTGCCCGCGCCCAGCGGCTCGCGGCAGCCGCCACCCTGGTGCAATATCGCCAGGAGCTGGAGCGCCAGCGCTCAATGGCCCGCGATGGCTCCGGCATACGGAGCGAACTGGAGCGCGCTCAGGCGCAATATGAAGCCCAGCGTCAGCAGGTCTCGGTGAGCGAAGCCCAGATAGTGCAGGCAGAAATGGCGGTGCAAACCGCTGAGGCCAATCTCGGCTATACCCGGATTATGGCCCCGGATGACGGGGAGGTTTTAGGCATTGTGACCCGGGAAGGGCAAACCATTGTCTCTTCACAGACGGCACCCACCATTTTGATTCTGGCTAACCTCGAGAGAATGGAGGTACAAACCCGGATCTCCGAAGCGGATATTCAGAAAATACATCCCGGACAGCCGCTCTGGTTTTATGTCATTGCCAACCCGCAGCAGCGCTATAAAGGCGTGATGGGCTATGTACAGCCCGCCCCCCAGGAGGCGCTGGACGAGAGCCGTTCCGGAATGCCTCAGCCCGGCGGTCAGCAGGCGAGTGCCGTTTATTACAATGCCACCTTTGAAGTGGCCAACCGCGATCGGCAGTTAAAAACATCGATGACGGCGCAGGTTTTTATCCGCGTAGCGGAGGCTAAAAATGTGTGGCGTATTCCGGCTGGCGCGCTGGGGCATTCACTGGGCGCTGACCGCTATCAGGTATCGGTACTGGTCAATGGACAGCCGCAGACCCGTGTCGTCCAGACAGGTCTGGGCGATCGCCACTATGTTGAGGTACGCCACGGGCTGAAAGCCGGTGAGCGCGTGGTACTTCCTTCTGACGGACAGCAGGGGTGAAGGCCATGAATCATAGCCCATACATTATTGAACTCCAGAACGTACGGCGTACCTTTATGGCCGGTAGCGAGAGTATTACGGTACTGAGCGATGTATCGCTGGCTATCCGTCCGGGAGAGATGGTGGCGATCGTCGGCGCATCCGGATCGGGGAAATCGACTCTGATGAATATCATCGGCTGTCTGGATCGTCCGAGCCAGGGGGCCGTTTACATCAATAATAGAGCGGTGCATGAAGCGACGGGCGATCGGCTGGCCGAACTGCGCAGCCAATACCTCGGTTTTATATTCCAGCGTTATCACCTTATCCCCTGGCTTACGGCGCGGGAGAACATCGCAATCCCCGCCTTATATACCGCGATGCCGGAATCGCTGCGCCAGCAGCGGATCGGGCTGCTGGCAGAAAAGCTGGGGATTTCGGAACGGCTAGACCATAAACCTTTCCAGCTCTCCGGCGGTCAGCAGCAGCGGGTCAGTATTGCGCGAGCGCTGATCAACGGCGCGCAGGTGATTCTGGCCGATGAGCCAACCGGCGCGCTGGATAGCGCCAGCGGCAAGGCACTCATGGCGGTATTGCATCAACTGCATGGCGATGGTCATACGGTGATTATCGTAACGCACGATCCAAATATCGCCCGCCAGTCACAGCGGATCATTGAGATCAGCGATGGGCGGATCGTGGCCGATAACCCGAACCCAATTGCCAGGTTACCACAGCCTCCCGCGCTGCCCCCGGTGAGGGATAACGGTCGTGCCTCGTTGGGGCGCGCTCTTCGAGAGTCGGTGCGCATGGCCTGGCGAGCCTTGCGGGGCCATCGGCTGCGCGCCTTTTTATCCATGCTGGGCATTATTATCGGCATCTCTTCGGTGGTGTCGTCCATGGCGGCAGGCGAAGGCGCGCGGCAGGCCATCATGCAGGAGATAGGCAAGCTGGGCAGTACCACGCTAGAGATCCGGCCAGGATTAGGCTGGAGCTCGAAACGCACCGATATGGAGCGCGCTCTGTCGCTGGATGATGTGGAGAGCCTGAGCCGCCTGCCGTGGGTGGTGAATGTCTCCCCGGTGGTGAACAGTATGGTGACGGCGGTGCGTCAGGGAAATGATGCTTCGCTCATGCTGACGGGTGTGGCGCGGGAGTTTTTTGCGCTACAGGGCATCCAGATGGTTGAGGGCGTGAACTTTAGCGCCAGGGATGTAACGGACGGCGAGCCGGTTTTGATTCTCGATGAAACCAGCCGCGAGGCGCTGTTTCCCGGTGCAGAGCAGGCAATCGGCCAGCTGGTGCAGCTCTCCGGAGCTCCGTGGCGAGTGATAGGCGTTGCGCGCAAGCCGGGGCCGAAAGTTGTCGGCGGTTTTATGTCGGCCTGGGTTCCGTTTAGCTCCCTGACGCAACGAATTTCAGGAGATAAACCGCTGGAATCCATTGCGCTGCGTTTCCAGGAGTCACTGACGCCAGAGCAGGCGGTTCGGGCAACTGAGCGCCATCTGATTCGCGAACATGGGCGCAAAGATTTCTTTACCCAGACCGATGATCAGCTGGCGAACGCGCTGAAAAAAACTTCTGATTCGATGTCTTTGCTGATTACCGCTATCGCGGCGATTTCTCTGCTGGTTGGCGGCGTGGGGGTGATGAACATCATGCTGGTTTCGGTGACGGAGCGAACCCATGAAATCGGCATCAGGCTATCGGTGGGCGCCCGACCGGCGGACATTATGAATCAGTTTTTAGTTGAGGCAGTGCTTATCTGCATTCTGGGCGGTCTGGCAGGGGTTATCGGTGCCTGGCTGGCCGGAGCCGTGTTCAGACTGATAACTGATGAATTCAGCATGGTCTTTACCGTCGGGCCGGTGGTGATGTCCTGCGGTTTTTCCGCCCTCATCGGCCTGACATTTGGTTATTTTCCGGCGCGCCGCGCGGCCCGTCTTCATCCGACTCAGGCGTTGGCACGCGAATGAAAAAGCAGATATCGATAGCTCTGATTCTATTGCTGAGCGGCTGTGGCGCTTTTACCCGCAGCGACTATCAACGGCCTCTGTTATCGCAACCGTTACATTGGGCACAAAAAAATGCCCGCGACTCCGCCCCCCGGGTTGCGCCTGACCGCTGGTGGTCGGCGTTTAACGATCCTCGATTGTCCGGGGTAATCGATCAGGCCCTGACCAGCAATAACTCGCTGGCCGACGCAGCGCTGACACTACAACTGGCACGTAACGCTGCGGGGCTGACCAATACCAACCTGACGCCGGATATCGGGCTTTCCGGCGGGGCCAGTAATAGCAAAAACATACGCCACGGCACCCCTTCCCAGGAGAGTTACAACGCCTCGTTCACTCTGAGCTATGAGCTGGACTTTTGGGGCAAGCTGGCGCGCGCCCGGGAGCGGGATGCCTGGGCTGCCACCGCCAGCGAGCAGGATTATCTCGCGCTGCGCCTCACCACTATTGATACCGCTGCCCGCCTGTACTGGCATATAGCATTGTTGCGCCAGCAGATAAGCAATGTGGCGGCCAGCGCCGAAATTGCCGGGCAGACTCTCGAAGAGATCCGCTCATGGCAACGGGCTGGTAAAGTCGGCATGCTTGATGTGCTTCAGGCCCGCCAAACGGTACTTAGCCGCCAGAATGAAGTGCGTAGCCTGCGTCAGCAACTTGATGCCGATCGCAACGCGCTGGCGCTGTTACTCAATCGCCCGGCGGGACAGGCGCCAGATGAGGCTCAGGCCCTCGATCCCCGCCAACAGATCCCGCTTTCTACAACGACACCATTATCCGTGATCGCCCATCGCCCGGATATTCAGGCAGCCGAAGCGCGGCTGCGTTCGGCATTAGCCGGTTATGACGTATCGCGCCTGAGCTTCTATCCCTCTCTGACGCTCAACGGCTCGCTCGGCTCCGCCGGGCAGGCTTTCGACCAGTGGTTTAACCAGCCGGTACGCGATATCAGCGGCGCACTGGTATTGCCGTTTATCCAATGGAATACCACCCGGCTGACCGTCGAGCGGGCCAGCCTCCAGCTACGTCAGGCGGCAGTGGCATTTCGCGGCGCGGCTTATAAGGCGCTGACCGAAGTCGATGATGCGCTGGAACGGCGGCTTAGTGCGCATGAGCAGCGGGACAGGCTGCAGGCATCGCTGGACATTAGCCGCGAGCGTCTGAAGCTGACCGCCAGCCGTTATCGTGCGGGAGCCGTGGATTACCAGACGTTGCTGGATGCGCAGGACAACACCCTGACTCTGGAAAACGCGCTGGCGCAAAGCCAGTTCGATTATCTGTACGCCACTTTGCAGCTCTGGCTGGCTCAGGGAGCCGGAGATGAACCTACAAGGACAACCGTATATGCAGCACAATAATTCGCTAAAACGGGTCGTCGTTACCGGCTACGGTGCGATTACCCCGCTGGGTGATTCAGCACAAGAGAGCTGGGAATCGATAATGGATTACCGGTTAGGCTATCGCTATATCGACAAGTCGCCTCTCAATATTCATACCCACTTTATGGGCATTGTTGAGAGCGAGCCGAGCCTTAAAGGCGTACCGGCGGCTATTCGCCGTCGCCTGCCGCGTCATGCGCGTTTGACCCTGGCCGCAGCGCGCCAGGCGGTAGCCATGGCCTTTGGCAAGGCCGGCCCGTGTGAATGCTACGATCCGCTGCGCTGCGGGGCGATTTTGGGCAGCGGCTGGGCGGGGCTGGATGAAAACTACCGCGCGGTGGGGGAGTTTGAACGCACCGGCGTCACTTCGCCATTTAACTGTTTTTTATCGATGCCGAATGTGGCGACCGCCGCCTGCACTCAGTTCTGGGGGCTACGTGGTTACCAAAATAGTCCTGTGGCTGCCTGTGCAACCGGGACTATCGCGATTGGTGACGCCTTTGAAGTGATTCGCAGCGGGCGGGCCTCCATGATGCTGGCCGGTGCCGGGGAGTCGCTTAATAGCGATTGCGCGGTGTGGAATATTGACGTGCTTGGGGCGCTAAGCCGGGAGCCGGAAGCGCCTGAACTCGCCAGCTGCCCGTTTAGCGCCAGACGCAGCGGTTTTGTGTTGTCGGAAGGGGCCGCGGTGCTTTGCCTGGAGGAGCGAGAGGCGGCGCTGGCACGCGGTGCGGTGATCCTGGGTGAAATTACGGGCTATGCAAACTTCAGCGATGCGTTTGATTTCACTTCTCCGGCGGAGGATTGCGTCGCTCGGGTGGCGACCATTCGCGGGGCGCTGGAACAGGCGGGGTTAACGCCCGATCGCCTGGATTATATCAATGCACACGGCACCTCGACGGTACTTAATGACCTCAATGAAACCGAATCCATCAAACAGGCCCTGGGTAAAGAGGCGTGGCGAATCCCGGTCTCCAGCACCAAATCTTATTCCGGGCACTTAATTGCGGCGGCGGGTAGTTTCGAGGCTATAGTCTGTCTTCAGTCTCTGGCCCATCAAATCATTCCGGCAACCGCTAATCTCAGCGAACCAGATCCGCTGTGCTGCCTTGATTATGTCGCCGAAGGGCACCGTCCGGCGACACTTTCCCGAACCCTGAACCTCAGCTTTGGCTTCGGCGGAGCGAATGCGGCGCTGGTGCTGGAGAGTCATTCATGACCTCGGTGCGCTACACCCTGCAAGACGCTATGGGCTGGGCCAGATTTTCCGGCGACTGGAACCCGGTGCATTTCAGCCTGACCCGCGCCAAAGCCCAGGGCGCGTCGCGATTGAGCGTACATGGAATGCGTGCATTGCTGGATGTGAAAGGGGCACTGGCGCCGGATTTATCTTCACCCTGGGTGAAATGTACCGTGCGTTTACGTCAGCCGCTATGGTGCGATACCGAATACAGCCTAAGCGTCCAGCCTGATGGCGCACAGGCATTGGTTGTGACTCAGGCGCAGCAACAAGAGGTGCGGCTCTCATGTCGGCTGACAGGACAAAATGCGGCTCCGCAAGGCGGTAGCCATGAAATTAAGCGACCTGCTCAGGAGGAGATGCGGGCGCTGTACCGAGAGTTTATGACGCTTATGCCCGGCGCCCGCCAGTGGCACTTTCTGGATGCCATCATGTTTCGTCAGCTGATTTGCGAGCCGGCCTTGATGGCTCAGCCCGCGATCGCCGCCGTTTTGCCCGCTCCTCTTACCCTCAATGAACTATTTGACCGTTTTCACGTTGTACAAACCCATCAGGAAGTGATTTTCGATGCTCATCTACAGGCACCTCTGACACGGGATATGGGCATTGATCTGGTGAGTTTACGGTTGCTGCCATCGCTGGTTGTGGAAGCGCCGGGCGGCGGGCTTGTGGTTCAGGTTGGGGTTTCAGCCGCTATCTCCCATCCTCAGCGGCAAATCACTAATCGGCTGACGTTAAAGATAGAAACGAGATAATTAAAATTTAAGGAGAATCAGCATGCAGTATGAAGAAGTTTATGCGCGGATAGCCAACATGATTGCCGACGCGAAAGACCTTGAGCTTAATGAGATAAATCCCCAGCGCCCCCTGGCGGCATTGGAGCTGGACAGCCTGGATTACGTAGAGCTGATGGTACTGGCCAAACGCGAGTTTAATATCTCACTGGAGGCGGAGTTATTTATCAGGCATCCGCATATGACGCTTGAGGAGCTGTGTAAACACATTGTGGATACCCGAACGACACAGGCCTGAGCCGTGCGTTAACTTCGGTAGCACACCCGCGATGACGCTATTTTAAAGGATGTGCTTGTTTATTGCTGGCTATCCCGGCAGCCATATAGGGGCATATCGTCATTCCCGATGCTTAAAAAATGGGGGCCTGGCTGAACGATAGTCAGGTAACCCCCTGGGCTGCTAACTCCGGGCGTGATACTGGCGGCAATGGTGGGAGGCAGATTATCTTCCGGGGAGGCGTTTATCTTCTTGCTGCGTATCTGATAGCTATCTGGCCCGGCGTCCGCAGGCGTTAGCTCTAGCATGATGTCGCGCAGGATCATATATCGCGCTTTATCCTGCTGCGCCATGCCATCAAAAGTGAGGTGAAGGCGGTTGCCGCTAAAAGCGATCGCCAGGGTTCCTTCTGCCATAAGACGGGTGTTATCAACTTGCTGGGTCACTGAAAACTGAGTGCGACACATAAAAACCGGAGCGGAACGGTACGAGGCCACAAAAGTGGCTCCTATGACGCCGAACAGTAGAGCGAAAGCACACAGCAAGAGAGCGATTCTATTGGGCATAGGTTTTTTTTCTAGCGTAGTAACTCGAGCACTGCCCGGTTTTAATATTGCATTCAATTAAAGAGTAACTGGCGTTAGTTCCCAGCGAACCGTGAATTTTCCTCTGATGTATATATATTCTTTTCAGGACGGAACAATCTAACGCTTTGGCATGAAAGGGGGTGTCATTGAACGGCATCAGGGCTTCTTCTAGATTCAGCCCAGTGGGCAGATAAATAGTACATTGGTTGTGAGTTAGGGCAGTGCTATGGGCGATCGGATGCTTAGCCAGTACATCACCAGGAATAATCCTTAGTATAAACAGCAAGCCTGAAAGCCCAATGACAAACATGCTTAGGAAAAGTAGTTTGCGCATTTTTTGTTTTTTTCTGAGACCGGTATTTTGTGGTGGAGCCGGTTTTTCAACGTCCAATAACGTCTGGCAGGAAATATTGACATCCTCGGAAATTTTAAAACCCACCCTGGGGATGGTAATAATGACCTCTTTTTCAATGCCGAGATCGAGAAGTGATTTTCTTAGCGTGGAGATATATTGATTGAGGTTGCTGTTAGTGGCTTTAGCGCCATGGTTTTCGAATACCCTAAGAAATAATTCATTGCGGGTAATAATCGTTTCCCGGTGTTGTAACAGTTCGGTAAGCAGGCGGCAGGCGGTAAGTGAAAGCTCTACACAATCGTCAGTTATAAGATTGACCAGTTGTGCGGAATTTGGCTCAAATGAAATGGCATCCTCAATGCTAAACATCATGTTTACCTCCTTATACGTTTAACAAAAACATCCTTTTCTTAGAGCGATTATAGTAATTAAGCGTAAATTTTAGATAAATAATCCGCAATATATTGATGATGTAGTTAATGTTGCTAATTTTTGGGCTAAAAACGACACTGTGGCTCCAGCGGATTGGAGGCCGTGTAATATGAAAATGACTGACAATATTAGAAAATCGTTTCATACAGTGTCGTCCCTGGCCGTTCGCAGCAATCTTCAGGATTTAATGGGTGCGATGGGCATCACTGACTATGTATCTATTCGAACTCCAGAGCAAAACGTTATTCTAGACTTACTGGCTGCCCGAGGTGCTAAAGGATTATCGACCCGTGAATTAGCCGATCTCTGCGGTCTGTCAATTTATAAAGTCAGGCATTTACTGCTCCCGCTCGAAAAAGAAGGGCATATATTGCGAAGTAAAATAATAAAACATCACCGCTGGTTTATAGCTGAAAGTTTCTATAAATTGCGCAGGAAATTCTAGCAATCTGGAAAAATACATGCAATACAGCGCACCAGATCAGAGTTTTAATGGTTGATGATTCTTATTCATAGGCCGTTTATCTCGCGAGCGTTTCTGAATTATCTTAATGAAACAAATGAACTTAGTTATGCTGTGACATTCATCCCATGTTAGAAATTTAAGAATAGGTAACGAAGTACGTCTTAAGATATTAATTTTCACAACCACCATTGAAAAACAGGCTAAATTTTGAGACCCGGAATATTCATAATCGATTAAATATCGCTGGGTCACTGTTTTCATTATGGATAGACGATTTCGGATTTGAGGGGGCGATCCATGCGTTAAGAGATATTGGTGAGTATGCCAGCCGTAATGTATGCAGCCCGGCGTAGCGGGCGCAGATAGAAGCCAGGAAGGGGGGTAAAGCGCCGCTATTTTTTACGGCGATATTTTTCCGGCAACGGCGGCACCGGGCGGCGATCGTCGATTAAATGATGAATAGTTAAAATCGGGTGACGCAGCAGCATTCTGGGGCCGGCCCAACGCATAATCACCTTCATCTGTTCGCGCTTTACCGGTTGATAGCAGTGAATAGGGCACTGCTTGCAGGCTGGTTTCTCTTCGCCATAGGCGCAGCGATCGAGTCGCTTCATCGCATAAGCGTGCAGAGCCTGGTAGTCGTCTTCTGCGTTCTCCGGCAGGGGATGGCTGCGGGAATAGAGCGCTATCATTTTATCAATAGTCTGCTTTTCCCGATTAATACGTTTACCTGCCATGATGCCTCCGCCGTTATCCCACTCACTTATAAAGTGCATCTATCTTACAACTTATTGCAATGGCGGGGCAGTGGTAAGCGTGACATAGCTCGTGATGGGTATGACGATGCGCTGATTGTTCCTGTGTTACTGCTAAATGCGGAAACGTTAGGGATGCCTATCCTGTAGCAAAGTTTCGGGAGGATAAACTATTCGATTTGTCCGTACGCCAGCCGTATCTGGCATCGACAGTCAAGATGCCAGCCGCTAGCATTCAATAAAAAGTTTTATGGCTAAATACGGTTTTTATTATGAATGGTGATATCAGAAACCTGGATTTGAACCTGCTGAAAGCGCTGGATGCACTGATCGATGAAGGAAGCGTAACCCGCGCCGCCCAGCGCCTGTCGCTAACTCAACCTGCGGTTAGCGGCATGCTGACCCGACTGCGCGATTATTTTGGCGATCCGCTGTTTGTTCGCACCCAGCGTGGAATGGTGCCTACACTGCGCGCCACTGAGCTGGCCGGGCCGATAAAACAGATCCTGACTGAGATCTCCATTCTGCTGAAACCGGCAGATTTCGATCCATTGAGCGCTGAGCTGACTTATACCATTGCCGCCACTGATTACGCGCTAAAAGCGGTTATCGTCCCGCTCATGACCGCACTTAAAAAGCGTGCGCCGGGGATCCGCGTGGCGGTACGTCCGGTGGATGAATCCCGCCTCTTTCGCCAGCTTGAGCGCGGCGATATTTCACTGGCGCTGGTTACACCGCAAACGACTCCTGCCGAACTCCACGGTCGGGCACTCTACCATGAGCACTATGTTTGCGTGATGCGCGCCGATCATCCGATGGCGGCGGGCGGGGCTATTACGTTGGATCAATTCTGTGCACAGGAACATATCCTGGTCTCAACTGAAGGTAGTTTCTGGGGCGTGACCGATGAGGCTCTGGCAGCAATAGGCCGCCGCCGCCGGGTAGGAATGTCGGTAAATAGCTTCCTGGTATTGCCCGAAATCCTGCGCATGACCGATATGATAGCCGTGGTACCACACCGCCTGGCCTGCTGCCATGACCAACTGATCCTGATGGATACGCCGCTGGAAGTGCCTGGGTTTACCAAAAGCATGGCCTGGCACGAACGTACCCATCGCGATCCCGCTCACCAATGGGTCCGCGCGCTGTGCCTTGAGGTAAGCCAGCACTACTCATCCTGATATCACGGTTATTTATATTTGTTATCACAATCGATAATTTGTCTTATATCGAAGTTGGCGGATAATTACTCCATAACGTTTATATGAACGTGCGACAGCGCTTGCTCAGCGGTCGTTAGCACGGTTTGAATAAATTTTTGGAGATGACAATGAACGCGATTAACTGGCCAGAAGGCTATGTTCCAGGTTTTACCGACAACTTCGTATCTAACGAAATGATTATCGCAGGCCTGAGCGTACAGGATATCTGGCCGTTGCTGAACGAACCTTTCCGCTGGCCTTCTTACTATAAAAACTCTGCCGATATCCGCTTTTACGACAATAAGGGCCCGCAGCTGGAGAACAACGTTCGCTTCTATTTCAGCACCTTCGGTTTTCCGGTTGAGTCCCAGGTTGTGGAGTATGTTCCACCGGCAAACGGCCAGCCGGCTCGCGTGGCATGGCACGGTTGGGCTGGCGAAGAAAACACGTCAGAACGCCTGGATGTGCATCACGCCTGGCTAATTGAGGATTTACCGGATAACCGTGTCCGCATCCTGACTCAGGAAACTCAGAACGGCGAACCGGCAAAAGCGCTGGCGAATACCCGCCCGAACCCAATGCTTAACGGCCACCAGGAATGGCTGGATGGTCTGGTGGCCGCTGCCCGCGCCGCGAAAGCCTGAGAAACTCGATAAATTAGTCTGCTATCGCCAGGGATTATCCGGGGCGAATGATTTTTTCAGGCTGTGCTATCCGCCAGCCAAACATGACGCCGCATACTCTGCGGCGTTTTTTTTATCGCCAATGAGACGGTGGAACGCGAGTTTCCAATAAGGTAATGACCATTTTTCATCGCTCTATGGCCCGCAGGCCACTCTCGGGGCAGTCTGGCCCGGTTTATACTCTGCATTCGATCCTGTTACGGTTTAGCGCGCGAAGCGCGTCGTCTGGTGATAGAGCGTGGTTCCGACTTTCGCCGGGCGGGTTAACTTAAAGGTATAAACGATATGTCTGCTCTGTCCGTTGCGGTTGTAGTTACCGGGGGGGTTTAGCCCATTTCATTTCTCGGTACCGTCTATGGTTTTTGATAAGGCGATGCCGGAACCGGGACGATTTAGCGTGAGTATTTGCGCCGAACAGCCAGGGCAGGTGGCTTCTGATATTGGCGTATCCATCAATGTGGAGCATGGCCTGGAGCTGCTGACCAGTGCCGACATTATTATCGTGCCGTTTTGGGGGCATCCGGCAGAGAAACCTGCTCAAGAGTTACTGAATGCGCTGGTCAGTGCCTGGCAGCGCGGTGCCGAAATTGTCGGATTATGTCTGGGGGCTTATGTGCTGGCCTATGCCGGGCTGCTGGATAATCGCCGCGCCGCGACCCATTGGGAATTTGAGCATGATTTTGAGCAGCGCTTTCCACAAGTGCGTCTGGACGGTAACGCGCTCTATACCTCCGACGGTCGTCTGATTACCTCGGCAGGCACGGCGGCGGGTATCGACTGCTGCCTGAATATTGTGCGTGAACATTACGGTACCTCGCTGGCTAACCGGGTGGCGCGCCGGATGGTGATGCCGCCGTACCGTGAAGGGGGACAGGCGCAGTTTATTGAGCGTGCGGTGCCGGAAACCACCCGCGATATGCAGATCAATGAGCTGCTGGATTATCTGCGTCGCAATATCGACAAGCGCCACGATTTAGACTCGCTGGCAGGGTACGTCAATATGAGCCGCCGGACGTTTACCCGTCATTTCACCCGCGCTACCGGTATGACCGTTGGCGAATGGCTAAATGCCGAACGCCTGCAGCGCAGTCAGGAGCTGCTGGAAACCACCGGCCATGCCATTGAACAGGTGGCGGAAATGTCAGGTTTTCAGTCGGCTATCTCGTTTCGCCAGAGCTTCAAATCCCGTTTTAATATCAGCCCCAGCGAGTGGCGTAAAACTTTTCGCGGGCCTGAAGTACTGGCATAAACCGGCTTTGCTGCTGGCAACGCAAGCTGTTACGGCAGGATGGTAGTGAACTGGCCCGGAACGTTAATCTTAATCATTCCGCCCCACGAACACATTAGCATCGACTGTGACGTCAATGCTGGCATATTACCTGCCAGCACCGTGGGTGAGCCGGGAATCCACGGCGCAGAGGTTGCCGGGATGCAGGGCATAGGGGTCAACACCCCCAATGCGGCAGCGGTCGCGGCGGCTACCGTTGGGTTTGCGATGCAGGTGCACATACCAAACGGCAGAATATTCACAAAGGGTTTGTTGTCCTGAATATTCGCCATTGGCATGTTGTTCACCAGAATGCGGTTAGCAGGCAACACGTTCAGTATCGACGGCGCAATTCCAAAAGTGCAGTGAAGCAGTGCGCCACTGCAGACAGACGGGTAGCTCATGGTAATACTCCCAATTGTTTCCATACCTTGCGGGCGACGAAAGGCTTATGCTCTCCTGAACAGCAATATCCGAGAGGCTAAGAAGTTTATTTTCCCGCCAAGGCGGATTCAGGCAGAGTATTATTTAGCATGTTTTTATTTGACCGGGTATGCCGCCGTTATTTAATAAAAATAATAAACAAAATATAACAATAAAAGCGAAAAGATGTATCTTTCTCATCTCTATGGATTCTGTTTGTAGCCCTTAAAGAAAATGATTAACAACGCGGTTTTATGACTTGTTGTAAATCATGACGAGTATCATTTTACAAATAATAAATTGTGAAGATGATTTTGAACGACTCTAATTTTGTTGGCTGTGATACTAAGAGTTTTACAGTTCGCATTTTTAGATGTTTGCAGATAACTTGATATTTTCCTTATTTATCAATAATTTTTTTGGGGGTGTGTGATTTGTTTTGATGTCTTTTTTTGCATTGGGCATGTTTGCATGTGTGAGGATGGAAATATGCTTTAAGGTTAATAGCATATAAATATGGTGGTTTGTTTTTTGGGGGCGAGTGTTTTTGGTGGCGAATAGTATGCTGTTTGAACTAAATAGAAAACAGCCAGCACTGCCACAATATATCCTTGAGAATGGCATGGCTTACCGATAGGTTCACCTGCTGTCGACGAGCGGGAAAACACTCAAGATGGATCTTACAAGGCCTGACAACCTGAAACAGGGAGCGTTATATGTATGACACAACAAAAATTAATATTATATCGCCAGCAATCACCGGTCTTGACCCCACTTCAGCCCATCTCGACTCCCGGCTAAGCGCGCTTTCCAGCGCTACCATTGCCGCCAGCGCTCTGTCAGCGGCATCTCTGGAGACGGCGCTGGCGACGCATCTCTCCGTAGCGTTAAATGGCCAGCATTACGATGGGCTGGTTGCTGAAGCC
Organism: Salmonella enterica subsp. enterica serovar Choleraesuis; assembly: GCA_022846635.1. GTDB lineage: Bacteria > Pseudomonadota > Gammaproteobacteria > Enterobacterales > Enterobacteriaceae. The sequence continues at coordinate 701,321 of AP025685.1, forward strand.
CGCCAAATGGCGGCCACCGGCAATGCAGGCCGCTATCAGTTTGTGCTGCACCCCTGGCTGTGGTGGCTCACGCTTTCGAGCAATAACCGCGTGTTTCAAAACCTTAGCGCGCAGGAAATCATTGAAAAGGTTTTTAAAAGCAACGGATTTTCTGACTTTAAATTCCAGCTTAAAACCCCACTGGCGAAGCGCGAGTATTGCCTGCAATACGGCGAAAGCGACTTCAGCTTTATTTCCCGTCTGCTGGAGCAGGAGAGGATTTTCTGGTTTTTTTCCCATAGCGAAGGTAAGCATCAGCTAGTGCTGGCGGATAATAACAACGCTTTTCCGCCGGTTCCTGGGGCTCAAACGCTGGTATATCAGGCAGCCAGTAGCGGTAATAGGGAAATGGCGGCTATTCGCTCGGCACAGCTACATATTCAGGCTACCGCTCAAAGCGTTCAGACCAGCGATCACAACTACGAACAGCCGAATAACCAACTATTTTCCCAGAGCGGAGGGAAAAAGAGCGGCGTGCAGTATCAGCATCCCGGCGGTTTTAGCGCCAGGGCGCAAGGTGATGCGCTGGCGGCATGGCGAGCTAATGCCCTCAGCGCACAGTCTAAACGGCTGATAGGTGAGAGCGACTGCGTAACTTTGCAGGCTGGCCACTGGTTTACCCTGAGCGAACATGATGACGCCGCGCTAAATATCGACTGGCTGATTACTTCCGTTACCCATGAATACGATGACTCAGGTTATCGCAACCGCTTTGTCGCAATTCCCAGGGCTACGCCATATCGCCCGCAAAGCATCACGCCAAAACCGTTTATGCACACCCAAACGGCGATTGTGGTCGGTAAAAAAGGCGAAACCGTGTGGACCGATAAACTGGGGCGCATAAAAGTACAGTTTCCCTGGGATAGGGAAGGTAAACGCGATGAGAGCAGCTCCTGCTGGCTGCGGGTAGCAACGGCATGGAGCGGCAACGGCTTTGGCGCGCAGTTTATCCCACGTATTGGCCAGGAAGTTATTGTGAGCTTTATTGACGGCGACCCGGATAAACCTCTAATTACCGGCTGCGTCTATAACGGCGCTAACGCCGTGCCCTATGCACTCCCGGCAAACCAGATGCAATCCGGCATCAAGACCCAAAGTGAGAAAGGGTTTAACGAATTACGCTTCGACGATAACAACGATGCCGAACTGCTGGCGATGCAGGCTCAAAAGGATTTCCAGCTGACCGTGCTGAATGATGCCACCACCACCGTTCAGCACAATGAGATTATCAATGTTAAGAATGACAGCACCCGAATAGTTGAAGACGGCGATGAAACCGTCACAGTGAAAAAGGGTAATCGCACGGTCAAGATTGAGGCTGGAAGCGATGTATTGGAGGTTAAAGATAAACGCACTGTTACGGTTAAAGGGGATCAGGAGCATTTGATTGATGGTAACCAAACTCACAAAGTGAATGGTAACTACATCCTGAATGTCGATGGCAATCTGACCATCAAGGTCAGCGGCACGCTGACGCTGGATAGCGGCAAAACGCTTACCGTGAAAAGCGGGCAGGACGTTAAAACCAGTGCCGCCAGTGCCTATAAGCTGGATGCTACCAGCATCACTAGCGAGGCCAAAGGAGTGCTGTCTCAAAAAGCCACCACCATTAATCATGAAGCCAAAGCGACTCTGACCAGTAAAAGCAGCGCAACCCAAACCGTGGATGGCGGCGGAATGCTGATTCTTAAAGGTGGATTAGTAAAAATTAACTAGGGGTGAGCCGCTGGAGGCGAATAATCGAACGGAGTTCGATGAGGAGTCCGTATCTCCCAAAAGCAAAAACCCAGCCATAGGCTGGGTTCTTTAAATAAGTGGTGCCCGGACTCGGACTAACGCCGCAGGCGTTGAACAGCGCGCCTGTCGCGCTGGCCCCGAAGGGGCGAGCCGTTACCGGCGAATAATCGAACGGAGTTCGATGAAGAGTCCGTATCTCCCAAAAGCAAAAACCCAGCCATAGGCTGGGTTCTTTAAATAAGTGGTGCCCGGACTCGGACTAACGCCGCAGGCGTTGAACAGCGCGCCTGTCGCGCTGGCCCCGAAGGGGTGAGCCGTTAGCGGCGAATAATCGAACGGAGTTCGATGAAGAGTCCGTATCTCCCAAAAGCAAAAACCCAGCCATAGGCTGGGTTCTTTAAATAAGTGGTGCCCGGACTCGGAATCGAACCAAGGACACGGGGATTTTCAATCCCCTGCTCTACCGACTGAGCTATCCGGGCAACGGGGCGCATTAAACCGTAAAGGCCGATCCGCGTCAATCCTTTTGTCTGAAACCATGTGTCAACTGCGCGAATTATGTCCGTCCACCTTCGCTGTTGGCTAATCTCTCGGGGCATGACTGCCCCGATCATGATATTAGCGCGTACGGCGATAGCTCTTCTGAGCGGTATCCACTTTATACAGATAGCGGCGTGACTCACCAGAAGGGTGACGGGTGGTGAGCGTTTGGTAGACGTCTCCCGGCTGCATATTGTTAATCATGTTGAAAGCCTGGGTTTTATCGTTAGAGAACACCCTCAGCACGCTGCCCGCGCCGCCGTTGTATGCGGTAATCACCGCATAGCGACGAGAGGTTGGGTTATTAATCCCGGAAAGGTAAACATCGTTGAGCATCGCTAGGTAAGCCGTACCGGTATCAATGTTATTGGCCGGGTCGAACAGGTAGCTGCGGCTCGGGTTGCCCCATTTCCCCTGCGAACGGAACACGTCTTTACCGGCGGTATGCTGCACAACCTGCATCAGCCCCAGCGCATCGGAATTACTTACCGCATACGGGTTAAACGATGACTCAGTCTGCATAATTGCCAGAATCAGCGACTCATCCACGCCATATTTACGCGCCGCTTTACGAACCATCCCCAAATATTTATGAGCACGTTTGTCCTGGTGGTTAGCTACCAGGTTAATGGTCACACTATAGATAACGTGCAGGCCGTTGCTGCGGCTTTGCAGGCGGGTTTGCAGCAGATAATCGGCAAACTTCGCCGCCCTCCATTTCCAGCGAATAGGTTCGCCGGTGTTATCCACTACCTGCCCATACAGGAACGGCTGTTTGGAGATTTCGATGTCGTTAGCGTCGGAGTAAAGGTCGATAGAACCGGGATCATCGCCCATCAACAGGGTTGTGATGATGGCCTGGCGCAGATGTTCAGCCGGATCGGTGCCAGAGATAGTCTCGACCGTGATGGTACCCTCATCAAAGTTGATGTGGCTACGCGTCTGATAGCCGTCGGTATACTTAACGTAGTCCTTCGGCCCGGCTATCAGCACCTCGTCAAAGCCCCAAATTTTCTCAATATTATGGGCAAACTGACCCATTAAAATATCGAAACCATTGGTATCTTTGACCCAGTTTTCATTAAACGAGTCCGGTTTTTTGCTGGAACATGAAATCAGCAAAGGCGTAACGAGAGCCAGCGCAATAAGTTTTTTATTCATTCCGGGAGTGCGTGTCTGTTTGCTAACTATTTTTCAGGCGGCGTATAGCCTTCGATGTGTACTTCTTTGCCTTCGAACAGGAAGTTCACCATCTCCTGCTCCAGCAGCTTACGATGTTCCAGATTCATCATATTGAGCTTTTTCTCGTTAATCAGCATGGTCTGACGTTTCTGCCACTCGCCCCATGCTTCTTTGGAGATTTCATTGTAGATGCGTTTGCCAAGCTCGCCTGGATATAGCTGAAAATCTTGCCCTTCGGCTTCACGCTGTAGGTAAACGCAAAAAATCGTTCTGCTCATTATCAATCCTCTTGTAAATCACGAGCGGGAGTTAAGGCCACTGGCTCGCGATGTAATTGCTGTAACAGGCGCTCCACGGGAGCCGCCAGGCCAACGGTCGGCGGCTGGTCTAAGTTATACCAGAGACCTGTTCCCTCATCCATGCATGCGCCGGAGGAGGACACGGGAAGCCACATCGGCACGATATCCAGATGGAAATGGCTGAAAGTATGGCGGAAAGCCGTGAGCTGAGTGAGATTATCTGCTGAAATCTGCCGCTGCGCCAGCCAGCTAAGCAGTTCTTTTTCATTGTCGAACTGCTTGAAGCAATATAATCCACCCCATAAACCAACAGGAGGGCGCTGTTGCAGATAAACCTGCTGCCCGTGCTGCATAATTAGAAAATAGCCGGTGCGTTCGGGTATGGTCTGTTTCGGTTTTTTGCCAGGGTAATTGGCCTGGGTCTGACTGGCGTTAGCGAGACAACCGGCCTCCAGAGGGCAAAGGCTGCATTTTGGTTTGGAACGGCTGCACACCATGGCACCCAAATCCATCATGGCCTGGTTAAACTGCGCTACGCCCTTAGCCGGAGTAACTTCATCGCTAATCTGCCACAGTCGGTTTTCTACTTCTTTTTTACCCGGCCAGCCGCCCACCGCGTAGCAACGGGCCAGAACCCGTTTGACGTTGCCATCAAGAATAGGGAAATGCTGCCCCAGCGACAGAGAAAGAACCGCCCCGGCAGTTGAGCGGCCAACGCCCGGTAAGGCGCTAACTTCGGCAAAAGTGGTCGGAAATATGCCGCCGTGCAGATCGCGAATCTGCTGAGCCGCTTTATGCAGATTACGCGCGCGGGCGTAATAGCCAAGACCGGTCCATAAATGGAGGACCTCATCGAGTGGGGCGTTAGCTAAATCACTCACCTGTGGGAAGCGGGCCATAAAGCGTTCGAAATAGGGGATAACGGTCGCAACCTGAGTTTGTTGCAACATTACCTCGGAGAGCCATACTTTATAAGGCGTTTTTTCCTGCTGCCATGGCAGGGTTTTACGTCCATATTTATCGTACCAGGCCAGAACCTGGTCGGAAAATTGCCGCGCCTCTAACATGTAATGGCTGACTTCCATAATGAAATATTGGGAGGCAGATTCCAGCACAGCGTGGACCAGCCTGTAAACAGGAACTTTCCCGTAACGGCTGTAGCTTGCATCTGCTGACTAACTTTGGATAATGCCCGTTTCCCGAACACATTTAAGAGCCAGTTTCACCATGAATAATGACGTCATCTCCCCGGAATTTGATGAAGAAGGTCGCCAGCTGCGACGGATCCGTAGTTTTGTCCGCCGCCAGGGCCGTCTGACTAAGGGGCAACAGCATGCACTGGACAACTATTGGCCGGTAATGGGCGTAGAGTATGACGCTAATCCGGTGTGCATGAAGACTCTGTTCGGGAATGAGGCGCCGGTGACGCTGGAAATTGGCTTTGGTATGGGCTCATCGCTGGTGGCGATGGCGAAGGCTAACCCTCAGCACAACTTTCTGGGAATTGAAGTGCACTCCCCTGGCGTAGGCGCTTGCCTCGCTACCGCGCATGAAGAAGGCGTCAGCAACCTGCGGGTAATGTGCCACGACGCGGTGGAAGTGCTGGAAAAAATGATCCCCGATAGTTCGCTGACAATGGTGCAGCTATTTTTCCCCGATCCGTGGCACAAGGCCCGTCACAACAAGCGCCGCATTGTACAGCCGCTGTTTGCCGAACTGGTAAAAAGCAAACTCAAGCTGGGCGGTGTCTTCCATATGGCGACCGATTGGGAACCTTATGCTGAACATATGCTCGAAGTAATGTCGTCACTGGACGGATATCGTAACCAGTCGGCAACTAAAGATTATGTACCGCGCCCGGACTCGCGTCCGGTGACTAAATTTGAGCAGCGTGGCCATCGTCTTGGTCACGGTGTATGGGATCTTATGTTCGAGAGGACGAAATAATGGCCAAACATCGTAGCCGCCGTTTGCGTAAAAAAATGCACATCGCGGAGTTCCAGGAGTTAGGTTTCTCGGTTGGCTGGCGTTTTGCCGATGGCACCAGCGAAACGGATATCGACCAGACGGTAGATGCGTTTATTGAAGAGGTCATTGAACCTAATGGCCTGGCATTTGACGGTAGTGGTTACCTGGTTTGGGAAGGTCTGATTTGCCTCCAGGAAATTGGTAAGTGTACCGAAGAACACCAGAAACTGGTTCGCCAGTGGCTGGAAGCGCGTAACTTACAGGACGTGAAAATGAGCGACCTGTTTGACGTTTGGTGGGACTGACGGAGTATCCCGTCGCCGTTCAAAAGAGAGTGAACCATGTTGCGTAAAACGCTATTAGCAAGCGCTCTGATGATGGCCGCGCTGCAGGCGCATGCCGATTATAAATGCGCCGTTACTCCGCGCGATGATATTGTACTGAAGCCGCAGACGGTGCAGGTTGTGGGTGAAAATGGCAACCTGATCATTGCCCCTGATGGCGGTGTCACCTTCAATGATAAAAAGCTGTCTTTGACCGCAGCCCAGCGCCAGCAGGCGCTCGATTATCAGAAGGCGCTACGCGCAGATCTGCCGTGGATTGATAACGGTGCCCGAACCCGTCTTGAAAAAAGCCGCGTGGCTCTGGATAAAATCATTACCGAGCAGGTTGGTTCCAGCAGCAATATGCATAAACGTCTGACTAAGCTGGACAGCCAGCTTAAAGAGCAGATGGAGCAGATTATCGAGCACCGCAGCGATGGCCTGACCTTCCACCATCAGGGGATTGAGAAAGTCCGGGCCAACGGCCAGCAACTGGTTAATCAGACCATGGGTGGTATTCTCCAGGATAGCATCAATGAAATGGGCGCTCAGGCACTGACCAAAGGCGGCGGTAGCAACAATTTGCAGAGCGTACTGGGTAACCTGGGCGGGCTGCAATCGGCTATTCAGAGCGAATGGAAAACCCAGGAAAAAGATTTCGATAAGTTTGGTAAAGATGTCTGCCGTAAGGTGGAATCGTTGGAGCAGCAGCGTAAAACGCTGGTTTCCGGATTTAAATAAAGCCAGACTCAGGTTGGATTCCTAAACCAAACGGTACCTTCGGGTGCCGTTTTTTTTTGGTTAAAACCCAGCAAGTTTTATCGGGGTGGCCTTAGAAAGGAATTTTTTGTTGATTAATTGACCGTTTTTCATATTTTTATGTACGGTGTTTTTCCGTACATTTTTGTTCTGGAGCTGTCTCGCATATTGGCGAGTAGCTTCTGTTTTTATTTTTCGTTAGGCGGTAGTTATGTCGGCAGGTAAGAGACAGCGTATCGATATCAGATTGTCTGATGCCGATAAAAACATGATTGATGAGGCGACAATGTTGACTAACCAGACAGTGACTCAATTTATCGTTTCCTGTGCATCCGCGCGGGCTGCGGAGGTTATCGAGCAGCAGCGCCGTATTGCTCTTAGCCGTGAGTCCTGGGAGCGTGTGATGGATGCTATTAATAATCCGGCTGAACCTAACGAGCGCTTAAAACAGGCTGCCAAACGTTTACACAATATGGAGTGAACGGTGGCGGATCTGCGTATCGAGATTTTCTCGCCTGACGCGAAATATAATTTTTCAGCGTTTGATTGCGGTGACGAGTCTCTGAATATTTTTCTGTCTGAGCATATGGCGCGTCAGCACGGCAACGGCATATTGCGGGCCTATGTTCTTATCACTACAGATTCGCAGCCCCGAATTATTGGGTACTACACGCTTTCGGGAAGCTGTTTCGAGAAGGTGCGCCTGCCTTCCGGTAGCCGCAAACGTAAGGTGCCGTATGCCAATGTTCCGAGCGTTACGCTGGGCAGGCTTGCCGTTGACCGGCATCTGCAAAGGCAAGGATATGGGGGGCTGCTGGTTACGCATGCTATGTCTGTCACCTGGCGGGCTTCACTGACGGTCGGCGTGCATGGCTTTTTTGTCGAGGCGCTGAATCTGAAGGTCAGGTGTTTTTATCAGAATTTAGGTTTTATCTCTCTGGCGGGGGCGAATGCAAACTCGCTCTTTTATCCCACCGCGAGTATGGCGCGGTTATTTTTAGAGAGTGAGGCGTAGCGGTTACCGCCATAAAGCCTGAACAACATCCCTGTTGGCAGGCTGCAGATGAAAGAGTGAAAGGCGCTTATTCGTCCGCCAGGAACAGTTCCAGCAGCGAATTTAAAAACAGCTTGCCGTGCTCGGTTATCTGCCAGTCGCTGGCGCTTTCGGTGAGGTAACCTTCGGCGATAGCCTTATCCAGCTGAGGGCGTATTACCGTCTCGTCCAGCCCGGTGAAGCGCGCAAAGTCGGCTCTTGGAGCAGCCTCCAGCAGCCGGAAGCGGTTCATAAAGAACTCGAAAGGCTTATCTTCGCTCTCTACGTCGTGCTGACGGTCGAGATATTTACCCTGCATATAGCCGCGCGGATGGCGGGTTTTAGCGCTGCGCAGTATACGTCCGTCCGGAAAGGTTATTTTTCCATGTGCGCCACAGCCGATCCCCAGATAATCGCCAAATCGCCAGTAGTTGAGATTGTGCTGGCATTGAAATCCGGGTTTGGCGTAGGCCGAGGTTTCATACTGCTGATAACCGGCTGCAGTCAGCAACCGGTGACCCTGCTCGAAGATATCCCACAGAGCATCATCGTCCGGCAGGCGCGGAGGGCGCGAGCCAAACAGCGTATTCGGCTCGATAGTGAGCTGATACCAGGACAAATGCGGCGGATTGAGCTCAATGGCCTGGCGCAGGTCATCCAGCGCCTCTTCCAGAGACTGGCCGGGCAAACCGTGCATTAAATCCAGGTTAAAGCTGCGTAGCCCCAGCCCGGCGGCAAGGCGGGCTGCGCGCTTCGCCTCTTCTGGGCCGTGAATACGTCCCAGCCGCTGTAGCTTATCGGCAGCAAAGCTTTGCACACCTATGGAGATACGGTTAATGCCCGCCTGCTGATATTCCACAAAACGGTCGGCTTCTACGGTACCGGGGTTGGCTTCCATGGTGATTTCCACATCGGCTGCCAGCTGTAATCGGGCGCGTACGCCGTCCAGCAGCGTTTGCATCGCCGGGCCAGAAAGCAGGCTTGGGGTTCCGCCGCCGATGAATATCGTGCGCACCTCGCGCCCCTGTACCATCGGCAGGTCGCAATCTAAATCTGCCAGCAGATGCTGCACATAATCATCGTGCGGCACTTCTCCCTTCAGCGCATGTGAATTGAAGTCGCAATAAGGGCACTTCTGTACGCACCAGGGAATATGGATGTACAGGCTGAGCGGTGGCAACTCAACCATGACGCAGAGCTTCCAGAAGCAGAGCCAGGGCTTTACCGCGGTGTGATACTGCGCCTTTTTCTTCTTTAGTCATTTCAGCTGCGGTCTTCCCGGCCTCTGGCACGTAAAACACCGGATCGTAGCCGAAGCCGCCGCTGCCAACCGGAGCGTGGTTTATTTCACCCGCCCAGCTACCGTGGCATACCAGAGGCGTAGGATCATCCGCGTGGCGCAGATAAACCAGTACGCAATGGAACTGAGCCTGGCGCTGGCCGTCCGGAGTCTGTTGCAGCTCTTGCAGCAGTTTCTCTAGATTTGCGCGATCGTTACCGTGTTCCCCGGCAAAGCGTGCGGAATAGATACCCGGCGCGCCGCCCAGGGCGTCAACCGCCAGACCGGAGTCATCGGCAATAGCGGGCAAACCGGTGATGCGCGAGGCGTGACGGGCTTTAAGAATAGCGTTTTCAATAAAGGTCAGGCCGGTCTCTTCAGCATCGTCAACGTTAAGCTCAGTCTGTGCGACGATATCCAGGCCAAAATCCTGTAATAACGACGCAAGCTCGCGCACTTTACCGGCATTCCCGGTAGCGAGAACCACTTTTTGCATAGCGAAAATCCTGTGTTAATCGAGCAGCGACGCAACCTGCGCCGGAATCTGCTGAGGATGAATAATTGTCAGTTGCTTGTGGCGGCCGAGGTCGCCCTTTTCAAGGACGACCTGGCTTTTCGCGACCCGAAAAGCGCGGGCAAGAAACTTAATCAAATGGGCATTGGCCTGACCGTCGACCGGCGGCGCGGTGATAGCCACCTTAAGCTCATCACCGTGCAACCCGACGAAGGCGTCGCGGCTGGCGCGCGGCTGAATATACAGCCGCAGCGTCAGCCCTTCAGGATGGGCTTCAACGGCACTCACAGCAAATACCAAAGCCCAGGGAACAGATCCATGCCCAGATAATTCAGGAAATAGAGCGCCAGGATAACGCCCATACCGGAAAAATCGATACCGCCCATAGCAGGAAGAATGCGGCGAATCGGTGCCATTAGGGGCTCGGTAAGCTGCATCATTACGTATTCTACCGGGCTGCGGCCCTGACTAATCCAGCTCATCAGAGAGCGAATAATCACGACCCAGAAAATCAACGAGCCGGCTGATTTGAGCAGCGACAGCAGGCCGACCAGCAGATTGACCGGATCCAGCGATAGCACACCGGCCTGAATCAACAGCAAAATCGGATATTTGAGCGTAGTGAGAATAAACGCCACCAGCAGCGAAGAGGTATCAATCGGGCCAATGGCCGGGATGATACGACGCAGCGGGCCGATAATCGGCTGGGTGACCTTCACGACAAACTGTGAAAATGGGTTATAAAAATCGCAACGCGACCACTGCATCCAGATGCGTAGCAATAGCACCATTACGTAGAGATCGATAAGGGTTTTGACGATAAAGGTCAACGTCAGCATGGCGTTCCTCAGTTGTTATTGTGCCGGGCGCGTCGGGTAATTCCGGGCACCAAATATGGCGGTTCCAATCCGAACCATCGTACTGCCTGCGGCGATGGCGGCGTCCATGTCGTGGGTCATACCCAGAGATAAGGTGTCCACGGTGTTGTAACGAGCTTTAAGCCGCTCGAATGCTACCGCCATCTGGCGGGCAACGGCAAACTGGCGCTCGGTATCTTCTTCTGGTGCAGGTATTGCCATCAGGCCACGCAGGCACAGATGCGGCAGCGCAGCGACCTGCTCTGCCAGTTCATCCAGCTGCTCAGGCGCAATACCGGATTTGCTCTGCTCATCGCTAATATTTATCTGAATCAGCACGTTCAGTGGAGCCATTCCCGACGGGCGCTGCTCATTCAGGCGCTGAGCGATTTTCAGACGGTCGATGGTATGACACCAGGCAAAGTTTTCGGCAACCAGTCGGCTCTTATTGGACTGCAAAGGGCCAATAAAGTGCCAGACCAGGTCGGTTACGCCCTGGTCTGCGAACCAGTTGATTTTCTCCACGCCTTCCTGAACATAGTTCTCGCCAAAGGCACGCTGACCGGCATCGATGGCTTCCTGAAGTGCGCTCACAGGTTTGGTTTTACTTACTGCAAGCAGGGTAACTTCTTCTGAGTCCCGGCCGCAGCGCTGTGCAACGTCCGCAATTTCCTGGCGAACCTGCGCTAAGTTATGGGCTATATCAGTCATTAGAGTCTGGGTGGTGAATTATGGATGAATTAGTGGCCCATAGTGTAAATCATAACGCTTCGGATCTACACCTGTGTACAGCCGGGGGCTCTTTCTGGCGGCGCAACGGTGAGCTGGAACCGCTGCCGTTTCCGGTGCCAGAGATTGAATCACTGCTGGAGGGCTGGCTGGATGAACGTCAGCACCGCCAGTTTGAAAGCGAAGGCCAGATTGATTTTGCTATTACGTTATCCTGCGGTCAGCGCCTGCGGGCCAACGCTTTTAAGCGTGAAGGTGCTGTAGGGCTCGCTCTGCGTTTGCTGCCCGTTCGCTGCCCGGAACCTGAATTGTTAGGCGTACCGGAAGCCTTTCTCAATCGTCTTACCTGTCGGGGGCTTATCCTGGTAACCGGCGCTACCGGTAGCGGTAAATCTGTCACACTGAATGCGGCTATTGGCAGTATTCTGGCTCAGGGCGGGCGTCATGTTGTTACGCTGGAGGACCCGGTGGAGTTTATTCATCCTTCTGCAAAAGGATTAATTCAGCAGCGAGAAGTCGGGCGGCATTGCGCATCGTTCAGCGAGGGCCTGCGGGCCGCGCTGCGTCAGGATCCTGATGTTATCGTTCTGGGGGAGTTACGCGATGAAGAGACCATACGGCTGGCGCTAACGGCGGCAGAAACTGGTCACCTGGTATTGGCAACCCTGCATACCCGCGGGGCTTGCCAGGCCGTTGAACGGCTGGTGGATGCGTTTGGCGAAGGAGAGCGCCACGCGGTTCGCAGTCAGCTGGCCGGAAGCCTGCTGGCGGTACTGGCTCAGCGCCTGGTTGTGGGAGAGGGTGGGCGGCTGGCCTTATATGAACTGCTGCTGAACTGTCCGGCGGTGGCGAACTTAATTCGTGAAGGCAAAGACCATCAGTTGCCCGGCTTGCTGCAAACCGGCCAACAGCTGGGTATGCAGAGCTTCGCTCAGGCTCTGGTAAAACTTAAAGCTGCGGGGAAAGTGAATATGGAGGCGGATGCCGGGGATTAGCGCTAAGCCCGGCGCAGCCGGGCATATTTTGGGCAGAGGCTTTCTTTAGCTTTGGGCTTCGAAGTAGCTTTCAAGAATAATAACCGCTGAGGCTGAGTCGACGCTGCCTTTGTCCAGGGCGCGAAAACCGCCGCGCTCAAACAAACCGGCCCGCGCCTCTACGGTGCTCAGGCGTTCGTCATGCAGGATAACTTCAACCCCAAAGCGCCCGTGCAGGCGGTTGCCAAATTTACGCGCTTTGTCAGTGAGTGGCTGGTTGGTTCCATCCATATTTAGCGGCAGGCCAACAATAGCCCGCTCCGGTTGCCACTCTTTAAGCAGGCGACCTATAGCATCCCAATCTGGATTGCCGTTGTTGGCTTTTAGCGCCGCCAGCGGGCGCGCGGTACCGGTAATGCTTTGGCCGACCGCAACGCCAATGCTTTTGGTGCCAAAGTCAAAGGCCAGGAAAGTGCCGTTATTCATTATGCATGCCCTGCCACAGTGGGAAGGTTGTGAATGTCGATACCGATAAGCTTTGCCGCTTCGCGCCAGCGTTCGGCTATCGGCGTATGGAATAGAATTTTTGAATCAGCCGGAGCCGTGAGCCATGAGTTCTCGAGTATCTCCTGCTCGAGCTGGCCCTTTTCCCATGAGGAGTAGCCGAGGGCAAGCAGCAGATTTGTCGGCTGGCGAGAAGTACCCATTGTTTCCAGCACGTCCCTGGAGGTCGTGATGATGGTGTCATCCGATATTTGAATACTGGCGGCAAACACGTCTGGTGGCGAATGCAGAATAAATCCACGGTCATCGGCCAGCGGCCCGCCGACAAAAACCGGTTTATCCAGCCGTACGGACGGATCGCGCGGTTCAGGGGTAATCTTCAGCTTTTCGAGCACGCCATCAATTTGCAACCCATCCAAAGGCTTGTTGATGATAATACCCATTGCGCCATCTTCGTTTTGTTCACAAACATACACGACCGAGCGTCTGAACAGAGGATCCTGAAGCCCCGGCATGGCAATAAGAAAGTGATGCTGTAAATTCATTGTCGATGATTCTTCCTAATTGAACAGGTCGGTACCTAAAACAGGGTGAGTCAGCCTGACAACCGGGGCTGCGTGACAAATCCGGCACACCGGATTCTAAAAAGGCTGACGGGGTCCATCCCGTCTACGGCGTTATTTTGCCAGCCGCGCTTCGATTGCATCCATCAGCATGCCGGTAATTGAAACATCCGGGAAGGCGGCTTCAATTTCACGAATACAGGTTGGGCTGGTGACGTTAATTTCAGTCAGACGATCGCCAATAATATCCAGTCCGACAAAAATGAGTCCTTTAGCTTTCAGCGTTGGCGCTACGCGGCGGGCTATCGCCCAGTCGCTTTCGGTCAGCGGACGGGCTTCGCCACGGCCACCGGCCGCCAGGTTACCGCGGGTTTCTCCACCTTGCGGGATGCGCGCCAGGCAATATGGAACGGGTTCGCCATCGACCACCAGAACGCGCTTATCGCCGTCTTTAATGGCAGGCAGATAGGTTTGCGCCATGCAGAACTGCGTACCGAGAGCGGTCAGCGTTTCAGCGATGACGGGCAGGTTCGGATCGTCCTGTTTTACCCGGAAAATAGAGCTACCGCCCATACCATCCAGTGGCTTAAGAATAATGTCACCATGCTGTTGATGGAACTCTTTAAGCTGAGATTTGTTGCGGGTTACTAGCGTTTCTGGCGTCAGATCGGCGAACCAGGCGGTAAACAGCTTTTCGTTACAATCGCGCAGGCTCTGCGGTTTGTTCACGATAAGCGTACCCTGTTCTTCGGCGCGTTCGAGCATATAGGTTGCGTAAATAAACTCGGTATCAAACGGCGGGTCTTTACGCATCAGAATGACGTCCAGCTCAGCCAGCGCAATATCCTGCTCACCCGTGAACTCAAACCACTTATCGTAGTTATATTCTACTTTCAGCGTGCGGGTTTTGGCTCTGGCCTCTCCGCGCAGCATATAAAGGGAGTTCATCTCCATATAATGCAGTTCGTAGCCACGCTTTTGTGCCTGTTCAAGCATGGCGAAGCTGGAATCTTTTTTAAGGTTAATATCCGCGATGGGATCCATCACGATGCCGAGCTTAATCATTTAATTCTCCTTAACCCAGATCGCCAAACCGCACCTGGAGCGCGGTAATGGCTGTCAGGGCCGTGGTTTCGGTCCGCAATACGCGTGGCCCTAACAGAATATCAGTAAACTGATAGTCTGCGGTCATTGATATTTCCTGAGCTGATAGCCCACCTTCAGGCCCGATTAACAGGCGTACCCGCTCTACGGGCAGCGGCAGGGTATTGATACTGGCGCTGGCGCGCGGATGAAGGTTGAGTTTCAGTCCATCATCTTGTTCAGCACACCACTCTTCCAGTTGCATCACCGGGCGGATTTCCGGTACCTGGTTGCGTCCGCACTGCTCGCATGCGGCAATAGCGATTTTCTGCCACTGGCTAAGCTTTTTATCCAGCCGTTCAGAATCCAGTTTAACCCCGCAGCGCTCAGAGATAAGGGGAGTAATAACATTTACCCCTAGTTCAATGGATTTCTGGATAGTGAATTCCATTTTTTCGCCGCGAGACATCACCTGGCCCAGATGCAGAAATAGCGGAGACTCCCGGTTATCTTCGGTAACAGTCTGAATTTGAGCCTGCACGCGTTTTTTATCAGCCGAAGTAATTTCAGCGCGAAAAAACCGATTGCTGCCGTCAAACAGATCCAGCTCCTGGCCCGGTTGCATCCGCAATACCCGGCCAACGTGATTGGCCGCGTCTTCAGAAAGCGCGATAAGCTGGCCCGCCGCCAGCGGCTGGGGGTGATAGATGCGGGGTATACGCATGACAATTTCCGGCAATTAGCTGCCGCTCCTGGCGCAGGGGCAGGGCGGCAAAGTTAGTGAGTTGAGGCTAGTGTAGGGTAGCTATTTTGCCGCTGGCAAGCCTTGAGTACATAAGGATTGTGATTCCCCTGGAGCGCTGCGATACGTCCATCGCGCACGCACTCCCACGAACTTACCGGGTACATCTTGTCCCAGGCGGTGAATAGCTGAGTTTGCTGGCGCGATAATCGCAGTTGGTAGCGATCGCGCATATAGAAGTAGGTGCGGGCAATAGCGCCGCGCGCTCTCGGTGGCGGCTCGACGCGCTTGCCTTTGAAATCCACTTTCATTTCACAGCGACCGTACTGTCCTTCGCCGCCGTTCCATTGGCTGTATGGGAAGTTATTTCGGTCGGCATTCACCTCGCCTACGGCGGGCTGCAGGTTATGCATATCACTTTCTATGGCGCGGTACCCGGGGTCTCGCGAACAATTTTTGCGTCCACCGTCTTGCCAGCATTGGCGCTGGTGGCCGAACTGCCAGGCCGGAACGACATGTTCCCACTCGATACGTTGAGCGCGATTGGCATTCTTGCGTACCTGATAACCACAGCTTTGTAAGTCGATTACGCCTTTTTTACCGTGCCAGCTGATGGCGCAGCCACAGTAAAAATCTCCAGGGGCATCGGCATTAACTTTAACGCCAGCGGCTTTGGCTTTAGAGAAGCTGGTGATGGCGGCAAAGCTATGGCCAGCCATCATTAAGAGTGAAACAGGTAGTAACAGCAGCAGTTTTTTGCGAGGCATCTTCAGAATCCGTCCTAAACATGCCTGAACCCTACCTGATCATTTATCCAGTTTCAACGCTATAAGGGATGCGGCTGATGGGGAAAATGACCGTCAGTTTTGAACGATAGCCGGATCGGGCCGCAGCAGGGCGCCGCATTGGCGGCAGCGGTATTGGGTTTCGCCACGCATAACCCGATTGTGGCGGCGGATTGTGAGCTGATGGGGCTGGCAGTCGCAGTGATATAAAAAGCTCTGCGGGCGCAGTGTGCTCAGGTCAAAACTATGGGTGCGGCTGGCTGGGACACCGAGCACGCTCTCCATCATCCAGCGCCACTCTTTGCCATGAGGCGGGACCCGGCCAAAGTGGCTCCATACCAGCAGGTGAGCCAGCTCATGGGGAACAACTTCATCAATAAACGCCTGCTCATTTTCCAGTAGCAGCACTGGATTAAGGCGAATTTGGTTCTTCTCCAGCCATGCGGTGCCCGCGCTGGCACCGCGCTGTGCATAGAGTATCTGTGGCTCGGGATAGCTAGTCTCCAGGAAGTCATTGGCCTGAGCCAGATGCCTGCGCATGCTGGCCATCACGGCTTGCTGGAGGGCAATTGGGATACGGGGTGGTTTCATAGCCGAGAGCATAATGTCCCGGCAAACAGCAGGCAAGTCACGGGCCGCCAGCTGAATGAACATTATTTTAATATATTGATAGTTAGATGTTTTTTAGTATGACCATTAGCTGGCATCTTGGTTAGGCGTTTTTATTAAATGTGAACCAAAGGTGATCAATGCCCGCATCTTTAAAAAAACTGAAATAAGTTTTGCAAACTTTGCGTTAAATACATCCGTGAAAGACCCAAAAATGTTCATTCAAATATTCTTGATAACATCATGAAAAATAATTGCTTTTACACTTTATCTGTAATTGCTTAGAAGCGATATGAGTGTTGGTGTGACATTAAGTTATTTTTGTTAACATAATGGCAACATTGTTAGTATGGATATGAAAAAATGACTGTGTTAGATTTTTCCTAAATTGATTATGGGGAATTTTCGTCTGTTTGAGAAAAATTCAATTTTTTTCCCGGTCAGTCTCTGGATAACAAAAAATAACGACTGGCAATTAATGGTAAATAAAGTATTAACTGGCGATTTTATTAATAACAAAATTAATGATACCGAGTGGAAACTAAATATCTGCGAACGAACCTGGGTATTAATGATATTTAAATAAGCCAGCTTAGATAGCTTAAGGGATGACGGAAATTGCAAAGGATAATGCTATTAGGCCGGGCCATATCAAAGCTGATGATAATAGCCACGTGCTCCATATTTATCCCGGTTTCGGTAAATGCCGCGCCGGCGCCCTCATGGGCAACTGGGCCAGACATGGCTCAGGCTTCAACAGTCAGTTTGAAAGAGAGCATACTCTTTGCCCTGAACCGGGACCCTTCTGTTGGTCAGCAGGCCGGGCAGCTTGGTATAGGAGAAGGAATGGTCAACGAGGCGCGTAGTGCCTGGTTTCCTCACATCTCAATGTCCGGTAGCACCGGCCATAACAGAACGACGGATTCCAGCGGTTCTATGAACAATTCCGCCGCGTGGGGGCTGACGATAACTCAGCTCGTGTACGACTTTGGCCGCACAAACAGCAGTATCAGCCAGGCGAATAAGCAGCGCGATAGCTATCGCTATGAACTGATGCAAACCTTCACTAACGTGGGGGAAAAAACCTCTCTCGCCTATATCGAGATCCTGCGTTATCAGGCCCTGATTGGTGCTACCGAAGATGGTTTAGCCGCTCTTGAAAACGTTCGCCAGCTGGCCGAGTACCGGGCCGATGCCGGGCTTAATTCGCGTTCTGAAGTGCTGCAAACCGAGACCCGTATTGGCGGCATGCGCGCCACGCTCGAGCAGTACCGGGCAGCCCTGGCCAGCGCTACTGCCCGTTTTGGCGTAATCACTGGCATCACTGCCAGTAAGTATCAGCCACTTCCAAATCCTCTGGCGCTTGAGCAAAAATCCATAACGGATATTAACTACTCGCAAATTCCTTCAGTCATGGCCGCGGAGGCCGCCGAAAACTCATCAGAACATGCTGTCGCGCGCGCTAAATCAGAACATTACCCTTCTGTCAGCGTACAGGGGGGAAGAACCCGTTATGAATCAAGCAGTCGCTCCTATTGGGATGATCAGATTCAGATGGTGGTTGATGCGCCTATTTATCAGGGCGGGGCGGTAAACGCACGCATCTTCCAGGCTCAGCAATCCCGTAAGATTGCGGCATCAAAGGTTGAGCAGGCTAAGTTTGATGTCCTGCAAAAGGCTTCTGTTGCTCTGGCCGACTGGCGCGGAGCCGAAGGGCGAGAGGGTGCAAACCAAATTCAGCATACTAATGCACTGCGCACTCGTGACGTTTACAAAGATGAATATACGTTGGGCAAACGTAGCCTTAACGATCTGCTCAGCGTTGAACAGGATGTTTATCAGGCCGCTTATTCGCAAATTATTGCCGATTATGATGGCTGGACGGCTGCGGTAAATTATGCCGCTGCCGTAGATAACTTATTACCTCTGGTTGGAATACAAAAAAACGTAACCTCGACACTACCAGATCTGAAATAGCACTAAATAACAATAGTGCACTGTAATGGAAATAATGGGATTAAGTTCTCAGGGACTCCCCTATTTTCAACGATAGAGATTGTTCAGATCTGCTAATTAATAACAAGGAGTTCCCTGTGGCTAAAATTATTAATATTATCGCTCGTAATACCGCCAGCAAAACCGTGCTTAATAGTGAGGGAAACCTGTCGGTATTACTGACTACGCCGAGCGTAGTACAGATTCAAGGATCTCCGGCAGATGTTGAGCGTTACGTACGCCAGGGTAAAGATCTGCTTATCTATATGAAGGATGGCTCGGTCATTCGCTGCGGAAACTACTTCGCGACTGACGAGGGGGGTGAAAAGCACTCTGAGCTGGTCTTCCAGGATAGCAATAATCAGCTGACGCATATCACCTTTGGGGATACGGGTGATCTCACCGGCCTGGCGCAGGTGACTTTAACCCCGCAGGCAACGACGATTGCCAGCATTGAACCATTTATCGAACAGGGCGCGCTGGATAGCATGCCGTGGGGCTGGATTGCAGGCGGCCTTTTGGTTGGCGGCGGTATTGGGGCACTGCTGGCGAATGATGATGGCGGCGGAAGCAACCACACCCAGATTATCGATAATACCCGTCCGGTTGAGACGGCTAAACCTTCCTTTGTTGTTTCCGATAACCAGGGCGACCGCCAGGGCGTGTTAAGCAGCAACGCTCTGACTGATGACACCACGCCAACTTTCTCGGGTACCGGGCAGCCGGGCAGCACCATCCAGATTAAGGATGCCAGCGGCAAGACCATTGGCAGTGCGATGGTTGATAAAGACGGCTCGTGGTCGGTAACACTTCCGGCCCAAAGTGCGGGCAAGCATACCTATAGCGTGGTGCAGGTTGAGGGCAATAAAGTCACCGAAGGCGGCAATATCACGCTTGAGATTGTTACCGCTAAAGCCAGCCTCACAGTCGATACCACCGCTGGCGATAACGTGGTTAACGCCAGCGAAGCGGCGCAGGCAGTAGCGATTGGCGGAATGTCCAAAGAGCTACCGGCGGGCACAGAGATCACCGTTACTCTGAATGGCAAATCTTACACCACTAAAGTGGCGGCTAATGGTAGTTGGACGGTTTCTGTTCCGGCAGGCGATGTGGCTAAGCTGGCGGAGGGAGTACATCAGGTAAAAGTAACCGGCACCGACCGCACCGGCAATATCATTACTTCTGAACAGACGCTGACCGTCGATACCCAGGCACCCATTGCCAGCATTGATAAGCTGACGGCAGATAACGTACTGAATAACGTTGAGATAGCAGGTAAACAGACCCTGACCGGTACCACTAATGCCGAAGAGGGGCAGACCGTCACGGTTAAACTGGGCAGCCATACCTGGACGACCAAAGTCCAGGCGGGCGGCAAATGGAGTATCGATCTCGCGGCCGGTGAGCTGAACGACCTGCCACAGGGAGCAAATGCCGTCACGGTTATTGTCAGCGATAAAGCCGGTAACCAGTCCACTACTACCGGTAGTATTACGGTAAGCAGTAAAGCACCAACGCTGACGGTTGATAATCTCACCGATGATAACGTGCTGAATGCCAGCGAGCAGGCTCAGGTACAGATCCTCAGTGGTAAAACCGATGCTGCGCCTGGCAGTAAAGTTGAAGTCGTTATTAATGGCACAACTATTCTGGGGGCCATCACTAATGATGGCAGCTGGAGTGCTCCACTTCCGCCAGAACTCATCCAGCAGCTTGGTCAGGGCGCACAGCAGGCCACCGTTACCATCACCGATGCCGCAGGCAACGTCACTACCCAAACGCATGATTTCACCACTCAGGCGGCAGCGCCGGTCATCGAGATTACTCAAATTAACGGTGGTCAGATTTTAAATATTGAAGGTGTTAGCCAGCCGCTGACTATTACCGGTACCACTAACCTGGATGTGGGCACCTCGCTAATCGTGACCCTTAATGGCAAGCAGTATCATGCCCAGGTGACTGAGGGAAATGGTACCGGCAACAATGTCTGGTTGCTGAAAGTTCCGGCTTCCGATCTTGCCCATCTCGATAATACGACTTATGAGGTTGCCGTTAGCGGAACAAATGCCATCGGTAACTCTTGTTCAGACAGTAATACCCTGGTTGTTGACACACTGGCGCCCGTTATCGGTATCGACAAACTGACGGACGATAACGTTCTAAACAACGTGGAAATTTCTGGTAAGCAATCCATCAGCGGTACTACAGACGCAGAGCCAGGCCAAACGTTGACAGTTAAACTGGGCAGCCATACCTGGACGACCAAAGTCCAGGCGGGCGGCAAATGGAGTATCGATCTCGCGGCCGGTGAGCTGAACGACCTGCCACAGGGAGCAAATGCCGTCACGGTTATTGTCAGCGATAAAGCCGGTAACCAGTCCACTACCACCGGTAGTATTACGGTAAGCAGTAAAGCACCAACGCTGACGGTTGATAATCTCACCGATGATAACGTGCTGAATGCCAGCGAGCAGGCTCAGGTACAGATCCTCAGTGGTAAAACCGATGCTGCGCCTGGCAGTAAAGTTGAGGTTGTTATCAATGGCACAACCATTCTGGGGGCCATCACTAATGATGGCAGCTGGAGTGCTCCACTCACGCCAGAACTCATCCAGCAGCTTGGTCAGGGCGCGCAGCAGGCCACTGTTACCATTACCGATGCCGCAGGCAACGTCACTACCCAAACGCATGATTTCACCACTCAGGCGGCAGCGCCTGTCATTGAGATAGCCGAAATCAACGGTGGCCAGACCCTGAACAGTGAAGGCGTTGGCCAGCCGCTAACCGTGACCGGTACTACTAACCTGGATGTGGGCACTTCGCTAACCGTAACTCTGAACGGTCAGGAATATCAGGCTCAGGTTACGGCAGGCAGCAATCCGGATGTCAATGAATGGCTGGTACAGGTTCCGGTTGACCATCTGGTCGCGCTCGACAATACCACTTATCAGGTTACTGCCAGCGGTACTAATGGTATCGGTAACTCTTGTTCTGGGAGCGGTAAGCTGGTGGTTGATACTTTGCCGCCATCGGTTGCTATCAACACCATTGCCGGAGACAACCTGCTGGGCCAGGAAGATCTGGCACTTACCCAGACCATTAGTGGCTCGGTTAATCATGCCAAAGAGGGCGACAAAGTCGTCATCAAACTGAATGGTGTGACGCTTGATACTGTAACCGTTAAAGCCGATATGACCTGGTCGCTGGATGTCACACCGCAAGTCATGGCGGCCCTGGGTGATGGCACCGTTGATGTTACCGCGATCGTAACTAACTTCAGCGGTAACAGCAGCTCCAGCCATAGTAGTTTTGTGATTAACGCCGGGCTGCCGGGCCTGGGCGTAGATATTGTCTCGGGCGATGACATCATCAACGCCATCGAACTGAATCAGGATCTCAAAATTAGCGGAACCAGCAGCCACGTACTGGAAGGGACAACGGTTAGGCTGGAAATTAACGGTGAAGAGGTTGGCAGTGCGGTGATTGAAGCCGGCGGACGCTGGCAGACCGGCCTCTCTTCCGAACAATTGAAAGCGCTGGTAGCAAACAGTGGTCAGCAGGATCTTATCGATTTTAATATCAAAGTCTCTGCCAATGACGGTTACAACGAGGTTCAGGGCCAGCACGGAGTCACGGTAGATCTCAGCCCAACGGCGATCACTCTCAATGAAGTGACCGGCGATGACATGATTAGCGCCGCCGAAAAAGGCGCAGGCATCACCCTTCGCGGTACTACGCTGAATGTGGAAGAAGGGCAAACGGTGATTATCCGCATCGGCAGCGAGACGCTTACCACTACCGTAGAGGCCAATGGAGACTGGCGCTATGACGTACCAGCAGACAAGCTGGATGCGCTCAAAGATGGCGCGCTGGATATTCAGGTTAGTGTAGTGAATGCCAGCGGCAATACTGCTACCAGCAACCGGCTGGTAACAGTTGATACCCAGGCCCCTGATATCAGTATCAATGCGTTTGTGGACGATAATATTGTTAATAGCGCAGATGCCGCGACTAACCAGACTCTGAGCGGGACTAGCAGCGCCGAACCGGGGCAGAAAATTACCGTTAACCTTAACGGCAAGAACTACTCCACCACGGTTGCCAGCGATGGTACCTGGGCCGTAAATGTTAACAGTGAAGATCTACTGGCGTTAGGGCAGGATACCCACAGCATTACGGTCACGGTTCAGGACCGCGCCGGTAACCCGGCTACCGCTGGCAGCACTATCCTGGTGGATACCAGGGCGCCTGGCGTCATTATTGATGACTTCACCGCCGACAATATCCTTAACCTAAGCGAACACCAGCTTCCTCAGGTAATAACCGGCAGCAGCACCGGTGGCACCGTAGGTGACGTGGTAAAAGTGACGCTGAATTATGTCACCGATAGCGGCCCGCGAAGCGTGGAATACACCACCGTTCTGGATGCCTCTGGCAAATGGAGTATTGGGGTTCCAGCTGAACAGATTAAAGCCCTGGAAGGTGAGAGCAAAATCTCGGTCTCTATCACGGATAAAGCCGGTAACACCGGTAGCGCAGAGAAGCCATTTGATATCCAGCTCGATCCGCCGCAGATAGCTATCCAGAGCAATATTGCTTCCGATGATGTCATTAACGCCCAGGAGAAAGGCGTTGACCTGAAAGTGACAGGTACCAGCAACCAGGCTGGTCAGCAGATTACGGTTACCATTAACGGCCTGGATTACACGACCACGGCCGATGCACAGGGAGCCTGGTCGGTTACCGTTCCTCCTGCCGATCTGGCTAAGCTTGGCGAAGCCAGTTATGTGGTTACCGCCAGCGTTACCGATAAAGCCGGCAACAGCGCCAGCGATAGCCATACCGTAATTGTCGATACATCTTCTCCACGCGTGATTATTGTGGGGCTGGAAGATAATGACGCTGTTATTAATGACACTGAGCTTAATGATGGCCAGACCCTAATCGGGCGGGTGGAAAATGCCGAGCCTGGCTGCGAGGTGACCGTCACCGTCGGCGGCTTTAGCGATACGGTGAATGTACAGCCGGACGGCAGCTGGCGCGTAAGCCTTAGTGCAGACGATCTCAAAGCTTTGGGCGACGGTGCGCTTGATTTTAAAGCGGAGGTGATTAACGGTCGCGGCAACCACGGTGAAAGCCACTTCCAGGCGGAAATTGACGCTGGGTTCCCGGGGATCCGCATTGATACCGTATCTGGCGATGATGTAGTCAACATCGTTGAGCAGAAAGGCACGGTAATTATCAGCGGTACCGTTATTGGGGCTGAAATCGGGGCCGATGTAGTGGTGAATGTTAACAATCAAACTTACACCACCACGCTGCTTCGCGATGGTACCTGGTCGGTCGAGGTACCGCCGCAAGATGTGCGCACCTGGCCTCAGGGGGAGCTGGAAATCAATGCCAGCGTCAGCGATAGCGCAGGTAACAATAGTAGCTGGGCTCATGACATCAACATCGATCTGACGCCAACGGCAATTACCATTAATCCGCTCTCTACCGATAATGTGATTAACCTGGCCGAGCGCGATCTTCCTCTGACTTTGAGCGGTACAACAACAGAGGTGGAAGCCGGGCAGACTGTCACCATTGTGTTTGGCGGTCGCCAGTACAGCACTGAAGTGCAAAGTGACGGCAGCTGGAGTTACGAGGTACCGGCGGCTGACCTCCAGACCCTGCGTGAAGGTGATGCCAGCGTTCAGGTTAGCGTGAGCAATGTTAACGGTAATCAGGCCTCCTCTGGTCAGGATTATCGCGTTGATTTGACGCCGCCAGTAACCGTCATTGAGGCTATTAACGGCGATAATCAGGTCAATGCCGCAGAAGCCAGCGGCGGATTCGATATTAAGGGCCAAACTACCGCCGAACCGAATCAGGTAGTCACCGTGGTTTGGGGCGACCAGAGTAAAACGGCAACTGTTAATGCCGATGGTACCTGGTCGGTACATATGGATGGCGTTGATATCTCAACCCAGTCGCAAGGCCCACAGAAAGTTACTGTTACCGTTGAAGATAAAGCCGGTAACTCTTCAACCACGACTCAGACGGTGCTGGTAGACACCATCGTACCGTCCATCACCATTAACGACTTTGGCGGTGCCGACAATATCCTTAACTCCAGTGAGCACCAGCAGTCGCAGATTATCAGCGGCAACGTGCAGGGAGCAGAGCCGGGCAACAAAGTAACCGTTACCATCGGCGACTGGAGCATCACCACGATTTTGGATGCCAGCGGCAACTGGAGCGTCGGCATGCCTGCGGCCCAGGTGAAGGATTTGACCGAAGGCAGCCATACAATCAGCGTAGAAGTGACGGACTCGGCGGATAATAGCACGACAGCCACTCATCCATTTAATGTGACAACCAGTGAGCCATTCATTGCGATTGACGCGATTAGCAATGATGGCGTCATCAACGCCCAAATGAGCGGTGAGGGCATCACTGTTACTGGTACCAGCGATCAGGGCGGCCAGCAGATAACCCTGATGCTCAATGGTTGTGAATATACGACTAAAGCAGAACCAGGTGGAAACTGGTCTATCGACCTGAGCCCGGCGGATCTCGCCGCGCTGGGTGAGGCCGGTTACACCCTGACAGCCTCGGTTACCGATACCGCGGGCAACAGCGCCAGCGCGACGTTACCGGTATTGGTAGATACCGCCTCGCCTGTTGTCACCATTAACGGCCTGGAGAATAACGATAATGTTATCAATATTGATGACGTTACTAATGGCCAGACGCTAAGCGGTACGACTCACAATGTTGAACCAAATCAGATAGTCATTATCACCATTGGCGGGCAGGAACATCGGGCGACGGTAGATGTTAATGGCGACTGGTCAATAGCGCTTGATACCGCCACATTACAGGCGCTGGGCGATGGCCGCCTGACCGCGTACGCAACCGTGACTAATCAGCACGGTAATAGCGGTAGCTCTCAGTACGACTTTGAAATTGACGCCGATATCCCGGGGATTCGTATCGACACCGTAGCCGGTGACGATGTGATTAACTTTATTGAACATCAGCAGGACCTGATCATCAGCGGTAGCAGCAGCGGGGCTAAAGCCGGTGCCGAGGTAAGCGTAACGATTAATGGCCAGCTGCACGTGACTACGCTGCACGGCGACGGTACCTGGTCAGTGAAGGTTGATGCCAGCGAAGTATCCGCATGGAATGGCAGCAAGGTGACGATTTCCGCCAGCGTACCGAATGCTAACGGCAATCAGAGCGCGGTCATTGGTCACGATGTGGTTCTCGACCTTAATCCGGTAGCGATCACCATTGATCCAATCACCAGCGATAACGTAGTGAACCACGCCGAGCGCAATGAGGGGATTACTTTAAGCGGTGCGGTAAATGGCATTGAAGATGGTCAGCAGGTATCGGTAACATTTGCCGGTAATCATTACCTGGTCACTATCGAAAATGGCCGCTGGAGCCTCGAGGTTCCGGAGAACAAGCTGAACGCTCTGCGTGATGGAGAGGCCAGCATTACCGTGAGCGCTACCAACGTAAACGGCAACACCGCCAGCGCTGAACTGCAATATCACGTTGATATGACTGCACCAAACATCAGCATCGATGTGACCGGTGAAGATAACCAGATTAATGCCACCGAAGCGGCAAACGGCTTTGTTATCAGCGGTTCCAGCGATGCCGAGCCGGGCCAGGAAATCGTTATTAACTGGTTAGGTAAGCCGTACCCAGTTAATGTCGGTGAGGACGGGCTGTGGACCATTACGGTTGATAAGGTAACTGATACCGGTGCCATGGTGCAGGGAATTCAGGAAATAACCATCACCACCACCGATCGGGCAGGCAATAGCACTACCGTTACCAAGGCGATTAATGTCGATACCCTGGTGCCGGAAATCACTCTGACGCCGATTACTGGCGACAATATCCTCAACGCCACGGAATATACCCAGGCCCAGATTATCTCCGGGAGCTGTCTCAATGCGCAGCCTGGCGCGGCGGTGGTGGTCAGCATTAACGGAAAATCTTACACCACGGTGCTGGGTAATGACGGCAGCTGGCAGCTGGGTATCCCGGCCGCAGATATTGCTGCGCTGAGCAAAGGTGATAATGAGCTGACCGTTACCGTAACCGATAGCGCGGGCAATACCAGTAAGGTGACTGAAAACCTCCAGGTAGTGCTGACGGAGCCGCTTATTGCCATCAATCAGATTGCTGGCGATGACATTATCAACGCCTTTGAGAAGGCTGAAGGCGTCTCAATTAGCGGTACCAGCAACCAAAACGGCGGTGAGATTACCGTCACTCTGAATGGTCTTACTTACAGCACTACCGCTGATAGCGACGGCAACTGGCAGCTGGATGTCCCGCCGGCCGATCTGGCCTGGCTTGGCGAGGCAGGCTATACCATTACCGCGACGGTCACCGATAGCGTAGGTAACCATGCCAGCACCAGCCACGGGGTTACTGTCGACACTTCGGCTCCGCGTGTAACCATTGAGCCGCTGGGCGACGACGTTATTAATATTACAGAGAGCGCGTCTGTTCAGACCATACGCGGAACCACGCAAAATGCTGAAGTGGGCAGCGTGGTAACGCTGGTTCTGGGCGGAGTGACCTATACGGCCGACGTGAAGGCTGGTGGGGTCTGGTCGGTTGATATTCCGGCGAATACTTTTAACCAGTTTGGTGATGGCAAGGTTGAGGTTGAAGTCTCGGTCGAGAATGGTCGCGGTAACGTTGGCTCGGCGCAGCATGAACTAATGGTGGATGCCGGGCTGCCGGGTCTGCGCTTCGATACCGTTGCCGGTGACGATGTAATTAATATCCTGGAAGCTCAGGGGGCGATTGTTATCAGCGGTACCACCAGCGAAGTGCCGAGCGGCAATCTGGTGACAATTACCGTTATTGAAAAGGATACCGGCCTCAGCCGGGAGTATTCGGCGCAGGTTAATGTCGATGGTAGCTGGACCGCCACCATGCCAGCTGCCGATGCGGCGGCCTGGCAGAACGGTACCCTGAATATTAGCGCCAGCGTTGATAATGGATCCGGCAATACCGCCAGCTTTGGTCATCAGGTGCAGGTTGACCTTAGCGGTGTAGCTATCTCTATTGACCCGGTGGCCGATAATAACGTTCTCAACGCCGCCGAGCAGAAAACAGACTTGCTGTTAACCGGTACTACCGCAGGCGTAGAAGCGGGGCAGATAGTCACCATTATCATTGCCGGGCACCAGTATCAGGCCGTTGTGGAAACTGATGGCAGCTTTAGCTATACCGTGCCATTTGCCGACCTGGCTTCACTGCGCGACGGTAGTGCCAGCGTCCAGGCCAGCGTCTGCAACGTTAACGGTAATGGTGCCCAGGCTGAACAGAATTATATCGTTGACCTCACCGCGCCGGTTCTCACCATCGACAGCGTTACCGGCGATAACATTCTCAATGCTGCGGAAGCCGCAGATGAAATTATCGTTAGTGGTTATACCAACGCAGAACCGGGCCAGCAGGTAGTTGTTATCTGGAACGGGACTGAGCACTTAACCACGGTTGAGGCAAATGGTAGCTGGTCGTGCACTCTGCCTCCTGCCGATCCTTCTATGCCTCAGGTGCCTTATGACCTCCAGGTCTCAGTCGCTGACAAAGCCGGGAATACCACCGAAGTTACCCAGGTGCTGGAGATAGATACACTGGTGCCGGTGATTACTATTAACACCATCGCCGGTGATAACACGATCAATGCCACCGAGCATGGCCAGGCGCAAGTTATCAGCGGTAGCTGTATTAATGCTGAGCCGGGGGCAATTGTTACCGTTACCGTCGGTAGTGAGAAATACACCACGGCTCTGGGTGCTGATGGTACATGGAGCGTTGGCCTGCCGGCCTCGGCGGTCGCGGCGCTTTCTGCCGGCGAAAATACGGTCCATGTCTCGGTGACCGATGCCGCGAAGAACACAGGCGAAAAAGAGGTAAGCTTCGACGTTAACCTGACGCCGCCGTCTATCGTCATTGACACGGTTGCTGGGGATAACGTGATTAATCGGGCTGAAAAGAGCGCCGATCTGGTTATCACCGGTACCTGCAATCCGGCTGATAGCGAAGTTACGGTTACCCTGAATGGCAATAATTATCTCGCTCAGGTTGACGCTGACGGAAACTGGACGGCTACCGTGCCGCCTGCGGAACTTGCCGCTATGGGCGAGGCCGTTTATACGATTACCGTTGCGGCCACCGACTCAGTTGGTAACCACAATACCGCCAGCCATCAGGTACTGGTAGATACCAGCCTGCCGCAGATTACCATCGACCCGATAGCGGTGGATGACATCATTAATGACGTTGAGATCAAATCTGAGCAGCTCATTAGCGGCCGGGTGGACAATGTCGAAGTAGGTAAGACGGTTTATGTTGATGTTGGCGGTACCATTTATAACGCCCAGGTGGGTAGCAACGGCCTTTGGCAGGTAGGAATACCGGCTGAGGACTGGCAGGCAATCGGCCAGGGCGACCTGACCGTGAAAGCCTGGGTGGAAAACCAGAACGGCAACCGTGGAGACGCCAGCCGCGATATTACGCTGGATGTGGACTATCCATCACTGCGCGTGGATACGGTAGCCGGTGATGATGTGGTTAACGCCATCGAACTGAGCCAGAACCTGGTTATTACCGGTAGCTTTACCGGTATCGATACTGCTAAGGGGCTTACCGTTACGGTCAATGGAATTAGCACCAGTGCTGAAATTTCGAAGGATGGAACAACCTGGCAGGTCAGCTTTAAACCAGAAGAGATGGCTAACTGGGCAGATGGGCCGCTAACTGTCGAAGTCTCCGGTACCAATGCGTCCGGTAACACCCAGAGTATTAAGCATAACTTCACCGTTGATACCGAGCAGACGGCTATCACCATTGATACCCTGTTTGGTGACGACCGCCTCAATGCCGTTGAGATGCAGGGTGCCTTTGAGATAACGGGCCAGACCAGCAATGTCGAAGATGGTAGCAAAGTAACCCTGATTCTGGGCGGTAATACCTACACTGCGGATGTGGCTAACGGGAAGTGGAGTGTAAACGTCACTCAAGACGACCTGGCCGGGCTGCTGGATGGTCGAAATAGCGTCAGTGTGTCGGTGGCGAATAAAAATGGCAACGTCGCCAGCGCCGATCGCCTGTTCACGGTGGATAGTGAAGCGCCGGTCGTAACGATTGATACCGTTGCCGCCAACAACATCGTCAATGCCGCCGAAGCGGCTGGCGTGGTGACCATCAGCGGCTCCACAACTGCGGAAGCAGGCCAGACTGTGGATGTATGGGCAGGCGCAGTGCACCTTGGTTCCGCGACGGTGACAGCAGGTGGTCGCTGGACTATGGATGTGACTGAATTTGCCAGCCTGACCGATGGCAATATCGACCTGGTCGCGAAGGTTAGCGATAAGGCGGGTAACCCAGGAGAGGCGACTCAGGGCATCCTGCTGGATACCGCGGCGCCAACGCTCACTATTGATAACTTTGCCGTCGACAATGTGCTTAACGCCCGCGAAGTGAGCGAAGCGCAGGTTATCAGCGGTAGCAGCACCGGAGCTGCCGCAGGTGATAAAATCAGCGTCGTTTTCGGCGGCAACACTTACTCGACCATTGTCGATACCAACGGCAAGTGGAGCGTTGGGGTTAAAGCCAGCGATCTGCAACAGCTGGATGAAGGGAGCCACGATATCGTCGTCACCATCACCGATGCGGCGGGCAATAGCCATAGTGAAACGCTGCCGGTGTCTGTGGATACCATTGAACCGGCCTTAACGATTAATACGTTGTCTGACGACGGTATTCTCACCAGCGACGAGCAGACTAAAGACCTGGAAATTACCGGTACCTGTGACATTAAACAGGCCGGTGTCCAGGTTACGGTACAGCTCAACGGAAAATCCTATTACGGTACCACTGACGCCGACGGTAATTGGTCAGTATTGGTGGAGCCTGCCGACCTTAAAGCTCTGAACGACAACCAGCAATATTTGGTTACGGCCAGTGCGACCGACAGCGCGGGGAATACCGGCAGTGTGGTGAGCCAGCTTGATGTCTCTGTACATCTGCCGCGCATTACCATTGACTCCATTACTGCCGATGACGTCATTAACACCACGGAAGCTGGCAGCGGGGTTACCATCTCGGGTGAGATCGATGTTCCGGTAAACACCATCGAAGTGCGGATTGGCGGCAAGGTATTTAGCGGCAGCGAAATCACAATTGATAACAGTGGCGAGAAGCCAAAATGGTCTCTGAACCTAGATGCTGACACCATTGCCGAATTGGGCGATGGTCTGCTGACCGTCAACGTAGTAGCGACTGATGATCTGGGTAATAGCAGCAGCAACACCCGCGACTTCACTATCGATGCCAGCCTGCCAGGGATTCGTATCAATACCGTGGCCGGTGATGACGTTATTAACGCCATTGAGCACGGCCAGGAGCTGGTGGTTACCGGTACCAGCGAAAATATCGCCAGCGGTACCACGGTATTTATTACGGTCGGGGATTACACCACCGATGCACTGATTGGTCTTGATGGACGCTGGTCGGCCACCATTCCTCAGAGTGAAGTCGCTGAACTGAACGATGGCCCTGTTACTATCACCGCTAGCGGTGATAACGCTATCGGTAACAATTACTCGGTTGGTCATGACATCACCGTCGCTCTCGGCGGTGATGTGGTCGTAGCGATTAATAACGTGACCACGGATAACATCCTGAGCGCCGGTGAGATCGCTAAAGATGAGTTTATTCTTAGCGGAACTTCTACCGGTACCGAGGTTGGAGATCGGGTAGATATTGTTATTGGTGGTAATTCCATCCAGACCACCACTGAGGCGGGCGGTAGCTGGAGCATCAATCTCCCGGCCAGCATGCTGGACGGTGTCAAAGACGGTAGCACCCAGGTCAGCGTCACCATCACCAATGGCGACGGCAACAGCGCCAGCGCCGGGCATACCTTTACGCTGGACACCACGCCGCCAGTTATCGTGGTTAATCCGTTGACCTCCGACAACGTTATTAACGCCAGTGAAGCTGCGGCGGTTGTAATTAGCGGCTACAGCAACGCCGAGCCGGGCCAAACGGTCACCATCACTGCCGATGGTCTGGCTCCATCTTTGACGGCAGTCGTCCAGGCGGACGGTAGCTGGTCGGCCAGCGTTCCTGCAGATCTGTTCCCAGATAATTACACCGGAAACGTAGAGTTCACCGCGAGCGTTAGCGACCTGGCGGGTAACCCATCTACAACCACCCACACCGTAGGGGTTGATACCCTGGCTCCGCAGGTTAGCGTCAATAATTTGACTGCTGATAACGTGATTAACGCGGCAGAAAAAGGTCAGGCACAGGTAATCAGCGGTACCAGCACCAACAGCGAGCCGGGCGATACCGTCGCCGTCAATTTTGGCGGCACGACCTGGCAGACCGCGGTGGATAGCAGCGGCAATTGGAGCATCGGTATCCCGGCGGCTGAAATGGGCAATCTGTCTGATGGTAATAACAGCTTTACCGTCACCATCAGCGATCGGGCGGGCAACTCAGAGACAATCACCCATAACTTTAGCGTTGATACCGGTAAAGGCTGGATAACTTTTGATAAGCCAGCTGAAGACGGCGTTCTCAATGCCACCGAGAAGGGCGAACCGCTGGTGCTGACTGGCGAAAGCTCTCTGGCGGAAGGCACTGCTATCACTCTGACGCTGGCGGGTAAAACCTACGATATCGTTGCCGGAGTGGGCGGAGCATGGACATGCGAGATCCCGGAAAGCGATCTGGCTTTACTGGGCGAGGCAAATTACAGCATTACCGCCAGCGGTCATGATGCCAGCGGCAACCTGGTGACCGGCAGCGAACCAATGCTGGTGGATACCATCGCTCCGGTTATTACCGTGGCATCTATTACCAGTAACGACATCATTAGCGCCGAAGAAGCACAGGGTAATGTCACCATTATGGGTACCGTAACCGGCGCGGCGGCGGGTGATAGCGTCAACGTGGTTGTGGGGGGGATCGACCTTGGTACCGTTAGCGTTAACCCAGATGGTACTAGCTGGAATATCGCCCTGACGCCAGAGCAAATGGCCCAGCTTGGCGACGGCCTGCTGACGGTTGAGGTGGCGATAACCGATGATCACGGTAACGTAGGCACCGGCAGCCGCGATTTTACGATTGATACCGGTATTCCGGGGATCCGTATCGATCCTGTTACCGGTGATAACGTCCTGAATATGGCGGAGCGGGATCTGGAGCTGTGGATAACCGGTACCACTTATGGCGTCAAAGCAGGCGCTGCGGTGACGGTCACGGTGGATGGGGAAAACTACGAGGTTACCACCAACCCGGACGGAAGCTGGGTGGTGAAAGTTGCCCCTGGCGATATGGTCGACTGGGACAGCAACCTTACGGTAACCGCCAAAGTGGAAGACGATGCAGGAAACCAGGCCAGTATCTCTCAGGATGTGCGGGTAGATAACGCAGAGGTGTCAGTAGCCATTGACTACATCACCGATGACAACGTTATCAGCAGCGGCGAAAAACCAAATGCACTTACGCTTACCGGTACCACTACCGGCGTAGAAGAAAATCAAACGGTTACCATCACACTGGGTGGTAAGCAATACACTGCGAAGGTTGAATCTGACGGTAGCTGGAGCATTCCGCTGGAGGCCGGTAGCTTCAATGCATTGCGCGATGGCGAAGTCACTATTCAGCTGAGCGTAGAGAACCAGGCGGGTAATAAAGCCACTAACAGCCACGTGTTTGAGGTAGACACCGTGGCTCCGGTCATCACCATCAATTCAGTTACCGAAGATAACATTATCAACGCTACTGAATTTGCTGCCGGAGTAACGATTAGCGGTACCAGTGACGCTATTGGTCAGGAGCTGACCGTAGAATTTAACGGTAAACCGCATACCACAACGGTAGGGGCTGACGGCAGTTGGACGCTGCTGGTGGAAACTGACGACCTCGCCGGTCTGGCACAGGGCGCGAATTCCCTCACGGTAAAAGTTGCCGACGAGGCTGGTAACGAGCGTACCGCCAGCCATACCTTGCAGGTGGATACCGAAGCACCAGAAGTTATCATCAATACGATTGCGGGTGATGACAAGATTAATAGCACCGAGAAGGGTCAGGCGCTGGTTATCAGTGGCGGCAGCAACCGCGGCAGCGCCGGCGATAGCGTCGAGGTGATGTTTAACGGCAATCCTTATTACACCCAGCTGGATGCTAATGGCAAATGGAGCGTCGGAATCCCGGCGGCCGATATGGCCAATATGACCGATAAAGGTTATGAGGTGGAAGTCTCCATTACCGATAAAGCAGGTAACGTGGGTGACGCAAGCCACAGCTTTATCGTCGATACCCAAACTCCGACCATTACCTTTAATGCGCTGTCGGCCAATGACGATAACGTATTGAACGCCATAGAGCAGCAACAGGCGTTGACCGTTTCCGGTGAAAGTTCGCTGGGCGCAGACGTAGAAATAACGGTCACCCTGAACGGCGTAAACTACACCGCCACCACTAACGTAGATGGCGATTGGTCACTGACTATCCCAGCTTCCGATCTGGCCAATCTGGGTGAGGCTAACTATGTTCTGAGCGCCAGTGGTACTAACGATAACGGCAACAGCGCCTCTGGCAGCACCAACATGCTGGTCGATACCCGCGCGCCTCAGGTCACTATTGATTCGGTAACCGGCGATGACATTATCAGCATCGAAGAGGCGGCAGGGGCTGTCACTATCAGCGGCAGCACTCAGGGGGCCCAGGCCGGGAATACGGTAACTGTACTAATTGCCGGTAAACCTCACACGACTCAAGTTGAGGCCGACGGTAGCTGGACGTTGGATTTGGATACCGGTGAGCTGGAGCTGCTTGGCAGCGGGCCACTGAATATCAGCGCCAGCGTCACCAACAATAACGGCAACACCGGCAACGGCCAGCGTGCTATCGATATCGATAGCACCCAGCCTGGTATTCGTATCGATTCGGTGACTGCTGATAACGTTATCAACAATGCAGAACGGGCTGCTGACCTGATTATTAGCGGTACCACCACTGATGTTGGAACCGGCAGCCTGGTCACCGTAGTGATAGGTGGCGAGACCTTTGAGCCAGTTGCGACTAACGCCGACGGAACCTGGACGTTGATAGTCAAAGCTAGCGAGATGGTGGACTGGAGCGGCGATAGCATCAACGTAACTGCCAGCGTGGTCAATGTTAGCGGCAATAATGCTTCGTTCACCGAAATCGTTGGTCTCGATACCCGCGAGGTCTCTATCTCCATCGATCCGGTCACTACCGATAATGTGGTCAACCTGGCGGAGAAAGGCGGGATTATCACCCTGACCGGTAAAACCACCAATGTGGATGATGGCCAGACCGTTACCGTTACCATTGGCGGCAAGCAGTACACCGGCCTGGTCTCTGGCAATAGCTGGAGTGCACAGCTGGATGCCGGAGCGCTCAATAGCCTGCGCGACGGCAGCGCCAGCGTTCAGGTCAGCGTCTCTAATGACAGCGGCAACAGCGCCAGCAACGGCAGAGATTTTGAAATCGATACCGTGGCTCCGGTAGTGGTGTTCGATTCGGTCACCGCTGACAATGTACTGAATGCTAAAGAGCTGGGCGAAGCGCTGACTCTGACCGGCTCCACGACCGCTGAACCGGGCCAGAACGTGTCGGTCACTATTGGCTCTGTGACCGAGGAAGTAACCGTCGATGCTAACGGCCTGTGGAGCATCACTATTCCCGCAGGTGAGTTGAGTGGGCTGGGCCTGGATGCGAACCAGGGGATGCAAAACGTCACCGTAACCGTTGCCGATAAAGCCGGAAACTCAACGACCGCCAGCCACGGCTTCCTGGTCGATACAGTTGCGCCAACCACTAGCATCAATACCGTGGCGGGCGATGACGTTATCAACATTAGCGAACGCGGCCAGGCGCTGGTGATCAGCGGCCACTCCGACGACGCAAATCCAGGAGATAAAGTTACCGTTAGCCTGAACGGTACATCTTATACCACTCAGACAGATGCCAGCGGCAACTGGATCGTAGGGGTTCCGGCAGCTGACGTGGCCAACCTGGCGGCAGGCAAACATGACATTGCCGTCACGCTGACCGATAGCGCGGGCAATACCACCGTGACTCCAGCAGTCAAACCGATCGTGGTCGATCTGGATATCCCGACCATCACCTTTGGCAAACTGGCGGCCGACGATGTGCTTAACGCCATCGAGCAGGGCCAGGATCTGGTGGTAAATGGCAACAGCAACATGCTGGCTGAAAACGCGGTTGTTACCGTTACTCTGGCCGGTCGTCAGTATACGGCGACGGTTCAGGGCGATGGCAGCTGGTCTTTGAACATTCCACCGGCTGATTTGATGACGCTGGGTGATACCAACTATACCCTTAGCGCCAGCGCCAGCAGCACAACTGGTAACCCTGTTACCGGCAGCACTCAGCTGCTGGTGGACACCCGCCTGCCGACGGTGAATATCGACACTATCTCCACAGACGATGTCATTAATATCGAAGAGCGGGATAACGATATTGTTATTAAAGGCACCGTTAGCGGCGCGGCGGTCGGTGACGACGTTACCGTAGTGGTGGGTGGCATCGTTAAAGAAGTTAAAGTGCAGGATGGGGGGACTTGGCAGGCAACGCTGACGGCAGATGAGGTACAAAGCCTGGGTGATGGCCCGCTGGATGCCAGCGTTAGCGTTACTAACGCCCATGGCAATACCGGCAGCGATAGCCGCGAGTTTGTCATCAATCTCGACCAGCCGGGGCTGCGTTTTGATACCGTTGCCGGTGACGATGTGATTAACAGTATTGAGCTGGGTCAGCCGCTGGTTATAACCGGCAGCAGCACCGGCCTGGAGGCTGGCACTGAGGTTACCGTAACGGACGCCAACGACGTGAAATACCACGGTATCACCACTGCGGACGGTAGCTGGACGGTCACCATTACCGATGTCTCTGGCTGGACGCCGGGCGAGGTCATGCTCACCGCCAGCGCTCAAAACGATGCCGGAACGCCGGTTAATATCGGCCACCAGGTCACTGTGGATAATGCGCCGGTGGCGATTGTTATCGATACCATCGCTACTGATGATGTGATCAACGCCCAGGAGCGCGGCGAACCGCTGACTATCAGCGGTACCACCAATGCGGAAGCCGGGCAGACCGTGACGCTGGTTGTGGCTGGTAAAACCTGGACCACTACTGTGGAAGCGGACGGCAGCTGGCACTATGACGTACCGGCCAGTGCGCTCAGCGCATTGCGCGACGGCATGGCCAGCGCTCAGGTGAGCGTCAGCAATATTAACGGTAACCCGGCCAGCGCCGCGCGTGAATTTATGGTGGATACCAGTGCGCCGATGCTGACCATTGACCCGGTCACCAGCGATAACATTCTGAACGCCAGCGAAGTAGCGGCAGGCATCACGTTGACCGGTACTTCAACGGCAGAAGCCGGGCAGAGCATCGCTATTGACCTGAATGGTCAGTCGCTTTCGGCGATTGTTCAGGCCAACGGTACCTGGAGCGTCAATGTCGGTAGCGATAAGCTTAATTTGCTGAATCAGAACGAAAATACTCTGACAGCGACCGTAACCGACCAGGCGGGCAATAGCACTACGACCACTCACCAGGTGCTGGTAGACACGGTGGCACCGACTGTGACTATCGATGCTATTGCCGGTGATAACGTCATTAACTCCAGCGAGCAAAAACAGGCGCTGGTCATTACCGGTAGCAGCAGCGGCGGGCGTGCCGGGAATACGGTCACCGTTATTCTCAACGGTAAAGACTATGTCACCCAGCTCGACGCTGCGGGTAACTGGAGCGTCGGCATTCCGGCTGAGGCCATGCAACTGCTGGCAGCCGGTTCAGACGCCGTAAGAGTCACGATTACCGATAGCGCCGGTAACGTGGGTGAGGCAACCCGTTCGTACACCGTGGATAACGGCCAGCCTTCCATCAGTTTTGCCGATATCGCTGATGATAACGTGTTGAACGCTACCGAGCAGGGCCAGACCCTGAAAGTCAGCGGTACCAGTACCGGACTCGAAGCGAATACCACGATAACTGTTACCCTGGGCGGCAAAGAGTACACCGCCCAGACCGATGCCGATGGTAAATGGACGCTGGATATTCAGCCGACCGATCTGGCTCAGCTGGGTGACAGCCTGCATACGGTAAGCGCCAGCGCCAGCAGTAAGTCCGGCAACCCGGCCAGCGGCAGTGCGTCGTTAACCGTCGATACCCGTGCGCCGGTGGTGACCATCGACGATATCACCGCCGACAACGTTCTCAATATAGAGGAGAGAGATAGCGATCTGACCATTAGCGGTAAAGTCACTGGCGCGGCCGAAAACAATACGGTTTATGTCACCCTGGCGGGTAAAACCTACACCGCTACTGTGGACTCCAGCCTGAACTGGAGCCTGGATATCCCGAGTGCCGACCTGGCGACGTTAGGCGACGGGGCGCTGACCCTAACCGCCAGCGTAACCAACGATCGCGGCAACACAGGCCAGGGTTCTCATGAATTCCAGGTCGACTATAAAGAGCCAGGCCTGCGCTTCTCCGACGTGGCGGGCGATAACGTTATTAACTTAAGCGAGCACGATCAGCCGGTAGTTATTCGCGGTACCAGTACCGATCTGGCTGCGGGCACTATCGTCACGGTATCGGTTAGCGGCCAAAATCATCAGGGCGTAGTCCAGAGCGATGGCAGCTGGTCGGTTCCGGTAGACGCCGCCGACGTGCGCCAGTGGCCAGCCGGGCCGCTGGTGATGACTGCGACGGCGGCAGGCGGGGCTTCAGGTAATTCAGCTACCATTAGCCATACGGTCACCGTCGATCTGTCACCGGTATCGATCTCCGTAGACGATGTCACCAGCGACAATGTGCTGAATGCTATCGAGATGGGAGAAGGCATCACCCTGACCGGTTCCACGACCGGTGTTGAAAAAGGGCAGATGGTTAATATCTCCTTCGGCGGACGCACCTACAGCGCTACCGTCGGTGAGGATGGAACATGGGGTGTCGCTATCCCATCCACCGACCTTAGCTCGCTGGCAGAAGGCAGCGCGCAGATATCGGTATCGGTCATTAACAAGATTGGTAATCCGGCCAGCAGCAGCCACCAGTTCACCGTAGATACCGTGCCACCGCACGTTACGGTTGACCTGGTCACCGCAGACAACGTGCTGAACATTGCCGAAGCCGCCGCCGGAGTTACGGTCAGCGGCACCACAGATGCACCGGCCGGCACGGCGGTACAGCTTACCCTTAATGGCCAGTCCTATGCGGGGGTTGTGGGCGCTGACGGCACCTGGAGCGTGGTGCTTGACGCCAGCGCGCTGGCAGGCCTCATCACCGGTAATCAAGCCTATCAGGTGAGTATCAGCGATGCGGCTGGCAACGTTGCCACCACCAATGCCTCCTTTGTGGTTGATGTGAGTGCGCCGACCGTCAGCTTTAATACCGTAGCGGGTGACGACATCATCAACCTGGCGGAACACGGCCAGGCACAGGTGGTCAGCGGAACGACTACTGGCACGGTAGCCGGGAACATTGTCGAGGTTAAAGTAGGCGGCTTTACGGCGACGACGGCGGTGGACAGCAATGGCAACTGGAGCATCGGTTTGCCTGCCAGCGAGGTAGAAGCCCTGCAAAATGGCAGCGTGACCCTGGAAGCAACCGTTACTGATAGCGCCGGGAACACCGGTGATGCTACTAAGACTATTACGGTTAACACCTCGAACATTCTTCTGACGGTCGATATTCCGGCTCAGGATGGTGTTCTGAACATTAACGAACAGAAGAAAGACCTGACGATTACCGGCACCAGCAGCTCGCTTCCGGACGGCAGCGCCGTCACAGTTACCTTCAACGGTAAGAGCTACGACGCCGATATTATCGACGGCCGCTGGTCTATCACAGTAGACAAAGCGGATCTGGCAACGCTTACTGACGGTAGTTCCTACGTGGTGACCGTCAACGCTACAGACAGCGCGGGTAATACGGCAACGGCCAGCCAGTCGCTACGGATTGATACCACTGCACCGGAGATCATTATCTCCCCAGTGGCTGTCGATAACGTTATCAATGCCGCCGAACATGGCAAGGCACTGGTGATTAACGGCAGCACGACGGCGGAAGTGGGTCGTACGCTAACCGTTACCGTTAACGGTAAGAGCTACACCTCGCAGGTAGCGGCCGATGGCACCTGGAAAGTAACGCTACCGCAGGCGGACGTAGCGCTGCTGCCGGAAGGTAACCTGTCTGTCGATGCGATGGTCAGCGATACCTCCGGTAACATTGGCAGCGGCAGTGAAACAATACGGGTCGACATTACACCGCCAACTATCACCATCAATGCGGTGAGTAACGATGATCTGATCAATGCCCTGGAGCAGCTCACCGCTCAGACCATCAGCGGTACCACGACGGCAGAGGTTGGACAGACTATTACCATCACCCTGGCCGGACGCACCTACAGCGCGCTGGTTACCGCGGGCGGCAACTGGGAAGTGAAAGTTCAGCCGGTAGATTTCGTGGGCCTGGTGGATGGTAAGTACGCCATCAACGCCACGGTGAAAGATACCGCCGGCAACACCGGTACTGGCAGCCGTGAGATAACCCTTAACGGCGAAGCTCCGGCAATTACCATCAACACTGTGGCGCAGGATGATGTTATTAACGCCGCCGAACACGGACAGCCGCTCACGATTACCGGTACCACCACGGCACCGATTAATCAGACGGTCACCGTGACCCTTAACGGGCAGAACTATACGGCGCTGGTCAAGGCTGGCGGTCTCTGGTCGGTGGTTATTGGGGCTACGGCGGTACAGGCCCTGGCCGATGGCGGCTCTTATGACATCAGCGCCAGCGTCAGCAACCTGATTGGCAATAGCGTTACTGAAACCCACAACATCACCGTGGACACCACGCCGCCATCGATGACTATCACCATCGACAGCGTGGTGGGCGACAGCGGCCTGAGTAACACTGACTTCATTACCAACGTTGGCAACGTGGTGTTGAACGGGCAGATTGGCTCTGTGCTCGGCGCGGGCGAGAAGGCGCAAATCAGCCTTGATAACGGTGCCACATGGATAGATCTGGTGATTAACGGACTTAGCTGGCGTTACAGCGATGACCGCGCCCTGCTGGATGGCTCCCACAATTACCAGGTTCGGGTTATTGATGCCGCTGGTAACGTTGGCGCAACGGATAGCCAGGATGTGGTGATTGACCGGGTTGCGCCGGAAGCGGCTAAGACCATTGTTATCGACCGCATCGCCGAAGATACCGGCCTTGCCAGCGATGACTTTATCACCAGCGATAGGCAGCTGACTCTGGAAGGTCATCTGGGCGCTGCGCTGAGCACCGGCGAGCATCTGCGTATCAGTACGGACGGTGGCGTCACCTGGACGGAGGTGATGACTAACGGTACCAACTGGAGCTACGTGGATACCCGTGAACTGGCGGATGGCGATTACGTCTACCAGCTGCAGGTTATTGATGATGCTGGCAATATCGGCCAGACCGTTAATAAGACGGTCACGGTAGATGGCACCCGTCCGGATATGGACAACGTGGTCACCATTACGCATATCACTAACGATAGCGGTTTGAGTGATAGCGACTTTGTCACTAATGACCGAAACATAACGGTTCATGGTGCATTAACAAGCACACTTAAACCGGGGGAGTTTGTTCAGATAAGTAGTGATGGTCAAAACTGGGTGATGGTAACAACGATTGGCAATACCTGGTTCTATGATGATCCCCGTACGCTGTTGGAGGGCGAGAATAAGTATTATGTTCGAGTAATTGATACTGCAGGTAACGTGGGCTCCAGCGCAGAGCAAACCGTCGTGGTGGATGTTACCCAGCCGGACAGCGGTATTACAATTTCCGTTACTGGCATTACCACAGATAGTGGTTTTGACACCCATGATTACCTCACTAACGACCGTTCGCCCACATTGCATGGTGAGCTTGGTATGGCTCTGGGAGAAAACGAATACCTGCAAATCAGCCGCGATGGCAAATTAACCTGGGAAACTATTGCTGTGCGCGCCGGGGAAACTACC
Source organism: Salmonella enterica subsp. enterica serovar Choleraesuis (assembly GCA_022846635.1). Lineage (GTDB taxonomy): Bacteria > Pseudomonadota > Gammaproteobacteria > Enterobacterales > Enterobacteriaceae. Next base: position 742,955 of record AP025685.1, read on the forward strand.
TGGTCATGGGCAGAGACGAATTTACTGGGCGATGGCGCTTATATCTATGACTTCCGTGTTATTGATTTAGCCGGAAACGTCAGTGATACCAGCAGCCAGACGATTAATATCGATGGAACGGCTCCAGTCTATGGTTTGAGCATTACAGGTATCAGTAGCGATACCGGCCAGTCATCCAGCGACTACATCACGATGGATAGAACGCTGACGCTGGAAGGCGCTATCGGTCAGGAGCTGGGCGACGGTGAAAGGGTTCAGATAAATATCGATGGCACCTGGGTTGATACAGTAGTAAGTGGAACTACCTGGAGCTATGAAGATACCCGTGAACTGGCAGATGGCGACTATAACTATCAGGTCAGGATAATCGACCATGCTGGCAACGTTGGTTCTACAACTAGTCAGATAGTAACCGTTGATAACGTTGAACCAGATAGCACCGGCACTATTCAGTATGGTGTAGATAATAGTGGTGATCTCCATGGAAATATTCTTAGCGGAGTTTCTACTGATGAGCTGAATCCAGAATTCCATGGTGTGATCGATGTGCCGCTGGAGGATGGGGCCCTTGTTGAGCTGTATCGCACCGGCACCGATGGTCGTCAGCATCTGGTTGGTAAAGTCAACATGACTACCGACTTGAGCTGGATGTTGTCGGATAGCCTGGGCGGCATGGCTGATGGAGAGTACAGGTATGTACTGCGGATCACCGATAAAGCTGGAAACTATACTGATTCCGATGAGTTTCTCTATAACCTGGATACATGGGTGCCAACAACCACGGCACTGGTTCATGAGCTAACAACTACCGATACGACGCCGATCGTTACTGGTGAAATCTCGGATGCTTTGCTGGCCAATGAGTACCTTGAAGTCAATGTGGATGGAAAGGTCTACACTTCCCGTACCGGGGGTGGCATCGTGATCGACCCGGCGCATAACACCTGGTATTTGCAGATACTGGATGGTGATGCAATGGGATATCAAAACTATGATGTGAAGGCACAGGTAAAAAGCAGTGCAGGCAACGGAAACGTGACTGGTATCGCTACAGGTGCCCTGAATGTTGTGAATGAAGCTGATATGACCCCGGTTTGGACATCGCAAAATATGGCTAATGCCTACACCGCGACGTACACGCTGGGTGATAACGGTCAGTGGATGATTGCTAACAACCGCCAGGTAACGACTTTCAATGGACTTAATGAAGCAGAGTCGAAAGCATTCACTTTCCCATCGACCCTTAATGGAGACTTTGTTAGCGGTACTTTTGTAGACTTTGACCGTGATGGCGACAGCGATATTGTGGTGACCCGTAGCAACTATGGCGGGGGTAATAATATTCCTGTGATGGTGAATAATGGTGATGGTACCTATACCGGCCAGGTTCAGGGAGTTGGCACACCAATATGGTATGCAGCCGTAGTTGCTTATGACAAAGAAGGGGATGGATATCTCGACTTCGTAGTGAGTGATGCGGGCGCAACTCCAGACTCTATGGGCTTTATCAATAACAATCAGGGAACTCTAGTAGCGGCTGGTGATTCAACTACGCCACTGAACAGAGCTGATGAGCAAATCGGTAAGACTGTTGGCAAATTCGAGATGTTGCACGAAGCATCAGGCGTCGACATCAACAACGATGGGAAGGTGGATATTGCGCTCCATACCACCAACTCAATAAATACCGCCACCAGCTACTTTACTCTGTCCACCATGCTTAACCAGGGTGATGGCACCATGGTGTGGGGACAGAACATGTATGGCACGTTCTTCGCTGATGCTGGTGAGGCGCAGGCACAGTATGCTATCTCTATGACTTGGGCTGACTTTGATGGTGACGGATATATGGACCTCTATCTTGGTAGCTCAAGGGTCAATGGAGTCACTGGCAATAATCAGTACCAGGGCGTCGTTATGCGTAATGACGGTAATGGATTGTTGGAGCCCGCTGAAAAGGTAGGAACTTCGACAACCGACAAGTATCAGAGTAATACCTCGGTTGCCGTGGACTGGGATCATGACGGTAAAATGGATGTGATTAAGCTTGCGAAAACCGGGCAGTCTTATCTCTATACCAATACGTCAGAAAAAGGTGCTATCAGCTTTAGTGACGGGCAGGCAATCGGCTCGACATCCACGACCCGCGTATCGGGGGCGGCGTTGGTTGATTATAATTGGGACGGTGCCACCGACCTGCTGATTACTCGTCAGAGTGGTGCGCCTGAGCTGGTACTCAACCAAAACAAGGTTGAATACGGTGAAACTATTCATCTACGTATTCTGGATGCAAATGGAATTAACGTGTTCTATGGCAACACGGTTAACCTGTATGACTCCCAGAATAACCTGGTAGGTAGCCAAATCCTCAATGCACAGTCTGGGTTTGGCATCAATGACTCTTCGGCACTGGTTAGTTTCTATGGGCTTAATGCCGATGAAACCTACCACGCAGAACTGGTACGAGCTATTGGAACCGAGCGAGCTGATATCAATCAGGATAACAACCTGAGCTGGGGAGGGTTGAAAGCGACGGATCCATTCGATAATTACGTACTTAGTGCTGAGAAGGGTGATGCGGATAACAGCGGTAAATTTACCGGAACAGGCTACAACGATACCTTCTTCGCAACCCGGGGAGGGGATAGCTACGATGGTGGCGGCGGTACTGAAACCTGGTCAGAGCACAATACGTGGTCTTCTACCGGCGGTATAGACATTGTTGACTTTAAACTGGCTGACACCGGTGTCACAGTTTCTCTGGCGGAAAATGGGGCTCAAGATACCGGATTTAATACGGTAACTTTGAAGAATATCGAAGGCCTTGCTGGTTCGGAGTTTGACGACGTCTTCACAGGTAACGCTCTGAATAACCAGTTCGAAGGCCGCGGCGGTAACGACACCTTTAATATCGGCAACGGCGGCCAGGATACCCTGCTGTATAAGTTGCTAGACCAGAATGATGCTACCGGCGGTAACGGCAGCGATGTGGTTAACGGCTTCTCGGTAGGTACCTGGGAAGGGACGGCGGACTCCGACCGCATCGACCTTTCTGAACTGTTGCAGGGCGTGGGTTATATGGCAAACGAAGGGGCGCATTATATTAATGGCGTGCCGACGCTGGATAACCCAAGCGCTGACCTGCTCAAGTATCTGAATGTCACCTCCAGCGACGCAGGTACTGAGATTCAGGTCGACCTGAACGGTACCGGCAACTTCACTACCCTGGTCACTCTGAGCGGCGTCCAGACCGACCTCGCAACTCTGCTGGCTAACCACCAGCTGGTTGTGGGTTAACGCCCAAAGGCCCGTCCCGTATTGCGGGGCGGGCCTTTTCATATCTTTAGCCAATGGGGAGAAATCCCCACGGGCGTTTTCACATCTTTACGGCACGGACTGGATAATGGTTAACGGAATTGCATTACCTACGTCAGGGAAACCCGGCGCATTAACGCCGAAATTCACAGGAAGTGAATCATCATGACCCGAACCCGAACACTACATGAACCCTGGCTGCTGACGCTGCTCAGCGTCGCCCGCCATTACCGGCTCGACTTCTCGGAAGAGAACGTGCGGGTCTCGGTCAACCAGGATGGCCGCAGGCCGGCGCGCGATGTTCAGGAAGATATCGCCCGCCAGCTGGGGCTTGGTTTAAGCTTTACCCCACCGGATTTGGCGCTAATCGATCCCTGGCGGCTGCCGCTAATCGTCACGCTTGAGGGCGGCACGGTTGGGGTATTAAGCCGCATGGATAACGACGGCAACTACACGCTAATGCTCAGCGGCGATGCCGGGCAGGAGACGGTGGTTAACCGCGAACAACTGGCCGAACGTATTACCGGCCTGGCGGTGGCCCGCCCGCTCTATACCATTCCTGATGCCCGGGTTGATGAGTACATCAAACCCTATCAGCAAAACTGGTTCTGGCAGCTGGCCCTCAAGGACTGGAAGCGCTACAGCGACATAATGATTGTGGCGCTAGTGGCTAATGTGCTGGCGCTTAGTGGCATGGTGTTTTCCATGCAGGTCTACGACCGGGTTGTGCCATCGCAATCGGAACCCACCCTGTGGGTACTGTTTGGCGGGGTGGCGCTGGCCATTATCTTTGAGTTCATCATGCGAATGCTGCGGGTGCATATCTCAGATAAGATCGGTAAACGCGCCGACCTGCGGATCTCCGATCGGGTTTTCGCCCGCGCCCTGCGTTTGAAAAACAGCGCTCGATCTAAATCCACCGGTACCTTTATCGCCCAGATCCGCGAGCTGGAGTCGATCCGCGAGCTGATAACCTCAACCACCATCAGCACAGTCAGTGATATTCCCTTCTTCCTGCTCTTTGTCTTCATCCTGTGGATGATCGGCGGCCCGCTGGTTTTTGTGGTATTGCTCGCCATTCCGCTGCTGCTGATACCCGGCCTGCTTATCCAAAAACCGCTGGCAAAGCTGGCCAATGAAGGGATGCGCGAAGGGGCGATACGCAACGCCACCCTGGTAGAGTCGGTGCAGGGCATTGAAGATATCAAACTGCTGCGCGCCGAGCGCCGGTTCCAGCACCAGTGGAATAACAGCAACGAGGTATCGGCCACTATCAGCATGAAACAGCGCTGGCTGACCGGGCTATTGATGACCTGGACGCAGGAAGTGCAGTCGATAGTCTACGTCGTGGTTTTGCTGGTGGGCTGCTACCTGGTGATGAATGGCGATATGACCACCGGTGCGCTGGTTGGTACCTCAATTCTTTCTTCTCGCACCATTGCGCCGTTGGCGCAAATTTCTGGCGTTCTGTCGCGCTGGCAGTCGGCAAAAGTTGCCCGTAAAGGCCTCGATGAGCTGATGAAGCGGCCTATCGATCAGCCGGAACCGGCGGAGCGAGTACACCGCAACAATCTGGCCGGGAATTACCAGCTGGAAGACGTGGGCTTTTATTACGACGAAGAAGAGAAAGTTAACGTTCTGACGGTGTCAAAGCTCGATATTAAAGCCGGAGAGAAGGTGGCGCTGCTGGGCCGCAATGGCTCCGGCAAGAGTACGCTACTTCAGGTCCTGGCCGGGATGCAGGTACCGCAAAGCGGCACCGTCTCGCTGGATGATATCAGCCTGCCGCATCTCGACCCCGCCGATGTACGCCGCGATATGGCGTTTTTGAGCCAAAGCTCGCGGCTATTTTTTGGCTCGGTGCGTGAAAACATCACCATGGGACGACCTCTGGCCTCGGATGAAGAAATTCATCAGGCGCTGGCGATGAGCGGCGCGCTGGAGTTTGTCCGGGCGCAGAAAAACGGTCTCAATTATCTGATTATGGAAGGGGGCTTTGGATTATCTGGCGGTCAGCGCCAGGCACTGCTGCTGGCCCGAACTTTGATAACTCAGCCCAACATAGTACTGCTGGATGAGCCGACCGCCTGGCTCGATGAGATAAGCGAGCAGCGCCTGATTGGGCAGTTCGAACAATGGTTGGGGCGGCGCACCATGGTGGTGGCTACCCACCGCCTTGCCATCCTGCACCTGGTGGACCGCATCATTGTGCTGGAGAAGGGCAAAATTATTATGGATGGCCCGCGTGACGCCATTCTTAAGCAGCACGGAATGAAAGCTACCGAAGTGGCGAAAGCGGGGGCTAAACCGGTGCAGGCAGTCAGGCGCGCAACGCTTAATCGCACTACGCCGGGCGACGCGGCGGCTACGGCCAGTGCGCCAACGGTTAAAGTTTCTGCCAGCGGTACGGTAAAAATGGCTAACCGGCCCGCGGCTGACAAGTCGCAGCAGCCCTCCGAAGCTAAAGGAGCACCTTCAGAGGCTGGCGGTGATGCGCCGGGCGGCAGTCACAAGGAGGAGACCGTATGAAGCGTGACGATCAGTTCGATAGCCGGATACGGGAACCGGCGCTTCCACGCTCTACCCTGGTGGCATGGTTGCTATGCCTGATGCTGGCGGTATTCCTGGCCTGGGCTTGGTTTTTCAAGCTGGATGAGGTTACGACCGGTAACGGTAAAATTGTGCCATCTTCCCATGAACAGATTATTCAGTCGCTGGAAGGGGGGATTTTGTATCAGCTCCAGGTGAAAGAGGGCGATATTGTTGAGCGTGGGCAGGTGCTGGCCCAGCTTGACCGAACCAAGACTGAGTCCGGCGTGCAGGAGAGTATTTCCCGTTACAACGCGGCTCTGGCGCGTTCGGCGCGTCTGTTTGCCGAAGTAAATGGCACGGAACTCACCTTTCCGGATGAGCTCAAGGAGTATCCGCAACTCATCAGCCAGGAGCAGCAGCTATATAAATCGCGGCGCGACAGCCTGGTGGACGGCATAAAAGGCTTGAAAGACGGCATTGTGCTGGTGGACAGAGAGCTGGCTATGACCCGACCTTTGATTCAAAAAGGGGCGGCCAGTAACGTGGAGGTGTTGCGTCTGTTGCGCCAGAAAAACGATCTCAATAACCGGATAACTGAAATGAACACCCAGTACTATGTGCGGGCGCGCGAAGAGTTATCCAAAGCAGAAGAAGAAATTGCGGCACAGCGCTCGGTTATCCGCGGGCGTTCAGACTCCCTCACCCGGCTGAAATTTACCGCACCGGTAACCGGTATCGTAAAGGATATTGAGGTGACAACCGTTGGCGGGGTGATACCGCCTAACGGCAAGCTGATGAGCCTGGTCCCTATCGACGATCAGATGCTGGTTGAAGCCAGGATTTCACCGCGCGACGTTGCCTTTATCCATCCCGGCCAGGGCGCGCTGGTGAAGATAACGGCTTACGATTACTCCATTTACGGTGGGCTGAAAGGCCAGGTCACCATGATCTCACCAGACACTATTCAGGATGAAGTGAAGCGCGACGTTTACTACTACCGGGTTTATATCCGTACTGATCATAACTACGTGGAGAATAAAGAAGGGCATAAATCGCCTATTTTCCCCGGCATGATAGCCACCGTAGATATCAAAACTGGCGATAAGACGGTTCTTGATTATCTGCTCAAACCGTTTAATAAGGCGAAAGAAGCGCTGCGCGAGCGCTAAGTTATGGGCCGCGCGTCGGAAGGCGCGCGGTTATTGAGGACGTACATTACTGAAGTAAAGCGTCCACGAAAAATAGAGTGCAGCATAGCGCTCAGCCAGCTGGAAAAAAGCCGGTGTCAGCGTCAAATTCCCCGCGGTTTCTTCCACAAAATAACCGGAGACAATAGCGCTGGTAATCATGCGTCGCAGATGCGTGCGCGACACAGAAAGCTCCCTCGATAAACGACTTAAGTAGTTTTTAATCACCGGCTGGCGCTGATGCTGGTCGTCATGAGCCAGCCTATACAGGCGCAGCAGCAGAAAGCGCCCGGCATCCTTATCAATAAACAGGCACGCCTCGGGATAGATATTTTCAAAACGAATACCGCGAAACAGCGACTGTGCGGCGCGGTAGTAGAAATTGTGGCGATACTCATCGTTATCCATCAGCTGAACATTGAGCCGCGGTGACGGGCAGAGCAATTGCAGCGGATTAAATACGCAAATAATGGTCTCTTTCAGCTCCTCCAGCCCGCGCGGCGTTGGCAATATCAGGGTCTTACGGCGGTCTTGCTCATCGCGCTTTAACAACAGCCGTCCGCTGGTCTTCAGAAGCGTCAGGATCGCGATAATGCTGTTAGGGCTGGCTATTTGGTAGCGGGCGCACAGGTGCTTTACATCGGAAAGCGACGAGGCCTGGTTGCCGAATACAAAACAGCAAACGGAAAGAATGCTGTTAAAGCGCGAGTCGCGAAACATCATTTTGTAAAACAGCGGCTGGCGACGGTATAGGTCGTACATCAAATCACAATGCTGCAGTAACGCGCGGGTGAAGAGAGGATTTTTTAACAGCCGGGTACTGTAGCGGGATAACAGTTCAGAGGAGATCAACATACCTGTAAAAGCGCCGATAAGAGTGTTTAAGAAGATTCCAGAAAGGATGTAACTATTAGGTTGGTTTTATGTTGATAATATTTTCGATAATAGCGTTTAAATGATGATTAAGTGGCGCAAAAAATGTGGTTTCTAGTTGTTATCGTATTGAATAGAGTCGATAAGTTATTTTTAAAGAAAGGTGTTTTATGGCGGAATATGGCTGTGAAAATTAACCTTAAAATAATAAAAAGCCCCACTTGCGCGGGGCTTTAAAATAAACGACTGATTAGGATGAATCTATCCGTTAGTGCGAATATTAGTTGCTGGAACCAATCTCACGCAGCGGACGGCCTTTCATCAGGTTACGTTCGATATGCTCCAGAGAGACATGTTTGGTTTCTGGAATCAGCCACAGAGTAATCAGGATAAACAGCACGTTCAGCCCGCCGTATACCCAGAAGGTATTCGCGCTGCCCAGGCCATTCAGCATGGTCAGGAAGGTGGCCCCAACAATCATGTTAGCGATCCAGTTAGTAGCGGTAGAGCAGGTGATACCGAAGTCGCGGCCTTTCAGCGGCTGAATTTCGGAACACAGTACCCAGATAAGCGGGCCGGCGCTCATGGCAAAACCAACGATGAACATCAGCAGCATAGCGACTGCGAAGTACTGCGCCGATGCGGAGTGGATACCGATATGCATCATGGCACCCAGTACACCCATACCCACGGCCATTACCATAAAGCCGAGAATCAGCGTAGGTTTACGACCCCAGCGGTCAACCAGACCAATCGCGATAAAGGTTGCCAGCACGTTGGTCAGGCCAACAATTACGGTACCCCACATCTGTTGAGAGGTGTTGGTGTAGCCCGCCAGCTCAAAGATTTTTGGCGCGTAATACATGATGACGTTCATACCGGTGAACTGCTGCATGACCTGTAACAGTACGCCCAGGAACACCGCGCGGCGGAAGTTGCTGTTCTCTTTAAACAGCGCCCAGCCGGTCTGTTTTACTTTCAGGCTTTCGCGGATTTCATCCAGCTCGCGTTTGGCTTCAGCGCTGGTATCACGCAGGCGCAGCAGTACGCGTTCGGCATCGTGGAAGCGGCGTTTAGCGGCGAACCAGCGCGGGCTATCCGGCAGGAAGAACACGCCAACCAGCAGCAGAACCGCCGGGATAGTGATAACGCCCAGCATCCAGCGCCATGCGCCAGTGTAGCTAAATGCGGTATCAGACAGGTAAGCCCCAAGAATACCGATGGTAATCATCAGCTGATACATAGAAATCATACTGCCGCGAATTTTCTCGGGCGCGATTTCAGAAAGATACAGCGGAGCGGTATAAGAGGCCACGCCCACAGCCAGACCCAGCAGAACGCGGGAGATAATCAGCACATCCACGTTTGGCGCAGCGGCAGAACAGAGCGAACCGGCTACAAACAGTACGGCACCAATCATCAGGCTGTATTTACGGCCCAGCTTGAATGAAAGCCAGCCGCTGCCCACGGCCCCGATAGCGGCCCCGAACATCATCGAGCTAACCACCCACTCCTGCTGATGAGCCGTTATCTGGAACTCCTGGCTAATAAACGGCAGGGCACCTGCGATAACACCGATATCAAGACCAAACAGCAGTCCCGCCAGAGCGGCGAGAAAGCAGACGAAAAACGTCATAGCTTTGTTGGAATATCCCTGTTTCTTCATGTCAGGCATGTTGCCCTCCGAATGGATTATTTGTTTTATCGTATTTAAGGGTAGGTGAGAGGCAGGAAAATTTGTGTGAAGATTATCACAAGTGTGTAATCGTTTACATTGATTCATAATTAACCCTGCCGAAAAAATAGTGCGATATGTGATGATAAAACCAGCTAAAAATTGTGAATAAAGAGCAATTTATCGCAGTTAAGCGGAGTGTTTGTTAAGTGCTAATAATGGCAATGGAAGCGTTTTACCTTGACTCGACAAATGTTGCAAAATGAGAGCCGGCTCGCGGTCAGGGGATTGATGTTTTCTGCTTAGCCAGGGCCTCATAAACTTAACTGAGTGAGGTTAAGCGCATACAACATATGTCCTGACAGAATGCGATGGGTAAATAGGGGATGACTGGGAAAAGAGAACCCGGCAATGCGGCAATAAAAAAGCCGGCGCAGTGGCCGGCTTATCTGTTGAGCGGAAAACCTTATTTCAGGCCAGCCGCTTCGCGCAGCAGCGCCGCTTTGTCGGTTTTTTCCCAAGGGAAATGTTCGCGACCAAAGTGACCGTAGGCTGCCGTTTCCTGGTAGATTGGATGCAGCAGATCCAGCATCTGAATCAGGCCGTAAGGACGCAGGTCGAAGAACTCGCGCACCAGCAGAGTCAGCTGCTCGGTTGGCACTTTCTCAGTACCAAAAGTTTCCACCATGATGGAAGTCGGCTCAGCAACACCGATAGCGTAGGAAACCTGAATCTCACAACGATCGGCAAGGCCTGCGGCGACGATGTTTTTAGCAACGTAACGCGCGGCGTAAGCGGCAGAGCGGTCAACTTTAGACGGATCTTTACCGGAGAATGCACCGCCACCGTGACGAGCCATGCCGCCGTAGGTATCAACGATGATTTTACGGCCGGTCAGGCCGCAGTCGCCCATTGGGCCGCCGATAACGAAACGACCGGTTGGGTTGATAAAGAATTTAGTCGCAGAGTTCAGCCATTCAGCAGGCAGAATCGGCTTGATAATTTCGTCCATCACCGCGTCGTGCAGATCTTTCTGGCTAACGTCTTCAGAGTGCTGAGTAGACAGAACTACCGCATCGATGCCGACGATTTTACCGTCGTCATACTGGAAAGTTACCTGGCTTTTCGCATCCGGACGCAGCCAAGGCAGGGTGCCGTTTTTACGCACTTCAGCCTGACGCTGCACCAGACGGTGAGCATAGGTGATTGGCGCTGGCATCAGCACGTCGGTTTCATTGGTCGCGTAGCCGAACATCAGGCCCTGGTCACCGGCACCCTGTTCCAGAGGATCTTTACGGTCGACGCCCTGGTTGATGTCTGGAGACTGTTTACCGATGGCACTCAGAACGGCGCAGGAGTTCGCGTCAAAGCCCATATCGGAATGAACATAGCCAATATTGCGCACGGTGTTACGGGTGATCTCTTCGATATCAACCCAGGCGCTGGTGGTTATCTCACCGCCAACCAAAACCATGCCGGTTTTGACGTATGTTTCGCAAGCCACGCGCGCTTTAGGATCCTGAGTCAGGATCGCATCCAGCACGGCATCGGAAATCTGGTCAGCAATTTTATCGGGATGCCCTTCTGATACAGACTCGGACGTAAACAGGTGTTTTGCCATATCTATTCACCATAGAAAATTCAGTGGAATGAGACTGCTGTAGCGGAGAGCCGTAGCGGCACGGAGCCGTCAGCTTTTATTCCGTACTTCAGTACCGGCAGTCTACGTGTTAATCGGTATAGATGGATTAACTTCTGGATGGCTATTTTAGGTTATGTGTTGCGCATATTGCCAGTTTTTTTTGAACCAGTGCACATAAAGAGCGTTAGGAGATTTTTCACCGGCCCGCAGACGGGTGGTTCAGACAAAATTACTTTGCAATTTGATAACACAGCCGGTATAAAACTGGCCGCGCGGCTTAACATCAAGCGCACGGATATTTTCGTGTCGCCACTTCCAGCCGGGTTGAGCAGGTAATTCAGGCTTTGGCTTATCGCACGCTTTGGCGTGTGTGGAGGTGATAACGTTAATGAATGCGACATTCCATGTTTTTGTCCAGCGCGCTGTTCTGGCGCTTTCCGGCTACATCCCTTCTTATTCCCCGCATTATTGCCGATGTTACACCCATTTCGGTGCTTATCAGCTATGTCAGGCGCATTCCGGCGTTTCTGATATCTGACAAGGGTGCTCCTTTATCAATGGGGCTTTCTGGTGGTTTCTCCGAACTCCCACACAGGTTCGGTCACGTGTTTATTAAAGATATGAAGCAGAAACCAGTCGCACGGCGCATCATTCAGCGGCTTATGCTGGCGCTACGCGTTGTTTATGGGTTGTTATCGCAAGGTTGCCCTGCGATAGTAGTGAACTGTATTACTAAAGCTATATTTATTGAGGTTCGTTATGTCTGACGATATCCATTTTTTAGACGGTTCGTCAGTGGGCGAACAGGGTGCACTCCGTTCTATGCAGGAGGTGGCGATGAACTCTATGGAAGCCAGTAAAATGCTGCGTACTTATAATATTGCCTGGTGGGGCAATAACTATTACGACGTCAATGAGTTAGGCCATATCAGCGTCTGCCCAAATCCGGATATTCCGGAAGCAAAAGTAGACCTGGCGGCTCTGGTCAAAACGCGCGAGGCCCAGGGGCAGCGTCTTCCGGCGCTGTTTTGCTTCCCGCAGATCCTTCAGCACCGCCTGCGTTCGATAAACGCCGCATTTAAACGAGCGCGCGAGTCATACGGTTATCACGGCGACTATTTCCTGGTTTACCCGATTAAAGTAAACCAGCATCGCCGGGTTATTGAGGCGCTGGTTAATTCCGGAGAACCTTTGGGCCTGGAAGCTGGCTCTAAAGCAGAGCTGATGGCGGTACTGGCTCACGCGGGTATGACGCGTTCGGTGATTGTATGTAACGGCTATAAAGACCGGGAATACATCCGCCTGGCGCTGATTGGCGAAAAGCTGGGCCATAAAGTCTATCTGGTCATCGAGAAGATGTCCGAAATTGCCATCGTGCTGGAAGAGGCCGAGCGTCTGAATGTGGTGCCACGCCTTGGCGTGCGTGCGCGTCTGGCATCACAAGGCTCGGGCAAATGGCAGTCATCCGGCGGCGAAAAATCCAAGTTTGGTCTGGCGGCGACCCAGGTGTTGCAGTTAGTTGAGATGTTGCGTAACGCTAATCGTCTGGACAGCCTGCAATTGCTGCATTTCCACCTTGGCTCGCAGATGGCTAATATTCGCGATATCGCCACCGGTGTGCGCGAATCGGCGCGTTTCTATGTGGAGCTGCACAAGCTGGGCGTCAACATTCAGTGCTTCGATGTGGGCGGCGGTCTGGGCGTGGATTATGAAGGCACCCGCTCGCAGTCCGACTGCTCAGTCAACTACGGGCTGAATGAGTATGCCAACAACATCATCTGGGCTATTGGTGACGCCTGCGAAGAGAACGGCTTGCCACATCCTACCGTTATCACCGAGTCGGGCCGCGCGGTGACCGCGCACCACACGGTTCTGGTATCCGATATTATCGGCATTGAGCGCAACGAATATACGGTGCCGGAAGCGCCGGCGGAAGACGCACCGCGCCCGCTGGCTAACATGTGGGAAACCTGGCAGGAGCTGCACGATTCCGGCAACCGCCGCTCGCTGCGCGAATGGTTGCACGACAGCCAGATGGATCTGCACGATATTCACACCGGCTATGTGGCGGGTAGCTATTCGCTTCAGCAGCGCGCGTGGGCTGAGCAGCTTTATCTGAGCCTGTGTAATGAGATTCAAAAACAGCTCGACCCGCAGAACCGCGCCCACCGGCCAATTATCGACGAACTGCAAGAGCGCATGGCCGATAAGCTATATGTGAACTTCTCGCTGTTCCAGTCAATGCCGGATTCCTGGGGTATCGACCAGCTATTCCCTGTGCTGCCGCTAGAAGGGCTGAACCATGCGCCGGAGCGCCGGGCGGTTCTGCTCGACATTACCTGTGACTCGGATGGCGCTATCGACCACTATATCGATGGTGACGGCATTGCGACTACAATGCCAATGCCGCCATATAGCCTGGAGAACCCGCCGCTGCTGGGCTTCTTCATGGTTGGGGCTTATCAGGAGATCCTCGGCAACATGCACAACCTGTTTGGGGACACCGAAGCGGTTGATGTATTTGTGGCTGACGATGGTGCGGTAACCGTAGAGCTTTCTGATGAAGGCGATACCGTGGCCGATATGCTGGAGTATGTACAGCTGGAGCCGCAGACTCTGCTTACCCGTTTCCGCGATCAGGTGCGTCAGACCGATCTTGACGATGAATTGCAGCGTCAGTTCCTGGAAGAGTTTGAAGCCGGGCTTTACGGATACACTTATCTGGAAGACGAATAACGGTTTTCTCTTTAGCCAATACTGGCCGCCCTTTGGGGCGGCCTTTTTTATTAACAATAATTTTATTCTGGAGGTTTTTGACAACGGGTAAAATATATTGAGAATAAATTTATTATGATTATCAATATTATCTACGGTTTATTGAAACGGCGCAGGCCAACAGCGTCGGCTTTGGAACTGTACTATAGTCAAAGCGTCGGCAGGAAGGTGGAGTGAAATCGGTGAAAGTATTACAAGATAAGCTCCGCAGAAAGCAGGCGGCGACATTGTCATTATTGATCTCAACCGTACTGCTGGCCGGTCTGTTCTACATTGGATACGAGCGCGAAAAATATATTGTCAGCGACGGCGTAAAAAACTTTGTTATCCAGCTAAATAATGAATTTATTGATAATGAGCTGATAGCCGATGCGGTTGGCGTACGCTACTACCAGCAGCGAAAAGCAGGGCGCTGTGGCTCTGAGACGCAATTTACCCATCTTGAAGATGACAGCTACGCTATCAATACACATCAGCCACAGATAGACAATCGGCGTGGCGCTATTGTTACCCGCAGGCCCGATCTCAACGCGCTATGCATTTATGATGCTGCCGGGTTTATTGCCGGTAAAATACATCAAATTAATAAAGACAACTATTATGCCCATCGTTATATCGTGGCGGGCGATGGTTCATTTTTATATTGGTTTAATCCGGTGGATTCAGAAACCTTCACTTTTTCATCATCGATGATGGCACAGGATCCCAGGGGGTTCTTAGGGGAGCCTCCGCGCTATTACGACCGACTATTGATGAAGGATAATCACACTAAAGCCATTAGCTCTACAAATATATATCACGATAAAATAACCGGGACAGATGGTTATAGTATCGTTAGCTATATTTACGATTTAATGCAGCGTGAAATTAGTGACGATATTATCGGTTATCTGGTTTATGACCATACGGTCAGCGAATTAAGGGGGCAGCTCCAGCAGGCATTTGGAACCCGGCTACCCGTTTATCTCAATATTCATATCCACAACCGCTTTAATGGCCAGAAGCTGTGTCTTGGCGGCCAATGCGTGGACCCGGTAAGCCCCGGTCGTCAGGTGTTGTCTGATAAGTATGAAGTCATTTATTCACTCAACACCTTACGGTTTTTGTTTAACGGGCCGATGGGCTATCTGTTGTTGCTCGCATTCCCGCTGCTGTGGCTGATAACCCGGCGGATAATCCTGATTTTGCTAAACCGGTTGGATATGAAAAACCAACGCGATCCACTTACCGGATGTTTTAACCGCAAGGCTCTGGACATCGTGCGCCGCAAAGATCTTAACGGTTATGCGGTGGTACAGATGGATTGCAACGCGTTTAAGCATATTAATGACACCCTCGGGCATGATACCGGCGATCGGGCGCTGAAGATTATTGCTCAGCGCATGCTGCACGGCGTGCGTGACAATGTGGACTTTGTTATCCGCACCGGCGGTGATGAGTTCGTCATTTTTCTGCACCACTCTTCGATGGAGCAGGCGATGCGCGTGGCCCAGCGGATTTCCGGTCAGATTGAACGTCACCACTTTGTCGAGCGCGGCACAACGGTGAAACTGTCGGTGTCTTATGGGATTGCTGAAGTTACGGATGATGTTGATGCGGCGATGCGTGAAGCGGATGAGAGAATGTACCTGATGAAACGGGGTCGCGCCGCAGTGACTGAGGCGTAAAAGCGTTATTCTGCCAAAGTGCCTGGCCTGGGATTATGAGGCTTGAAGCCTTTGTAGAAAACGGTGATAATTTCCGCTAACAAGCAATAAATTCAATCAATCCCTTCCTCGTCGGGCTAACGACGCGGAGGGGATTTTTTTTACCAGCTATGCAACCCCCAATCGAGAGGTCGATATATGAATACCTTAGGCCATCAGTACGACAATTCCCTTGTTTCAAATGCCTTTGGTTTTTTGCGTTTTCCGCTTAATTTCATGCCGTATGATGGCGATGCGGACTGGGTTATCACTGGGGTACCGTTTGATATGGCCACTTCTGGCCGTGCCGGTGGTCGCCATGGCCCGGCGGCCATCCGTCAGGTTTCCACCAATCTGGCGTGGGAAGGGAATCGCTTCCCGTGGAATTTCGATTTACGCGATCGTCTAAAAGTTGAAGACTGCGGCGACCTGGTTTACGCGTTCGGTGATGCGCGGGCGATGAGTGAAAACCTCCAGGCCCATGCCGAAAAAGTGCTGGCAGCCGGTAAACGCATGCTCTCTTTTGGTGGCGACCACTTCGTCACTCTTCCTTTGCTGCGTGCTCATGCTAAGCATTTCGGCAAAATGGCGCTGGTTCACTTTGACGCCCATACCGATACCTACGCCAACGGTAGCGAATTTGACCATGGCACTATGTTCTACACCGCACCAAATGAAGGCCTGATCGATCCAAATCATTCAGTGCAGATTGGTATTCGTACTGAGTTCGATAAAGATAACGGCTTCACGGTGCTTGATGCGCCGCAGGTTAACGATCGCAGCGTGGATGACATCCTGGCCCAGGTTAAGCAAATTGTCGGCGATATGCCGGTGTATCTGACTTTCGATATCGACTGCCTCGATCCGGCCCATGCGCCAGGCACCGGCACCCCGGTTATCGGCGGCCTGACCACCGATAAAGCGCTGAAACTGGTACGTGGCCTGAAAGATCTCAACATCGTTGGGATGGACGTGGTAGAAGTGGCTCCGGCTTACGATCAGTCGGAGATCACCGCTCTGGCAGCGGCGACTATCGCGCTGGAAATGCTTTACATCCAGGCAGATAAAAAAGGCGCCTGATTTTAGGCCAGTAATGCTGCTGCGCGTCTCATGCGCAGCAGCAAAAAGCTCCCGGCGGCAACCGTTGCCAGCTGAGAAATTACCAGCAGTGAAAATCCTGAACTCACGGTTCCCATCATTCCCATTACGCTCCCCATCGCCAGCGGAATAAATGCCGCGCACAGATTTCCGATGCCATTGACCACGCCGTAAGCGCTTCCTACCGCATCATCGTGGGCATAATGCTGAACCACGGCGGGAATGGCCGCGCCTTGTAAGCCCCAGCAGGCATTCGCAAGAAGTAGCCACAGCGCCAGCCAGCCGGTGTTATGAGTGAGGATTAGCCCGCATATCGCGCCTGCGGTCAGAGCTCCGCCAACGATAAACAGCAGCGGGGCTTTTTGGGGCGGCAGTTTATCGAGAATGACGCCACCCAAAAACTTAGCGGCGAGACTCAGTAAAAACGGTACTGCCGCCAGCCAGCCGGTAGCCTGAAGCGAAAAATGATGCTCGCGGTATAACCAGGCCGGCAGCCAGGCGCTGCTCCCCCACAGATAACTCAACGTGGCGATTTCAATAATCAAAACCCAGCCCAGCATCGGCGTCCGCCATGCCAGCCGCCAGGTTGTGGTAAAGCGCAGACGATTAAGCGGGCGCATGGCCGGAGGCGCGGGAATAAAACCCCACACCAGCCCCCCGCCTACAATCAGGTTAATGGCTGCCAGAGCGTAGAACGCTCCCTGCCAGCCGCACTGCATTACCAGGTAATTAACCAATGGAAACCCCAGCGCCAGCCCCAGAGAGACGCCAAGCGCGGCCAGGGCATTCGGTTTGCCGATGGCGTCAGAGCGGAAATGGTCGTGGATGAAACGCGTTTTAATGGAGAATAACGGCCCCTCGGCGACACCGAGCAATGCGCGAACCAGTAGCAGGCTGCCGAGTGTACCGAGCAGAGGCGAAATAGCGCACATGATGGCCCACAGCAGGATGCTAATCATTAGAGAAATGCGACAATTAAGGCGGCTTTCAATTATTGGTGTTAAAAACAAGGCTGCCAGACCATAGCCCAGCAGAAAGGTTGTCATTAACAATCCTTGCAACATTTTGTTATCATTTAAACCGAAGTGAGCGCTAAATTCCGGGTTAAGGATCAGCACGGAAATATTAACCCGGTCGATATAGGAAATGATTATCACCACGAGTATTACAATTATCCCTTGCCATCTTGTGGGTATCATGGGGTTATTCTCCTGTCTCACATATGAAACATTCAGGGATTTAGCTTCCGGATAAAGAGATATTCAATAAAGCTCATCTGTTTTTTTTAATTTATTGTTTTAATTGATTTTTTATATTTTTAGTTTCAAATATGAAACATCATAGTTATTTGTTTCTTACCGTGGTTTAGCGCAATTTGTTTATTTAGGTCAAGCATCTGACGTGAGCCATCCCTGAAAAACTAAAAATAAACTTACCTTCTTTAAATATTTAAAAGCCTCATGTTTCACCATAATCACTTTTTCGTGATCGATTCCACATATGACGCACATTATCCATATTAATTAACAATAACGTCACAACTGTTCTTGACGAAAGTTTCCTCGCTTTTATATTGACCGTATTAAATAAGAAACATCGTTTCACATTTGAAACTTTTACAACCGGGAGGAAATTATGAACTGGGTTGGTGTGTGTGATGTTGGGCAAGTCCAGGAAGACTTCCCTTTCAGCGGTAAAGTGGAAGGCAAAGAGATAGGCGTTTATCTAATAGATGGTGAGTACTACGCCCTCGAGGATGTTTGTCCCCATGCGTATGCATTGCTTAGCCAGGGCTTTGTCGAAGATGGCAAGGTGGAGTGCCCGCTTCATGAAGCGGTGTTCGATGTGCGCACCGGTGCCTGTCTGCACGGGCCGGGTGGCCGCAGCCTGAACCATTATCCGGTGCGGGTCTTTGAACAGCAAATTCAAATCACCTTTATTCCGGAGACCGTGGCATGAGCGAAACCGCAGAATTCAATCCGGCTCTGCCTGAGAGCCACCACATTATCGCGCCAAACGAGGGCGGTAATGGCGTTATTCATAAACCGGGCCAGTCGCAAAATATTATCTGGCAAACCCGCAGTCGCGCGCCTGAGCGTTGGGAACTTCAGCTCATTGAAGGGCTGGAAGTGCTGTTTGAAGCAGGCGCAGAGACTCTGGAACAACTGGTATCCGGGCTTAATGCCCGCGGGTTGTATGACCAGCACGGTACACCGTGGCGTGAAGAGACTTTCGCTGCGTTCTTAGACGTTAACGGTTACTAGGGGGCAACATGGCAACGGCAGTACGTGACTATCTTGACACCGGCCTGCGCGGCTTGTGGTATCCGGTTTTATCCAGCTGGGAGGTTCAGTCGGCACCGGTAGGCATCACCCGGCTGGGAGAACAAATTGTTCTGTGGCGCGATAAGCAGGGCCAGGTTCAGGCGCTAGAAGATCGCTGCCCACATCGCGGCGCGCGCCTCTCCATGGGCTGGAACCTTGGCGATCGTATCGCCTGCTGGTATCACGGCGTTGAAGTTGATGGCAGCGGCGAAGTTAAAGACGTTCCGGCGGTAGATAAGTGCCCGCTGGTAGGGCAGAAATGTGTGCGTGGCTACCCGGTACAAGAGGCCCATGGCGCGATTTTTCTGTGGTTTGGCGTAACGCCCGATCAGCCGCCTGCTGAACTGGTCTTCCCCAAAGAGCTTGCGGACGGCGACACCTACAGCAACTTTTTATGTACCGCCGCGTGGAACTGTAACTACCAGTACGCGCTGGAAAACGTCATGGATCCCATGCATGGCACCTATCTGCACTCTTCCTCGCACTCGATGGCCGATGGCGATCGCAAAGCGGATATGGCGCTGCGCCAGACCGAGGATGGTTTTATCTTCGAAAAAACCGGCCAGACCGGCGTCAACTTCGACTGGGTTGAGTTCGGCTCCAGCGGCGCTTACTGGATGCGTCTGTCTATACCGTATAAGAAGCGCTTCGGCCCGGGTGGCCACTTCTGGATAGTCGGCATGGTGGTTCCGGAAGACAAAGATCATTGTCGGGTCTTTTTCTGGCGTATTCGCGGCGTACAGGGATGGCAGCGCAACCTGTGGCGCTTTATGTATCGCAACCGGTTGGAAAAACTGCATTGGGAAGTTCTGGAACAGGATCGACTGGTGCTAGAGGACATGGCTCCGAACGCGCGCGATCACGAATATTTGTACCAGCATGATGTAGGAATGTCGCGCCTGCGTCGGGTAATGAAAAAAGCCGCTGAAGCGCAGCTGGCGCAGCGTGAAAACCAGCAGGGAGCCGCCTGATGAACGGGCTGCTGGCAAATCAGCGCATCGTGGTTAGCGGTGCCGCACGCGGGCTGGGTTTTCACTTCGCCCAGGATATTGCGGCCCAGGGCGCAAGGGTAGTGATGTGCGATATCCAGGCCGAGCGCCTGGCCGTCAGCGCCAGGACGCTTGAGGCTCAGGGTTTCGCGGTAGAGCACTATCCGGTCGATCTGGCCTGCCCGGACTCTATCGGGAGTCTATTTCAGCAGATTGAGCGCGGCGGCTCCATCGATGGCCTGGTGAATAACGCGGCGCTGGCGACCGGCGTCGGCGGTAAAACCCTCGAAGAGTACGACCCGGAGCTGTGGGACAAAGTCATGCAGGTGAATGTAAAAGGCACCTGGCTGATGACCCGGGCGGCGCTGGGGCTGATGCGCGATGGCGGCAGCATTGTCAATGTGGCTTCGGATACCGCGCTGTGGGGAGCACCGAAGCTTATGGCCTATGTTGCCAGCAAAGGCGCGGTAATCGCCATGAGCCGCTCTATGGCCCGTGAACTGGGCGGGCGGCGTATCCGCGTGAATACCATTGCGCCGGGGCTGGTTCAGGTAGAAGCGACCGAATATGTGCCTCAGGAGCGCCATCAGCTGTATGAAAATGGCCGGGCGCTAACTGGCGCTCAGCAGCCGCAGGATGTTACCGGCAGCGTTATCTGGCTGCTCTCTTCGTTATCAGGGTTTGTGACCGGGCAACTACTGCCGGTCAACGGCGGTTTTGTATTTAACTAACCAACGGCAGGGCGGAGGCGTTATGGCAGACGAGCAGGAGCATAAATATCTGGTGCCGGGACTGGCGCGCGGGCTGGAGTTGCTGCTGGCGTTTGGCCGTCAGCACCGGGATCTGACTTTTGCCGAACTACACCGGCTGGTCGCGATGCCAAAAGCCACCGCATGGCGCGTGGTACAAACGCTGGAGCAGATGGGGTTTCTGGAGCGCAATCCGCGTACCAATACCTTTTCGCTAGGAATGAATGTCCTGCGTCTGGGGTTCGAATATGTTGCTTCGCTGGATGTGGCACAGGTTGGCCAGCCGGTTATCGAACAGCTGCGCGATTCCAGCCAGTGCAGCAGTCATCTGGCTATCCGCGACGGGCGCGATCTTATCTATATTGCCCGTGTCAGTGCCGCCGGATCGCGTATTAACCAGGTAAGCGTAGGTACCCGTTTGCCGGTGCACTGCACTTCTCTGGGCCGCATGCTGCTGACCGATGTCACTCGGGATGAGTTTGAGCAGCTATTCCCAGGCGAGATCTTACCCGGTAATGCGCCGGGCCAGCTACGGGATCGCGAAGCGCTGTGGCACATGGTTCAGCAAGATAAGCTGCGGGGCTATGTGATTGGCGAGTCCTTCTATCGGCCGGGGATCTCTTCAATCGTTTATCCGGTCTATGCGCGCGGAGGCCGTGTGGCTGCGGTGATCAGTATCCTGGTGCCTTCAGAAGAGATCCCAAAAGGATCGCGCGAATGGCTGCAACATGAGGTCAGCCAGGCGGCACAAAAAATTTCCGGCTTCCTGGGGCATCTGTCCAAAGCCAGTTAATTCATAACGATTAAATCAGACACCGGTAACGGTGTCCGGACTGCTGCACCCTGAAACAGGCGGCGGTCGAAAAAAGTGAGGTAATGCAATGAGCGTCACGGGGATCGAAAAACTGGAGTTTGGCGTCGAAGATCTAAGCCTGAGCGGTAAATTTATGGCGGATTTCGGGCTGCGGGATCTGGGCTGCGGGCGGCGTTTCGCCACACTGTCCGGTGCCGAAGTGGAGCTGAACGACATCCATTCTCCAACGCTGCCGCCTGCCTTTGAACCAGGCTCCACGCTGCGCCGCATGACCTGGGCGGTTGCCGATAACGCGGCGCTAGCGGCCCTCAGACCAAAGTTTGCTACTCAGCCGGGGTTTAAGGAGCTGGAGCAGGGCGGGCTGGAGTGCCGCGACCCTAACGGTATGACGCTGCGGGTTCAGGTCAGCCGCCAGCAGTCGGTCACACTGGAGGTTCCGGCCATCAATCAGTGGGGCGATGTGCGGCGGGTAGATACGCCAAGCCCGGTCTACGAAAAAGCCGAGCCAATTAACATCGGCCATGTGGTGTTTTTTGTCGAGAATCTGGCGGCGGTAGAGCAGTTTTACCGCGAGGTACTCGGCTTTCAGGTTTCCGATCGTTATATCAATCGCGCGGTATTTCTGCGCACTCAGGCGCGCGGCGGGCACCATAATCTGTTTTTGCTCCAGCTTCCGAAGCGCGGGCGCGGCCTCAACCATGTGGCGTTTACGGTTCGCGATATTCATGAAGTGATTGGCGGCGGTATAGCCATGAATAAAGGCCAGTGGAGCACCTTTATTGGCCCTGGTCGTCACCCGGTCTCCTCGGCTTACTTCTGGTACGTCAACAGCCCGCTGGGCGGCGCGTTTGAGTACTACACCAATGACGATTATCTGACTGAAAACTGGCAGCCGCGCGAGCTGGAGCATTCGCTGGTGTCGTTTACCGAATGGGCGGTGGAGGGGGGAATTGACCACGATACCCGCCGCCAGCAGAAACCGGCGGAGGCGTTATGAGCCAGCGAATTGTGATTGTCGGCGGTGGACAGGCGGCAGGCTGGGCGGCGAAAACCCTGCGCGACGGCGGTTTCGACGGTGAGCTGTGCGTCGTGGCCGATGAGCCCTGGGATTTCTACGAACGCCCGCCGCTGTCCAAATCGGCGCTGCTGGATGCCGAACCGCTGCTGCCGGGACTATTTAGCGCTGAGACCGTGATTGAACTGGACCTTAGCTGGCGCCGTCCGCAGCGCGCCGAAGCGCTGATTGCGGCAGAGAAAACCCTGGTGCTGAACAGCGGTGAACGCCTGACCTACGATCGGTTGTTACTGGCGACCGGTGGCCGGGCGCGCTTACCCGACGGCCTATGGCAGAGCCACCCGCACATTTATACCCTGCGCCACTGGGAAGATGCCCGCCGTCTTAAAAAGCAGCTGAATACCTGCCGCCGCCTGGCGGTGGTGGGCGGCGGCTGGATAGGCCTGGAGATTGCCGCCTCGGCGCGCAGCCTGGGGATTGAAGTCACGTTATTTGAACAGCAGCAGGCCCTGTGCCAGCGCTCGGTTAGCCCGGATGTCTCGGCTGAGCTGGCGGCCATGCATCAGGCCAATGGTGTCAAACTGCACTGTGGCTGCGGCCCGCTGGAGCCGGAAGATGAGCAGGGACGTCCGGCACTGCGCTGGCAGGCGGGGCGCGAGGTTTTTGACGCAGTATTGGTGGGCATTGGCGTCGAGCTAAACCTCGAACTGGCCCGACAGGCCGGACTGACCATTGAGCGTGGGATTGTGGTGGATGGTCAGGGGCGCACCAGCGATCCGGCGATTTTCGCCGCCGGTGACGTGGCCCAACATCCAGCATACGGGCTGTGCGTGCAGTCCTGGGCTTTTGCCCAAAACCAGGCCGCCCATACGGCAAAGGCGATGCTGGGCCAGATGCAGCCGGATTACGACGAAGTGCCGTGGCTGTGGTCGGATCAATATCAAAACAATATTCAGATCCTCGGAATTCCCGATGCACAGACCCGGACAGTGGTGCGCCGCACGCCGCAGGGCCCGTTATTTTTCTCGCTCAGGCCGGATGGAACCCTGAGTCAGCTGGTGGCGTTTAACGATGCGCGCACCGTCAAACTGGCCAAACGGTGGATGGCCTGCGAGCGGGTACTGGCGGATGTACCGCTCAGCGACCCGGAGTTTTCATTAATGTCCCTGCGCTGAGGCTGGCGCACACCAGGGAGCGAATATGACAACGCTTGATACCAACGCTGCGGCCATTAGCGCGCGCGGCGCGGAGCAACTCACGCCCGAAATTCGGGTGCGCTGGTCGGTTCCGCTGACGCTGATGGCCTGCGTACTGCTGGCTTTCTTCGACAAGATAAGCATTGCGGCGCTGTTTTCCGATCCGGCATTTCAGCAGGCGATGGGGATAGGCTTCGATCCGACCCGTCTGGGTTTGCTGATGAGCGCGTTTCTTATTAGCTACGGATTTTCATCGATGCTGTTGAGCGGTATCGGCGATCGCATTCAGCCCTTTAAGCTGCTGACCATCATGATGGCGTGCTGGGCGCTGCTGATGGCGGTCATGGGTTATACCCACTCCTATTCCACCATGATAGTGCTGCGGATACTGCTGGGGATTGCCGAGGGGCCGCTGTTCTCTCTGGCCTTTGCGGTTATCCGCAACACCTTTCCCCAGCGTTTACAGGCCAGAGCCACCATGATGTGGCTGCTGGGCACTCCGCTGGGGGCGGCTATCGGTTTTCCTGTTTCACTCTATATCCTCAGTCATTGGGGCTGGCAGGGCACCTTTCATGCAATGGCTCTGCTTACGCTGCCGGTGATCGCGCTGGCCTGGTTTGGCCTGCGGAGCGTAACCCTGACGGCACATGGCGCTGCCCGTTTATCTTCCGTGGCCCGAAGTGAGGCAAGACGCACGCTGATACGGAATCCGCACTTCTGGATTATCTGCATATTCAATATCGCTTTTCTTACTTACCTGTGGGGAATGAACGGCTGGCTGCCGGGGTATTTGATCAAAGGTAAAGGGATCGATCTGGAGCAGGCTGGCTGGATCTCATCACTGCCATTCATCGCCATGCTGGCGGGGGAGGTGATTGGCGCGTGGCTTTCTGACCGTTACGACCAGCGTGCGCTGGCCTGTTTTATCTCTCTGGCGGGCGCCGCTCTGGGCCTGGGGCTGGTTATGAATCTGCACTCTCCGCTGGCGGTGATTGCCGCAATGAGCCTGAGCACATTTATGTGGGGAGCCGGTGCGCCCAATGTTTTTGCCTTACTGGCGAAGGCGACCGAGTCCGGCGTTAGCGCCACGGCCGGAGGCATTTTCAATGGGTTGGGTAATTTCGCAGGTGCGCTCTCGCCCGCGGCGATGGGCGCAATTATCGCGCTGTCGCACAGCATGGATGCCGGCCTGCTGTTTTTAATCGTTATGGCGGCGCTGGGCAGCGTTCTGCTACTGCCGCTAATCAAACGTTACTGAGGAGAACACCATGACTGACACCGTTTTGAACCAGAAAAACTGCGTGAAGCCTGATGATGTATCGATTGGCGACTGGGTGGAATCGCGAGTGGCGCGCTTTGAAGGCCGCAAATATGACTGGAATGCGCTGAAGTTCCAGGCCGATTTCGATCCCAAATATCGCCGTGCCCAAATGCGCTATATCGGCACCGGTGCCACTGGCGTCGCCAGCGACGGTAACACGGTTCCGGCGGAGCATTTCACTTTTTCAACCATGGTACTGCCATCTAAGTGTGAGGGGCCGCTGCACCTGCATGACGATGTTGAAGAGGTGTTCTTCATGCTTAAAGGCACCATCACGCTGTTTATTCGCGACGGAGAACACGAATACCAGACGGTGCTTAAAGAGCGCGACCTGATCTCCGTTCCGGCGGGTATTTATCGCGGCCTGTTTAACCACGGGGAAGAAGAAGCGCTGATGTGCGTGATGCTTGGTACGCCGAAGCCGCACATCCCAACTTATCCCGACGATCATCCGCTGTCGAAAGTGAAACGTAACTAAGGGGCTGGCGATGGTGAACTGGCGTGAGGCGGGCAGTGGCCCGGCGCTGACTCTGCTGCATGGCATTAGCTCTGGGGCGGATTCATGGCATAAGCAGCTGGAAGCGCCCCTGAATGCGCGGGTGCTGGCCTGGGATATGCCGGGGTACGGCTCCAGCGCCGGGCTAAAAACCCCACAGCCCGATGCTCTGAGCTATGCGCGACGGCTGCTAGAGATGCTGGATAGCGCGGGCGTGCAACAAACCGTGCTGGTTGGCCATTCGCTGGGTGCGCTGGTTGCCAGCGCCTTTGCCGCAACCTTCCCGGACAGAGTCAGCCGTCTGGTGCTGGCTGACCCGGCGCAGGGCTACGGTGCGGCAGATGCCGGAACCCGGGAGCGGGTGTGGCGTCAGCGCCAGCAGCAAATGGCCGCCGGGGGCGAGCAGATGGCCGCAGGCCGGGCGGCAAATTTACTGCGTCCTGACGCCCGCGCCGGGGATATCGCCACCGTCGCGGCGGGTATGAAACGGCTGCATTCCGGTGGATATCTGGCGGCAGCGTGGATGCTCGCCCATGACGATATTAACCGCTGGCTAACGGCCTGGGGCAGGCCGTTTGAGGTGTGGTGCGGCGCGCAGGATGCCATTACGCCGCCGGATAAATCGCAGGCGCTGGCCACGCGCTGGCAGATGCCCTACCTAAGCCTGCCTGATGCCGGACACGCCAGCTATCTCGACAACGACATTTTTTTTAATCAGCAGTTATCACGGGTAATAACAGAGGCGAGCGATGAACGCACAAATTGAAGGCCGCGTGGCGGTAGTCACCGGAGGCTCTTCGGGGATCGGTTTTGAAACCCTGCGGCTGCTGCTGGGGGAAGGGGCAAAAGTGGCCTTCTGCGGTCGCGATCCCGATCGGCTGGCCAGCGCTCAGGCCGCGCTGATGAGTGAATATCCGCAGGCGGAAATACTCGCTCAGCAGTGTGATGTCTTGGTTCCTGAACAGGTAAACGCTTTTGCCGCCGCCGTCCAGCAGCGTTTTGGTGCGGCCGACATGCTTATCAATAACGCCGGGCAAGGGTATGTGGCGCACTTTGCCGATACGCCGCAGTCGGCCTGGCTTAATGAGGCGCAGCTAAAACTGTTTGGCGTAATTAATCCCCTTCAGGCATTTCTGCCGCAGCTGGAACGCTCGGATATCGCTTCTGTCACCTGTGTGAACTCCCTGCTAGCGCTGCAACCCGAAGAGCACATGATTGCCACTTCGGCGGCACGCGCTGCGCTGCTGAATATGACGCTGACTCTGTCCAAAGAACTGATTAATAAAGGCATCCGGGTGAACTCCATTTTGTTGGGAATGGTGGAGTCCGGGCAGTGGCGGCGGCGCTTTGAGGCCCGCAGCGATAAGTCTCAAAGCTGGGCGGCGTGGATTGGCGATATCGCCCGTAAGCGCGGTATTCCGATGCAACGGCTGGGCAAACCCCATGAACCGGCTCAGGCCCTTTTATTCCTGGCCTCTCCTTTGGCCTCATTTACTACCGGCGCGGCGCTCGATGTCTCCGGCGGTTTTAACCGTCACCTGTAAGGACGAGTCATGAAAAAGGTAATGTTAATTGGTTACGGAGCCATGGCTCAGGCGGTGATTGAACGGCTTCCGGAGCAGGTGGCTTTAGGCTGGATAGTGGCGCGTGCCGAACACCACCAGCAAATTCACCATCAGTTTGGCGGCGCGGTGGCGGCGCTGACCCATCCCGCCCAGTGCGACGAGCGTCCGGATCTGGTGCTGGAGTGTGCCAGCCAGCAGGCGGTTGCCCAGTACGGGGTGAGCGTGCTGAGCCGCGGCTGGCCGCTGGCGGTTATCTCTACCGGCGCGCTGGCAAACCATGAACTGGAGCTGGCGCTGCATGACGCCAGCCGCAGCGGTGGCGGGCGCTTAACGCTGCTGTCGGGTGCGGTGGCAGGAATTGATGGCCTTGCGGCGGCCCGTGAAGGCGGCCTGCAACAGGTGACCTATCGTTCGCGTAAAAGCCCGGCCAGCTGGCGCGGTAGCTATGCCGAACAGCTTATCGATCTTGGCGCGGTAACCGAGGCGCAAATATTTTTCTCCGGTAGCGCCCGTGAAGCGGCGCGGCTGTTTCCAGCCAATGCCAATGTAGCCGCTACCGTGGCGCTGGGCGGGATGGGCATGGATGAAACCCGGGTTGAGCTGATTGTTGATCCGCAAACCTCGCGTAATACCCATACCCTGCATGCCGAGGGCGGATTTGGCGAGCTGCATCTGGAACTGTCCGGCCATCCGCTGGCCACTAACCCGAAAACATCGACCCTGGCAGCGTTGAGCGCAGTGCGCGCCTGCCGTGAGCTGGTGGCGTGAATTAAGGAGCATATATGGAGCCTTTAGATATTTTTGTCGGCGGAGAGTGGCGGCGCGGCGGTGGAAACCTGATGAGCAGCACTTTTCCGGCCGATGGCAGCACCAATGCCACCCTGCATGCCTCCAGTATTGAGGATCTTGAACTGGCGGTGAGCAGGGGCGAGGCGGCGTGGCGCGATCCGGCGTGGCGTAACGCTCTGCCGCATCAGCGCGCCCGGGTGCTGGCACGAGTAGCAGACCTTATTGAGCAGCAGGCCGACAGGCTGGCTGAATTACAGACCCGTGATAACGGTAAACCGCTGGCGGAAACCCGTGGCTTAGTGATGAGCGCCGCTGGCACAGCGCGCTACTTTGCGGCGGCCTGCGAATTGCTGGAGGGAGAGCTGCCGACACCGCGTCAGCCAGAGCTGTTGACCTTAAGTCAGTACCAGCCGCTGGGCGTGGTAGCGGCGATTACGCCGTGGAACTCCCCCATCGCCAGCGAAATGCAGAAGATTGCTCCGGCTATTGCTGCCGGGAATGCGGTGATCCTTAAACCGGCGGAGGCCACGCCGCTGCTGGCGCTGGAGCTGGCCCGATTATTTGAACAGGCCGGTTTACCTGCCGGCTTGCTCAGCGTACTTCCCGGTAAGGGCAGCATTATTGGCGACGCTCTGGCCCGCCATCCACTGGTGCGCAAAATCTCCTTTACCGGCGGCACCAATACCGGACGCCATCTGGCGCACGTGGCGGCGGAAAAACTAATTCCGGTATCGCTGGAACTGGGCGGTAAGTCGCCAACGATTGTGCTCGAAGACGCCGACATTGAGCGCGCGGCGCGCGGCATCTGCTACGGCATCTTTAGTTCCGGCGGCCAGGCATGTATCGCCGGGGCAAGGCTATTTGTGCACCGTTCCCAATGGCAACCGCTGATGAACCGGTTGCTGGCGCTGAGCCGCGAGCTAAGGCTGGGACATCCGCTGGCTGATGGTACTCATATTGGTCCGCTGATTAGCCCTGAACACCGTGCCAGCGTGCATCGATACGTGGAGCTGGCCCGCAGTGAAGGGGGCGAAGTACTGTGCGGCGGCGCAATTCCTGAAGCTTCGGCGCTGCGGGCTGGCAACTGGTATCCGCCCACCATTATTACCGGGCTAAACAACCGGGCAGAGGTTTGCCAGCAGGAGATCTTCGGGCCGGTGCTGGTGGCAATGCCATTTGATGACGAGCACCAGCTGCTAAGCGAGGCCAATGATTCGGTATATGGGCTGGCCGCCGGAATCTGGAGCCGCGACGCCGGGCGGGCTTTGCGCCTGGCCGAAGAGCTGGAAGTGGGCACCGTGTGGATTAATACCTACAAAGTTTTCTCGGTTTCGACCCCATTCGGGGGCTTTAAAGAGAGCGGCCTGGGCCGTGAAAAAGGTATCCAGGGGCTTAAAGCCTGGATGCAACAGAAGAGCATCTATCTCGCCACTGGCAATAACGTCAATCACTGGTGCGATTAATATAAGGGCTGAAGATGAGTGAATTGATTACCGTGGGCGAAGCGGTCGCCCGTACCCTCGAGCAGTATGGCGTCGATACCTTATATGGCGTGATTTCGATTCATAACCTGCCGGTGGCGGATGCTATTGGCCAGCGCGGACGGCTGCGTTTTGTCCCTTCGCGCGGTGAGGCCGGGGCGGTTACTATGGCCGATGCGCACGGGCGCTTCTCCGGGCTTGGCGTTGCTCTGACCAGTACCGGTGCCGGAGCCGGGAACGCCGTGGGCGCGCTGGTGGAGGCAATGAATGCCGGAACCCCGCTGTTGCATATAACCGGCCAGGTTGAGAAGGCTTATCTGGATGCAGACACCGGTTTTATTCACGAAACCCGCGATCAAATGGGTTTCCTGCGGGCCAGCAGTAAGCGTGCGTTTCGTATCAGTAGCCCAGGCCAGGCAGTAGCCATTTTGCAGCGGGCAATTCAGGAAGCGCAGACCGCGCCTTGCGGCCCGGTCTCGGTCGAAATTCCCATTGATATTCAGGGAGCAAAAATCCCCGCCTCGCTGGTAACGGCACCTGGCCAGAGCCTGCAACTGCCAGCGCCTTCCGAGCAAACTATTGAGCGGGTTTGGGCGCGGCTGACCAAAGCTCGCCAGCCATTGCTGTGGGTAGGCGGCGGTGCGCTGGCCGCGGCCGATGCCGTGAAGCGCCTGGCCGATGCCGGAGTGACCGTGATTTCCAGCACCCACGGGCGCGGAATTTTAAGCGATGAACATCCGCGCAGCCTGCGGGCGTTCCATAACTCAGCGGCCATCGAGGCGCTGATGAGCGAGTGCGATCTTACTCTGGTGGTTGGCTCGCGGTTGCGCAGCAACGAAACCCGCTCATGGACGTTGGATCTGCCGGCACCAAGAGTCCAGATAGATATCGACCCCGCTGCCGCCAGCCGTAATTATCTGATGGATGACACGATCGTGGCTGACAGTGTCGCATTGCTTAATGCGCTGGCGGCCCGAATTCAGGGACGGCGTTTTGGCGATGCTGACTGGGATGCGCGGATTAAAGCGGCGCTGGGGCAGGCGGAAAGTGATTTACGCGCTCAGTGCGGTGAATATGCGCGGCTTAATGATGCCATTGCCAAAGCGCTTCCCGCCGACGGCATTTTAGTCCGAGATATAACGGTTTCCGGCAGCCTGTGGGGCAGCCGTCTGTTTCGCGCCAATCGCCCGCTTGGCAACATCCATTCTCTGGCCGGAGCTATCGGTCTTGGTCTGCCGATGGCAGTGGGTGTCGCGCTGGCTAATCCGCAGCGCAAAGTGGTGGGGCTGGTGGGGGATGGCGGCCTGTCGCTGAACCTCGGAGAACTGGCGACGCTGGCTCAGGAAAAAGCCAATGTGACGCTGCTTATTATGAATGACGGCGGTTACGGCGTGATGCGCGGTATTCAGGATAAATATTTTGGCGGTCGTCAGTACTATAACGAACTGCATACCCCAGACTTTACTCAGCTGGCGCAGGCGATGGGCCTGCAAGCGTGGTCTGTATCCAGTGCCGATGATTTTGATGCGGTAATGGCGGAAGCGCTGGCGATGCCGGGGCCATCGGTGGTTGAAGTACGTATGAAGGATATCGGGCCGCTGCAATTTGCCGGGCCACCGCAAAAGACACTTTACTAATTGAATTGGGGCTGGCGGCGTTTTTCGCCGCCTGGTATTTCCGACGGTTTGGACAGGGAGTTAGCGCCCCCTGTCCCTTTTTTTATTGGGCTGCGGCTGGAATGGCCAGGCCATCGGCCTTCATGCGCTCACGGATGTGGGCGGCGCGCGCTTCTGAAGACGGATGATCGTCAAACATCGAGCTTTGACGCCCGGCTTCCAGTTTTGCCAGCTTCTCGAAGCTGGTCACCAGGCCCGCCGGGTTAATGTTACGTTTGCGCAGCAGGTCGTAAGAGAAGTCATCAGCTTCTGATTCCTGACGCTGCGAGAACTGCGAGTTCACCAGCTTTTCACCCAGCGCGCCGATTTGTGACTGGGACAGGTTGCCAATCACCCCTCCAGCAGAGGCAACCGCGCTACGGATAGCGTTGGTGCTCATGGCTACCTGCATACCGCGTTTAACGTGCCCCAGCGCCACGTGGCCCATTTCATGGCCCAGTACCGCTTCTACTTCGTTGTCATCCATCAAATCCATCAGCCCGCTGTAAACGCGCACGCAGCCGTTTGCCATTGCGAAGGCATTAACGTCTTTGGTTTCATATACTTTGTAGTTAACCGGCAGCCCGTTGATATTGTTGCCAAGGGCGGCGGCGATTTTGTCCAGACGCTGGGCGTACTGGCTGGATGCCGGGGCGATGGTGGCTTTGCTGTCCTGATCCTGACAGGCCTGATTACTCAGCTCGGTGACCTGAGCGTCGCTCAGATTGTAGGCCTGGAAAGCCTCAGCTCCGGAAGAGAGCAGGGCGTTAGAGTCCATATTCTGACAACCGCTAAGCATCATAACCGTAGCCAGACTTAACATTACCGGACGCATTTTCATTTAATTATTTCCATTTAGGTGTTAATCACAACGCAGGAAGAAAGGGGTTTACAAGTTTTGCAGATAATAAAAACATTTATCCCTTTTCGCGAGTGCCGCAATAGACTGAATCGTTCTTCCAGAACATTCTTTATCACCTTACTCAATTTGTGCATTTGGCGGCGCTTAACCCTGGCTGGTGGCACTAAGTCGCATGTACATAAACAGCCGCATGAGTTACATTGGTACCCACTTTTTTGGGCTATGCCCGTTACTCTGATTTATCGAATCGTCAACAAGGCTTAGCCTTCAACTATCCGATCTGGAGTCAAAATGTCATCTCGCAAAGAGCTTGCCAATGCAATCCGTGCGCTTAGCATGGACGCTGTTCAGAAAGCCAACTCCGGTCACCCGGGCGCCCCGATGGGCATGGCGGACATTGCCGAAGTCCTGTGGCGTGACTATATGAACCATAACCCGCAGAACCCACACTGGGCTGACCGCGACCGCTTCGTGCTGTCTAATGGTCATGGTTCTATGCTGATTTACAGCCTGCTGCACCTCACTGGTTATGAGCTGCCGATTGAAGAACTGAAAAACTTCCGTCAGCTGCACTCTAAAACTCCGGGCCACCCGGAAGTGGGTTACACCCCAGGCGTTGAAACCACCACTGGTCCGCTGGGTCAGGGCATCGCTAACGCCGTTGGTATGGCGATTGCTGAGCGCACTCTGGCGGCGCAGTTTAACCGTCCGGGCCATGACATTGTTGACCATCACACCTACGTGTTCATGGGCGATGGCTGCATGATGGAAGGCATCTCCCACGAAGTGTGCTCCCTGGCGGGTACCCTGAAGCTGGGTAAACTGATGGCGTTTTACGATGACAACGGTATCTCTATCGATGGTCACGTAGAAGGCTGGTTCACCGACGATACCGCTAAACGTTTCGAAGCCTACGGCTGGCACGTAGTGCGCGGCGTAGATGGTCACGACTCTGAAGCTATCAAACGCGCTATCGAAGAAGCGCGCAGCGTGACTGATAAACCTTCTCTGCTGATGTGCAAAACCGTTATCGGTTTTGGTTCTCCAAACAAAGCCGGCAGCCACGAAGCGCACGGTGCGGCTCTCGGCGAAGCCGAAGTTGCCGCTACGCGTAAAGCGCTGGGCTGGAACTACGGTCCGTTTGAAATTCCTCAGGATATCTACGCTCAGTGGGATGCGAAGAAATCTGGTCAGGAAAAAGAGTCAGCATGGGATAAGAAATTCTCCGCTTATGCGCAGGCTCACCCGGAACTGGCCGTTGAATTCAACCGCCGTATGAACGGTGAACTGCCAGAAGATTTCGGTACTAAAGCTCAGGCGTTCATCGAAGGCCTGCAGGCTAACCCGGCGAAAATTGCCAGCCGTAAAGCTTCTCAGAACTCCATCGAAGCATTTGGCCCGTGGCTGCCAGAGTTCCTGGGCGGCTCCGCTGACCTGGCTCCGTCCAACCTGACCATGTGGTCTGGCTCCAAATCCATCATGGATGATAAAGCCGGTAACTACATTCACTACGGTGTACGTGAGTTCGGTATGACCGCTATCGGTAACGGTATCGCGCTGCACGGTGGTTTCGTACCATACACTTCTACCTTCCTGATGTTCGTGGAATATGCCCGTAACGCGGCGCGTATGGCCGCGCTGATGAAACAGCGTCAGGTGCTGGTATATACCCATGATTCTATCGGTCTGGGTGAAGATGGCCCAACCCACCAGCCGGTTGAGCAGATTGCTTCTCTGCGCGTAACGCCAAACATGAGCGTATGGCGTCCGGCGGATCAGGTTGAAACCGCGATTGCATGGAAACATGCAGTAGAGCGTAAAGACGGCCCTACCGCGCTGATTCTGTCTCGTCAGAACCTGGCTCAGCAGGAGCGTACCGCTCAGCAGCTGGCCGACGTTAACCGCGGTGGCTACGTTCTGAAAGATTGCGCAGGTCAGCCTCAGCTGCTCCTTATCGCTACCGGTTCTGAAGTTGAGCTGGCGGTGGCATCTGCTGACAAACTGTCTGCCGACGGTATCAAAGTGCGCGTGGTTTCCATGCCATCTACCGATCTGTTCGACAAACAGGATGCGGCCTATCAGGAGTCCGTCCTGCCGAAAGCCGTTAGCGCGCGTATCGCTATCGAAGCCGGTATCGCAGACTACTGGTACAAATACGTTGGCCTGAATGGCAGCATTGTCGGCATGACCACTTTTGGTGAGTCAGCTCCGGCAGAGCAGCTGTTCAAAGAGTTCGGCTTCACCGTTGAACACGTGGTCGACAAAGCGAAAGAGCTGCTGTAATCGCTCCTGGCTAAATAAAGGGTCGCTTCGGCGGCCCTTTTTAATAAATACATTCCCGATACTGATACATTTCACAAACATTATTCCCGCAAAAATGTGACTTATATCAGAAGAACGCCGGGTCCCTATGCCATATCATTCCATTTATTCTTCTTTTCGCTTATTCTAGCTGAAGCGTTTCAGTTGCCTAAATGTGCGACTAATAAGCAAACAGCCTCGTTTATTGACGCCAGGGTTTCCCAAAGTAGTGTCGCTGGATTACTCTTTCAGCCATTGTTACTGGAATCTTGTCTGGAGATATATGACCATTCGTATTGCCATTAATGGCTTTGGACGCATCGGACGCAATGTGCTGCGGGCTCTGTACGAGTCTGGCCGACGTGCCGAGATAAGCGTGGTCGCTATCAATGAACTGGCTGAATGTGCGGCGATGGCCCACTTGCTTAAGTACGATACTACCCATGGCCGTTTTGGCTGGGACGTTCGTCATGACTGCGACCAGCTATGGGTTGGCGATGATGAAATCCGCGTGCTGCATCAGCCTGAGCTGAGCAAATTACCGTGGGATGCGCTGGATGTTGATGTAGTGCTGGATTGTACCGGCGTCTTTGGCAGCAGAAGCGACGGCGAGGCCCATCTGGCCGCAGGTGCCGGTAAAGTACTGTTTTCCCACCCCGGCGGCCCGGATCTGGACGCAACTATCGTCTACGGTGTAAACCACACAACGCTTCGCGCTGAAGATCGTATCGTTTCTAATGCTTCATGCACTACCAACTGTATTATCCCGGTTATCAAACTGCTTGATGATACCTGGACAATCGATTCTGGTACCGTTACGACTATTCACTCTTCGATGAACGATCAGCAGGTGATTGATAGCTGGCACAGCGATTTGCGCCGCACCCGTGCTGCCAGTCACTCCATCATCCCGGTAGACACTCGCCTGG
The DNA here is from genome assembly GCA_022846635.1 of Salmonella enterica subsp. enterica serovar Choleraesuis. Lineage (GTDB taxonomy): Bacteria > Pseudomonadota > Gammaproteobacteria > Enterobacterales > Enterobacteriaceae. The sequence goes on from AP025685.1 coordinate 778,223, forward strand.
CGGCGGGTATTACCCGGTTCTTCCCAAAATTTGCCGATCGTTTCGAGGCAATAGCGGTAAGGGTTCCTACTTTAAACGTGACGGCTATCGACCTGAGCGTGACCGTTGAGAAACCTGTCAATGCCTTGGAAGTCAATAGCTTGCTGCAAAAAGCAGCGCGTGAAGGATTTCATGGTATAGTTGACTATACGGAAATACCGTTGGTCTCAAGCGATTTTAACCACGACCCACACAGCTCCATTATTGATGGCAGCCAGACTCGGGTAAGTGGTCAGCACCTCATCAAAACCCTGGTGTGGTGTGATAATGAATGGGGCTTTGCTAACCGCATGCTGGACACCACGTTAGCAATGGCCGCCGCAAGTTCCAGGTAAGACGCGGAGTGCGTCTGCAAAACTTTAGAATCAATGAGAGGATTCACCATGTCTGTAATTAAGATGACCGATCTGGATCTGGCCGGTAAACGCGTCCTGATCCGTGCCGACCTCAACGTTCCGGTAAAAGAAGGCAAAGTGACGTCTGATGCCCGTATCCGTGCATCTCTGCCTACTATCGAGATGGCCCTGAAACAGGGTGCGAAAGTTATGGTGACTTCTCACCTTGGCCGTCCGACCGAAGGTGAGTACAACGAAGAATTCTCTCTGCTGCCGGTAGTTAACTACCTGAAAGACAAACTGTCTAATCCAGTACGTCTGGCAAAAGACTACCTGAACGGCGTTGATGTAGCGGCCGGTGAACTGGTTGTTCTGGAAAACGTTCGCTTCAACAAAGGCGAGAAAAAAGACGACGAAACTCTGTCTAAACAATATGCCGCTCTGTGCGACGTATATGTTATGGATGCTTTCGGTACCGCTCACCGCGCCCAGGCTTCAACTCACGGCGTAGGTAAATTTGCTGATGTCGCTTGTGCCGGTCCTCTGCTGGCTGCCGAGCTGGACGCTCTGGGCAAAGCTCTGAAAGAGCCAGCTCGCCCAATGGTTGCTATCGTTGGTGGTTCTAAAGTTTCCACTAAACTGACCGTTCTGGACTCTCTGTCTAAAATCGCTGACCAGCTGATTGTTGGTGGTGGTATCGCGAACACCTTTATCGCTGCTCAGGGCCACAACGTGGGTAAATCCCTGTATGAAGCTGACCTGGTTGATGAAGCTAAACGTCTGCTGACTACCTGTGATATCCCAGTTCCTACCGACGTTCGCGTAGCGACTGAGTTCTCTGAAACCGCTCCGGCAACCCTGAAATCTGTCAACGACGTTAAAGCCGACGAGCAGATCCTGGATATTGGCGATGCTTCCGCAGAGAAACTGGCTGAAATCCTGAAAAACGCTAAAACCATTCTGTGGAATGGCCCGGTTGGCGTATTCGAATTCCCTAACTTCCGCAAAGGTACTGAAATCGTGGCTAACGCCATCGCAGATAGCGAAGGTTTCTCTATCGCTGGCGGCGGTGACACTCTGGCAGCTATCGACCTGTTCGGTATTGAAGATAAAATCTCTTATATCTCTACCGGCGGCGGCGCTTTCCTTGAGTTCGTAGAAGGTAAAGTTCTTCCAGCAGTAGCCATGCTTGAAGAGCGTGCAAAAAAATAATTTTTATTGACGGGCAGGGTAACCTGCCCGTTGTTTTCTGCGCGTGCGAGCGCGCGCCAATCCCGATTTATTAACGACCCGAAGATACAGGACAAGGTTATATGTCTAAAATTTTTGATTTCGTAAAACCAGGCGTTATCACCGGTGATGACGTTCAGAAAGTCTTCCAGATTGCTAAAGAGAACAACTTCGCTCTGCCAGCAGTAAACTGCGTCGGTACCGATTCCATCAACGCTGTGCTGGAAACTGCTTCTAAAGTTAAAGCTCCGGTTATCGTTCAGTTCTCTAACGGCGGTGCTTCCTTTATCGCGGGTAAAGGCGTGAAAGCCGAAGGCCAGCAGGCTGCTATCTGGGGTGCTATCTCCGGCGCTCATCATGTACACATGATGGCTGAACATTACGGCGTGCCGGTAATCCTGCACACCGACCACTGCGCGAAGAAACTGCTGCCATGGCTTGACGGCCTGCTGGACGCAGGTGAAAAACACTTCGCCGCTACCGGCAAACCTCTGTTCTCTTCTCACATGATTGACCTGTCTGAAGAGTCTCTGGAAGAGAACATCGAGATCTGCTCTAAATACCTGGCGCGCATGGCCAAAATTGGCATGACCCTGGAAATCGAACTGGGTTGCACCGGTGGTGAAGAAGATGGCGTAGACAACAGCCACCTGGATAACTCCGCGCTGTACACTCAGCCAGAAGACGTTGATTACGCATACACCAAGCTGAACGCTATCAGCCCGCGTTTCACCATCGCCGCTTCCTTCGGTAACGTACACGGCGTGTACAAGCCAGGTAACGTGCAGCTGACCCCTGTTATCCTGAAAAACTCTCAGGACTACGTGTGCAAAAAACACAACCTGCCGCACAATGCGCTGAACTTCGTGTTCCACGGTGGTTCCGGTTCTACCGCTGCTGAAATCAAAGAAGCGGTAAGCTACGGTGTTATCAAAATGAACATCGATACCGATACCCAGTGGGCGACCTGGGAAGGCATCCTGAACTACTACAAGAAAAATGAAGGCTATCTGCAGGGCCAGCTGGGTAACCCAGAAGGCGACGACAAGCCTAACAAGAAATACTACGATCCACGCGTATGGCTGCGCGCTGGCCAGACTTCTATGATCACTCGTCTGGAACAGGCTTTCAAAGAACTGAACGCCGTAGACGTACTGTAAGTCTTTACTCTTGTCTGAAAACCCACCTTATGGTGGGTTTTTTTATGCCCGAAAGGCGCGAGATTTGGGGGGGTAGTATTTTCTATCTGGAGCGCTTTTACAGAAAATTTAACGGTAATTTATAGATAAAAAAACCTTCAGATTAACCTTCTTACCGTAATATCTCTTCGCCTCAGTAGATATAAATCTCAGTGTCAGATCTTTCTATCAACAATCTTTATCTGAGCTAAATTTTGGGCTTTATTTGCTCCGTTTTAGCTTAAAGACTAATCAAATGAACTTATTTTTGTGAGCTGTTTGGCATAATTTGTCGTTATTGATTACCCTTACAACTCGGCCTCCATTTGGGAGGTCTACGGGTTATTTTTTGAATGTTCAGGTAAATATTGGGATTAATTAATGGACGATTTACACGTCGTAGACAGTATCAATGACGCCGGTAACTGGCTGGTGCGCAACCAGGAATTGTTACTGAGTTATGTGGTTAATATCGTAGCGGCCATCGCCATTCTTATCGTTGGTATGATTGTCGCTCGGGCCATCTCCAACACCGTAAACCGCCTGATGCGGGCGCGGCATATCGACGCTACCGTAGCCGACTTTCTTTCAGCGCTGGTGCGTTACGGCATCATCACCTTTACTTTGATTGCCGCGCTTGGGCGGGTTGGGGTGCAGACCGCTTCCGTTATCGCAGTGCTCGGTGCTGCTGGTCTGGCCTTGGGTCTGGCGCTGCAAGGCTCGCTGTCCAACCTGGCCGCCGGGGTGTTGCTGGTCACTTTCCGTCCGTTCCGTACCGGTGAGTATGTAGACCTCGGGGGTACCGCTGGTACCGTAACCAGCGTACATATTTTCTCCACAACGCTGCGCACCGTGGATGGTAAAATTATCATCATCCCGAACGGTAAAATTATTAGCGGCAACATTACTAACTTCTCGCGTGAGCCGGAACGCCGTAACGAATTTATTATTGGCGTGGGTTACGATGCCGATATCGACCAGGTAAAACAGACCCTGCGTGAGCTGGTTGATGCTGATGACCGTATTCTGAAGAATCGTGAAGTGAATATTCAGGTCAATGAGTTAGGAGCGTCATCGGTGAATATGGTAGTTCGCTGCTGGAGTAAAAGCGGCGATTTGCAGAGTGTCTACTGGGATTATCTGGAGAATGTGAAAAAAGCATTCGACCAGAAGGGCATCAGCCTGCCATATCCACAAATGGATCTGCACATGCATCATGTACAGAAGGCTTCTGCTGAATAATTTTAGGGGCCAGCCTGATGCTGGCCTTTATTTTACCTATCGATATTAGATTTGCTAATTAATCATTAAAATTTATAATTTCACCTAATAATCACATCCGATTACACTCTCCTTCCAACAACAAATTACAGGAAGAATAAGAGTGATATCCTATTTTATTCAAGGTCTTATCCTTGGTTCGGCAATGATTTTACCTCTCGGTCCGCAAAATGCTTTCGTCCTTAATCAGGGAATAAAGCGTCAATATCACATCATGATCGCTTCACTCTGCTCTCTAAGCGATTTGCTGCTTATCTGCGCCGGAATTTTTGGCGGTAGCGCGCTGTTAATGCAGTCACCATGGCTGCTGGCGCTGGTAACCTGGGGTGGCGTACTGTTTTTGCTATGGTACGGATGGGGCGCGCTGCGGGCGGCGTTTAGCCGTGACCTGGAAGTAGAAAGCGCCGCATCTATGAAGCAGGGAAGGCTGCGGATTATTGCCACTATGCTGGCGGTGACCTGGCTGAATCCTCACGTTTATCTGGATACTTTTGTGGTGCTGGGCAGCCTGGGTGGGCAGCTGGCAGATGAGCCAAAACGCTGGTTTGCATTGGGTACCGTAAGCGCGTCGATTCTGTGGTTCTTCAGTCTGGCACTGCTGGCGGCATGGCTGGCCCCGCGCCTGCGCACCATTAAAGCCCAAAGAATTATCAACGGTGTAGTTGGGGTAGTGATGTGGGTTATCGGCTTACGTCTTGCTTATGAGGGAGTAGGGCACCTTAGCCAGTTATTTGGATAAAAATCGCCGGAATCTGATAGACGTGGGCAAAGCCAGGGCTACAATTGCATCAGCTGATTGTCTGTGCCGGGTAAATTTGAGCGCACAGGCATCAAAAAGACAATTGAGGTGGAGGAGTTACAGTGAAGTTTAAAACATTAGCGCTGGTGACCATGCTGGGTCTGGCAACAGGCGGTACTGCGGCTGCAGCTGAGCTGCCAGAAGGACCGCACGTAGTAACATCGGGTACCGCCAGCGTGGATGCGGTGCCGGATATGGCGACTCTGGCCATTGAAGTTAATGTGATGGCTAAGGATGCTGCCAGTGCCAAGAAACAGACTGACGATCGTGTAGCGCAGTATATGTCTTTCCTGCAAAAGAGCGGCGTAGCGAAAAAAGATATCAGCGCTGCTAACCTGCGCACTCAGCCGGAATACGATTATCTTAAAGATGGTAAAACCCAGCTTAAAGGTTATCGTGCAATTCGTTCGGTTAATGTGAATGTGCGTCAGCTCGATAAACTGAACGACCTGCTGGATGGTGCCTTGAAAGCGGGCCTGAATGATATTCGTGCGGTATCGCTGGGCGTGGCTAATCCGGAACAGTATAAAGACAAGGCTCGTCAGGCCGCTATCGAAGATGCGACTCGTCAGGCGCAACTGCTGGCAAAAGGCTTCCACTCAACGCTGGGGCAGGTTTACAGCATTCGCTATCATGTTTCCAACTATCAGCCAGCGCCGATGGTACGGATGATGAAAGCCAGCGCGGCAGACGTATCGGCTCAGGACACTTACGAGCAGCAGACTATTCAGTTTGACGACCAGGTAGATGTAGTATTTAACCTGAAAGCCGCACAGTAATCGCCTGTAGAAATAATCAAGCCCCCTTGAAAGCCGCCAGTTTTGCTGGCGGTTTTTTTATTTAAGGGGGCTTTTGGGTATTTTATTCCTGGCGCAGTACTTTGTGGCCGTAGTCCAGCAGGGCATTAGTGACTTTACGCATCTGGCGGCTTTCTGGCGCGAAGCGGTGCCAGTACAACATCCGGCGCTGTAACAGCCCCGGAGTCAGATCGATAAGCTCACCGCTTTTTAACTGCTGCTCAATTTGCAGATGCGGGATCATACAGCAGGTGGTGCCCTGGGTGGCCAGCTGCACGAAGGCTTCTGACGAATTGACGATGTGGCAAGGCACGCTGCCCGGAGGCAGGTCGAAATACTGTTGCAAAAATGCCTGGTGCATATCATCGAGATGGTCGAAGGCTACCACCGGCGCTTTAAGCAGCGAGGATCGAGTCACCCCATTAGGGAAATAGCGTGCGGCAAAACTCGGTGAGGCCACGAACAGGTAGTCCAGCGCACCCAACCGATCCACCAGGCAGCTAGGCAATGCCTGAGGCTGGTTACTGACTGCACCAACCACTTCCCCGCGGCGCAGGCGCTCCTGGGTACGGGTTTCATCCTCTACCTGAATATTGAGGCGAATTGGGCTATCGGCCAGAACGGGAGCAAGGGCAGGCAGCAGCCAGGTCGCCAGACTGTCGGCGTTGACCGCAAGCGACAGCAGCAGTGGCGTGGAGCCGGTTTGTTCATCCCCAAGCCACTCTTCTTCCAGCAACTCTACCTGGCGCAGCAGCGCGAGTAATTTCTGGCCCTGTTCGGTTGGACGAGGCGGCACCGTGCGCACCAGCAGCGGCTGGCCGAACATATTCTCAAGTTGTTTAATACGCTGAGAGACGGCGGACTGCGTGATACAGAGCTTCTGAGCGGCGCGCTCAAAACCGCGTTCGCTGATAACCGCATCTAAAGCCTGCAGTGTTCGGTAGTCCGGACGTTTCATTAGTATTTTATTCTCCAGTGAGTTGCAGCCTGCACTATGACATAAATTCACGTGCATTCCAGTAACAGAACGCGCTGCGCAACCATGACTTGTGGGGTATAGCACCACAAAGAGTGGGTAAATTGTGACTGAGATCGCGCGTTGACGCTATCTCCATTGACTCGATAGCTGCGTGAGCGCTTAGCCAGGTATATAATGCGCGGCAATTTGGACACCACAGGCGAATAGATATGACGCAGGACGAACTTAAGAAAGCAGTAGGCTGGGCGGCTCTTCAATATGTGCAGCCGGGCACTATCGTTGGGGTTGGCACCGGTTCTACCGCGTCGCATTTTATTGATGCGCTGGCCACCATGAAAGATAAGATTGAAGGGGCGGTTTCTAGCTCCGAAGCGTCAACCGCTAAGCTTAAGCAACTGGGGATCCCGGTTTTTGATCTCAATGAAGTTGACTCTCTGGGCGTTTATGTTGACGGTGCCGACGAAATCAACGACCAGATGCAAATGATCAAAGGCGGCGGCGCGGCGCTGACTCGCGAGAAAATCGTGGCTTCTGTGGCCGAGAAATTTGTTTGTATCGCCGATGCTTCTAAACAGGTGGCTATTCTGGGCGAGTTCCCTCTGCCGGTGGAAGTTATTCCAATGGCGCGCAGCGCCGTCGCTCGTACCCTGGTGAAACTTGGCGGTCGTCCTGAATATCGTCAGGGCGTGGTGACTGACAATGGCAACGTTATCCTTGATGTACACGGCCTGAGCATTATCGATCCCGTTGCCCTGGAAAATGCCATTAATGCGATTCCAGGCGTAGTGACTGTCGGCCTGTTTGCCAACCGCGGGGCCGATGTGGCTCTGATTGGTACAGCCGAAGGCGTTAAGACCTTCGTGAAATAATTGCCTTACCACGCCGCTTTTAATCGGCGGCGTGGTAAAAAAATTCCCGTCGCAAATTTTGGTGACATCTGTCACATCTTTTCGTTACATCTCGTTTTCATTCTGCCGTAGATTCTCCTGACCAGACAATCTCCTGATTTTGTTCTGTGGATGATTTTTCTTCACCAGCGAACGTTTAATCCGCATGTTGCCCGTCGAAAGTTTTTTGATATGTTGGCAGCTGGTGGTTTTATTTTTAACCGCCCAAACACAACATCAGATGAGAATAACAGGGTTCTTATGGCCAGAGTTTCGCTAGATAAAGAGAAGATTAAATTCCTGCTGGTGGAAGGTGTACACCAGAAGGCCGTTGATAACCTGCTGGCAGCGGGTTACACCAACATCGAATATCACAAAGGTGCGCTGGACAGCGCTGAGCTGAAAGAAGCTATCCGCGATGCCCATTTTATCGGTATCCGATCCCGAACTCATCTGAGTGAAGAAATTTTTGCCGCTGCCGAAAAACTGGTGGCGGTAGGCTGTTTCTGTATTGGTACTAATCAGGTAGACCTGAATGCCGCGACTCTGCGCGGGGTGCCGGTATTTAACGCGCCGTTCTCAAATACCCGTTCGGTCGCCGAGTTGGTGATTGGCGAGCTGTTATTACTGCTGCGCGGAGTGCCTGAAGCTAATGCCAAAGCTCACCGCGGTGTGTGGAACAAGCAGGCCGTGGGCTGTTTTGAAGCACGCGGTAAAAAGCTGGGAATCATTGGTTACGGGCATATCGGAACTCAGCTTGGCATTCTTGCTGAGTCGCTGGGAATGAATGTTTTCTTCTACGATATCGAAAACAAACTGCCGCTTGGCAATGCCACTCAGGTACAGCATCTTTCCGACCTGCTGAATATGAGCGATGTGGTGAGCCTGCATGTTCCAGAAAACCGCTCCACTAAAAATATGATTGGTCCGCAAGAGCTGGCGCTGATGAAGCCCGGCGCGTTGCTGATTAACGCCTCACGCGGCACCGTAGTTGATATCCCGGCTTTATGTGACGCTTTGGCGCGTAAGCATTTGGGCGGCGCGGCTATCGATGTATTCCCGACAGAGCCTGCAACTAATAGCGATCCTTTCAGCTCGCCGCTGTGTGAGTTCGATAATGTGCTGCTGACCCCGCATATTGGCGGTTCGACTCAGGAAGCGCAGGAAAACATCGGTCTGGAAGTGGCTGGGAAACTTAGTAAATACTCGGATAATGGCTCTACGCTGTCGGCGGTGAACTTCCCGGAAGTATCGCTTCCTCAACATGGAGAACAGGCGAGCCGTCTGCTGCATATTCATGAAAACCGCCCCGGCGTGCTTACGGCAATCAACCAGATTTTTGCCGAGCAGGGGATAAACATTGCCGCTCAGTATCTGCAAACCACACCGCAAATGGGTTATGTGGTCATAGATATTGATGCCGGTGAAGAGGTGGCAGAGAAGGCATTACAAAGCATGAAGGCGATTCCAGGAACCGTGCGGGCGCGTCTGCTTTACTAATTGGTTTGCTTAAGACGCCCAGCGCCATGTTGTGCTGGGCGTAACCAGCATCGGTAACGGAACATCCCATGACTCGGTTGGAATAGCGGGTACCTGCTGACAATCCAGCGCCAGACCGATGGGCTGAAAATGGTAGCGCTGCCAAAAACGTAATGTGCGGTCGTAATATCCGCCACCCATTCCTATGCGATTGCCCTGAGCATCAAACCCCAATAGCGGGGTAATCATCACGTCCAGCTGCTCCAGCGGCAGTACCTGGCGGACATCGAGCGCCGGCTCACCTATTTTCATTCGGTTAAACACCAGTTGCGTATCCGGGCCGTAGCGTAAAAAAAGCAAATTACCGCGACTGAATGGATGCAACAGAGGCAGATAGACTTCGCGCCCGCTGTGCCATAAAGCAGATATAAGCGGGGAAGTATCTATTTCAGAACCAAAAGAGAGAAAGACAGCGATTTTGTGCGCATGAGCCATTTCATCGAGCGCAAGCACTCTTTGGGCGGCATTTTGCCCGGCCTGATGGCGCTGTTCTGTGCTTAACGCGGCCCTGCGTCGAAGGATTTGCTCGCGAAGCGCGTGGCGTTCAGAAATCAAGGGAATGGATGAAGCCATGGTAGAAAAGAGGGAATCTCCGAGATGCCGCCGCAGGCTGTAACCCTTGAACCCTTGGTTCAAGGTGAATGCAACGTCATGGTCTTAAGGCTTCTCGGACGAACCGAGCGTGCTCACCGACCGTGGAGCGCCACATTCTTGTGGTTTGAAATATCGGCTCAGGGGACTGGCCCGCTTGCAAACATCTCAGAGAAATTTTGTCTTCAAAGTCACTCTACCACAAGCAAACTCTGAAGTGTTATTCAATATTGCGACCTGGCTTAAGATACTCGCCCATGTTCCAGCAATGCCTGTTCGATGGTGTGCTGAAGCATGCGGATACGCTGTTCCATACTTGCCGCGTAATCCTCGGTCTTAGTCTTTTCCTGAGCTAACTCGTAACACACATTCAGTGCGACGATGAAAACTAACTGCTCAGTATTGGAGACTCTAGTGCGATCTTTTAAATCCTGCAACCGCTGATTTAGCTGCTCGGCAGCCTGGTTCAGCGCATCCCTTTGTTCAGGCGGACAATTCACGCGCAGTGAACGACCGAAAATTTCGATATCGACGGGTTGTGCAGACATGCCACCTTCCTGCTGTTTATTCGCCTGCCCCCCGCCTGCAGCTTCACTGGGTCGCGAGGGGGCGCCACTATAGCTACCCTAAAATTAAGATACAAGCCCTTTTCTGGTATCTTCAGGGGTCGTGATGGTAGCATAACATGAACTGTCTCTCTCAACGACGACGAATGCGCATGTCTATACAGAACGTTATGCCTGGCTACGAAACCGTAGGCCAGTTACTTACCGAACAAAGCGTCGGTCTGACTCCTGCCGAAATGCACGGCTTAATTGCCGGTATGCTTTGCGGCGGAAATCGGGATACCAGCTGGCAGTCGCTGGTTCATGATCTGACTAACGAAGGGTTAGCTTTCAGTAAAACGCTGGCGGACACTCTGCGCCAGATGCACTCTGTTACCGCAGATGCTCTGGAAGATGAAGGTTTTCAGTTTCAGCTTTATCTACCGGAAGGCGATGAGGTTTCGGTATTTGAGCGCGCCGATGCGCTGGCTGGCTGGGTAAACCACTTCCTGCTCGGCCTTGGCGTAACCCAGCCAAAACTCGATAAGCTCAGCGGCGAAACTCGCGAAGCCATTGACGACCTGCGTAACATCGCTCAGCTCGGCTACGATGAAGAAGAAGACCAGGAAGAGCTGGAAATGTCTCTTGAAGAGATAATCGAGTACGTGCGCGTAGCCGCATTGCTATGCTACGACACGTTTACCCGCCCGGCTCCTCTGGCCCCAGAGATTAAAAAGCCAACCCTGCATTAATTCAAAAACTCAGGAGGTGCCATGACACAGAACGAGTTTCACAGCCGCCGTCAGGCACTGTTAGCCAGGATGGCGCCGGCAAGCGCGGCGGTGATATTCGCCGCGCCAGAAGCCACGCGCAGCGCTGACAGTGAATATCCTTACCGACAAAATAGCGACTTCTGGTATTTCACTGGTTTTAACGAACCGGAAGCCCTCCTGGTTCTCATCAAAAGCGATGAAACCCATAACCATAGCGTCTTGTTTAACCGGGTTCGCGATAAAAACGCTGAAATCTGGTTTGGCCGCAGGCTGGGCCAGGAAGCGGCGCCTGAAGCGCTGGGTGTCGATCGCGCGCTGGCATGGGATGAAATTGACGAGCAGCTTTATCAGCTGCTGAATGGCCTGGACGTGATTTATCACGCGCAGGGGCAGTATGGCTTTGCTGATACTCTGATTTTCTCCGGTCTGGAGAAATTGCGTCGTGGCTCACGCCAGAACCTGCGCGCGCCGGCGACTCTGACCGATTGGCGTCCATGGGTGCATGATATGCGCCTGTTTAAATCTTCTGAAGAGCAGGATGTACTGCGCAAAGCGGGTGAAATAAGCGCGCTGGCGCATACCCGTGCGATGGAGAAATGCCGCCCTGGCATGTTCGAGTACCAGCTTGAAGGCGAGATCCTTCACGAGTTTACCCGCCACGGGGCGCGTTATCCTTCTTATAACACCATTGTGGGCGGCGGCGTAAATGGCTGCATTCTTCACTACACCGAAAATGAGAGCGAGCTCCGCGACGGCGATTTAGTGCTTATCGATGCCGGTTGCGAATACCTGGGGTATGCCGGAGATATAACCCGTACTTTCCCGGTTAACGGCAAATTTACTCCGGCTCAGCGCGCTATCTATGACATTGTGCTGGCATCTCTCAATAAGGCACTGGAGCTGTATCGTCCGGGCACCTCGATGCAGGCGGTAACGGCTGAAGTGGTTAAAGTGATGGTTTCCGGCCTGTTAAAGCTTGGCGTAATGAAGGGCGATATGGATGAGCTTATCGCCAGCAATGCATATCGGGAATTTTTCATGCATGGTCTGAGCCACTGGCTGGGGCTGGATGTGCACGATGTTGGTGAATATGGCCCTGAGCGTTCACGGATCCTGGAGCCGGGTATGGTTCTTACTGTTGAGCCAGGCCTGTACATCGCACCGGATGCTGACGTACCGCCGGAATATCGCGGAATCGGGATTCGTATTGAAGACGATATTCTGATTACCGCAAATGGCAACGAAAACCTGACGGCAAGCGTCGTGAAAGATGCCGATGCTATTGAAGCCTTAATGGCCGCGGCCCGCGTATGATAAAGCCCGTTATTATTGCCGGTGGTGGCATGACCGGAACTACGCTGGCGCTGGCGCTATCGCATTTAAGCGGCGGACGCCTGCCGGTACATCTTATTGAAGCTGTACCGCCCCAAAGCCAGGCGCATCCGGGCTTTGACGCTCGTGCTATAGCGCTGGCTGAAGGTACCTGCCAGCAATTGCGTCAGCTAAATCTATGGTCGGCTCTGGCAGACTGTGCAACACCCATTGTTCAGGTTCAGGTAAGCGATCGCGGCCATGCCGGGTTTGTTACCCTGGATGCCAGCGATTATCAAATTTCAGCATTAGGCCAGGTGGTGGAATTACACGAAGTAGGGCAGCGCCTGTTTGAGCTGGTAAAAAAGGCGCCAGGCGTTACGTTGCATTGCCCGGCCAAAGTCAACCGGGTCACGCGCCGTGATAATGAGGTCGAAGTTACGCTCGATGATGACTCCACGCTTTGTGGTCAGCTTCTGGTCGCGGCGGATGGCACCCATTCTCCGCTGGCAAAGCAGTGCGGCATCGGATGGCAGGTGAATGATTATCATCAGGTGGCGGTTATCGCCAATGTAACTACTCAGTTGAGCCACCAGGGACGTGCATGGGAGCGCTTTACTGAGCATGGCCCTCTGGCAATGCTCCCTATGTCCCAAGGTCGCTGTTCACTGGTGTGGTGCCATCCGGCGGAGGACGCTTCAGAAGTGGCGTCATGGAGCGATGAGCGTTTTTGCACTGAACTTCAGCGCGCTTTTGGCTGGCGTCTGGGGAAAATCAAACAAGTGGGTGCGCGCAGCGTTTATCCGCTGGCTCTGACGACGGCAAACGCTACCACATCCCACCGTTTGGCTCTGGTTGGCAATGCCGCTCAAACCCTGCATCCCATTGCCGGGCAAGGATTTAATCTCGGTATGCGCGACGTTATGTCGCTGGCCGAAACGCTGGCACCCGCAGGTCTTGCCGGTGAGGATTTAGGCTCAGTGGTTGTTTTGGGCCGCTGGCGCGAGCGCCGTGCGGCAGATAAAACGGCCACAATGGGCGTAACAAATGGTCTGGTCAGGCTATTTTCAAACCATAGCGGGCCTCTGGTGGCAGGACGCAACCTGGGCCTGATAGCGATGAATATTGTCACGCCTGCGCGCGATGCGCTGGCATATCGCACCCTTGGCTGGGTCGCGCGGTAAAGGAGAGAGAGATTGCAAAGCGTAGATGTGGCCATTGTTGGCGGCGGCATGGTTGGCCTGGCGGTCGCCTGTGGCTTGCAGGGAAGTGGTCTGCGGGTTGCTGTTTTAGAGCAGCGGTTGCCGGAACCTGTGGCTGCCGATGCGCCGCCATCGTTGCGGGTATCCGCAATTAATGCGGCCAGTGAACGGCTGCTAACCCATCTTGGCGTCTGGTCAGAGATTATATCCCGTCGGGCGTGCAGCTATCACGGCATGGAAGTTTGGGAGCAGGATAGTTTTGGTCGGATAACCTTTGACGATCGCAGCGTTGGCGCGACTCATCTTGGGCATATCATTGAAAACGATCTTATTCATCAGGCGTTGTGGGACAAGGCTCAGGGGTTAAGTGATATCACCTGCATTGCGCCAGCCAGCATTAAGCAGGTGGCATTTGGTGAGAACGACGCTTTTATCACTCTGGAAGATGGCAACTTACTCAGTGCGCGGTTGGTTATTGGCGCGGATGGTGCGCACTCGTGGCTGCGTCGTGAGGCAAATATCCCGGTCACTTTTTGGGATTATCGTCATCACGCGCTGGTGGCCACAATACGCACCGCCGAGCCGCACGGCGGAGTGGCTCGTCAGGTATTTCATGGCGACGGCATTTTGGCATTTTTACCGCTTAGTTCACCAAACTTATGTTCTATCGTCTGGTCGCTGCCTCCAGAAAAGGCCGAACAAATGCGTGATATAGAGCCAGAAGCATTTAATCAGGCTCTGGCGGTGGCATTCGATATGCGTCTGGGGCTTTGTCAGGTGGAAAGCGATCGTCAGTGTTTCCCTCTGACCGGGCGCTATGCTCGCCAGTTTGCTGCTCATCGCCTGGCGCTGGTCGGCGATGCCGCTCACACTATCCATCCGCTGGCCGGGCAGGGCGTTAACCTTGGTTTTATGGATGCAGCAGAGTTGATTGCTGAAATTCGCCGCCTTCATCGGGAAGGTAAAGATATTGGCCAGCATCTTTATTTGCGCCGCTATGAGCGCCGCCGTAAGCACAGCGCCGCGCTAATGCTGGCGAGTATGCAGGGTTTCCGTGAGCTGTTTTCTGGCACTCATCCAGCCCGGAAGTTATTTAGGGATGTGGGCCTGAAGCTGGCCGATACGCTCCCCGGTTTGAAGACGCCATTAATCCGTCAGGCGCTGGGGATAGATTCTCTTCCTGAATGGTTGCGCTAATTGCTACCCGTCGGGCCTTATAAGTTGCAACATAAGGCCCGCCTTCATTTGAAAAATTCTAATTTTACCCTCATTTTCAGATTAGTTTTTATAATCTGACTAAAATTACACCAATTTATCTGTGTTGCATAATTGGTGCGAAATGTTAAGTAATTCTATTTTTTGTGCCATTTATGATTGTTTTATGTGGCATATCTCGCAGTTCGCTGGATAAATCCTCTACACCCTGGTTTCTTTCCTCAGGCCATAGGCTAATGTGATGACCTGCTTTCATTGATGGTTTCACCATCCTTTCAATGGTAACGTCACCGCAAGGATAACGTTTGCGTCGCCATGATTACGGGTGGTGCGCAGGCATTGTTGGCCGCACCTGACGGAGCTGCGACGCCGCGATGCCCGGGACATGTCGTACACGAAGAGGACAAGATGGTGCAACACACTCCCCTATATGATGAACACCTGCGCTGCGGCGCGCGAATGGTTGATTTTCACGGATGGATGATGCCGCTGCATTACGGCTCCCAGCTTGATGAACACCATGCGGTACGCAACGACGCTGGTATGTTCGACGTTTCTCACATGACGATCGTCGATCTGCACGGTAGCCGTACTCGCGAATTTCTTCGTTACCTGCTGGCAAATGATGTCGCCAAACTTACCAAACCAGGCAAAGCGCTATACAGCGGGATGCTGAATGCCTCCGGCGGCGTTATTGATGACCTGATTGTTTACTTCCTGACAGAAGACTACTTCCGGGTGGTGGTTAACTCTGCGACTCGCGAAAAAGACCTCGCGTGGATTATCCGCCACGCCGAGCCTTTCGCTATCGATATTACCGTGCGCGATGACCTGGCGCTGATAGCGGTCCAGGGGCCAAATGCGAAAGCGAAGGCTGAAACCCTGTTTAACGACCAGCAACGTCAGGCCGTGGCTGATATGAAGCCATTTTTCGGCGTTCAGGCTGACTCTCTCTTTATTGCCACTACCGGTTATACCGGTGAAGCGGGTTACGAAATAGCCCTGCCGCGTGACAAAGCGTCCGCATTCTGGAGCCAGCTGGTTGAAGCCGGCGTTAAGCCTTGTGGGCTGGGTGCTCGCGATACGCTGCGCCTTGAGGCCGGAATGAATCTCTATGGTCAGGAGATGGATGAAGGTGTCTCTCCGCTGGCGGCCAACATGGGCTGGACAATCGCCTGGGAACCGGCAGACCGCGACTTCATTGGCCGTGAAGCACTCGAAAGCCAGCGTGAACAGGGTACTGAGCAGCTGGTGGGCCTGATTATGACCGAGAAAGGCGTGCTGCGCGGCGGGCAGGCCGTTCGCTTCAGCGACGCAGACGGCAACCTTAAGAGCGGCGTTATTACCAGCGGCAGCTTCTCACCAACGCTGGGTTACAGCATTGCGCTGGCTCGTGTTCCTGCCGGAATTGGCCCACAGGCAATAGTTGAAATTCGTAATCGCGAAATGCCTGTCACCGTGACTAAACCTATTTTTGTGCGCGCCGGCAAACCGGTCAGCGCGTAATTTTACCAGGAGATTTCTATGAGCAATGTGCCTAAGGAACTGAAATACAGTAAGGATCACGAGTGGCTGCGCAAAGATTCAGACGGTAGCTACATCGTAGGCATTACCGATCACGCCCAGGAGCTGCTGGGAGATATGGTGTTTGTTGACCTGCCGGAAGTGGGTTCTGCGGTGAGTGCCGGTGATGATTGTGCGGTCGCTGAGTCGGTGAAAGCCGCCTCCGATATCTATGCACCAATTAGCGGCAAGATTGTCGCCATCAACGAAGAGCTGGAAGGCTCTCCTGAACTGCTTAATAGCGATCCTTACCAGGACGGTTGGCTGTTCAAAATTGAAGCCAGCGATGAGTCTGAAATTGCTGCTCTGCTGGATGCAGCCGCCTATCAGGCCCTGCTGGATAGCGAATAACGCTTTCGTAAGCAAATGACTCTGTGGCCCCTGAAACTGGGGCCACATTAAGCGGCAGTGACCCCACTTCGGTTTTATCGCTCTCCGGCCATCTGCCAGCCCACGTTTTGCCATCTGTTTTGCAGGAACACCACGATGAACCAGATTTTAAGTCAGCTGGAGAACAGCGAGTCGTTTATCCAGCGCCATATTGGCCCTTCGGTCGAAGAACAGCAGCAGATGCTGGCGACCGTGGGCGCAGATTCTCTCAACGGGTTAACCGGGCAGATTGTTCCGCGCGATATTCAGCTGCCAACGCCGCCCCAAACCGGTCTGGCCGCTACCGAATTCACGGCTCTGGCTGAGTTAAAAGCTATCGCCAGCCGAAACCAGCGTTTCAAAACTTACATTGGTACCGGGTATGCGGCGGTGCATACACCGCCAGTAATTCTGCGCAACATGCTGGAAAATCCGGGTTGGTATACCGCTTATACGCCATATCAACCGGAAGTGTCTCAGGGGCGTCTGGAGTCACTGCTTAACTTCCAGCAGGTAACTCTGGATTTGACCGGGCTGGACATTGCCTCGGCCTCCTTGCTGGATGAGGCAACTGCGGCTGCTGAAGCGATGGCCATGGCAAAACGCGCCAGCAAGCTCAAAAATGCTAACCGTTTCTTTGTTGCGGCAGATGTTCACCCGCAAACTCTTGATGTGGTTCGTACCCGCGCAGAGACCTTTGGTTTCGAAGTAGTGGTTGATGATGCCGCTCGCGCTAACGAACATGCTGACCTTTTCGGCGTGCTGTTGCAGCAGGCTGGCACCAGCGGTGAAGTGCATGATTACAGCGTCCTGATTGCCGAGTTGAAAGCCCGTAAAGTTATCGTTAGCCTGGCTGCCGATTTGATGGCGCTGGTTATGCTGACCGCGCCGGGGAAACAGGGTGCGGATATTGTGTTTGGCTCGGCCCAGCGCTTTGGTGTGCCGATGGGTTACGGTGGCCCACACGCCGCCTTCTTCGCTGCTCGTGACGAGTTTAAGCGTTCCATGCCGGGGCGTATTATCGGGGTTTCTCGCGATGCGGCTGGTAACACGGCGTTGCGTATGGCGATGCAGACTCGTGAACAGCATATCCGCCGTGAAAAGGCGAACTCGAATATCTGTACCTCGCAGGTTCTGCTGGCGAATATTGCCAGTCTGTATGCCGTGTGGCATGGCCCTAAAGGGCTGCGCCAGATTGCTGACCGCATCCATCGTTTTGCCGATATCCTGGCGGCCGGCCTGCGCCGTCGTGGCTGCACTCTGCGCCACGATACCTGGTTTGACACGCTGTGTATCGAAACTGCTGATAAAGCCGGTGTTCTGGCCCGGGCGGCCGCGCAGCGTATCAACTTGCGCAGCGATTTGCTCAATGCGGTGGGCGTGACGCTTGATGAAACCACTACCCGTGATGATATTCAGGCGCTGCTATCGGTGCTGACCGGAGATAATAGCCCACTGGATATCAATGCGCTGGACCAGGAAGTGGCGCTCGACAGCCGCTCTCTGCCAGCGGGTATGGTGCGTGATGATGCCATCCTGACTCATCCGGTATTTAATCGCTATCACAGCGAAACTGAGATGATGCGTTATATGCATAGCCTGGAGCGCAAAGATCTGGCCCTGAATCAGGCGATGATCCCGCTTGGCTCCTGCACTATGAAACTCAATGCCGCCGCCGAAATGATCCCGATTACCTGGCCGGAATTTGCCGAGCTGCACCCATTCTGCCCACCGGCGCAGGCAGAGGGTTATCAGGAGATGATTAGCCAGCTTTCAGAATGGCTGATAAAACTGACCGGTTACGACGCGCTTTGCATGCAGCCAAACTCAGGTGCACAGGGTGAATATGCCGGGCTGCTGGCTATCCGCCGCTATCACCACAGCCGGAATGACCATCAGCGCGATATCTGTCTTATCCCAAGTTCGGCGCACGGAACTAACCCGGCTTCGGCGCAGATGGCGGGAATGGAAGTGGTTGTAGTCGCCTGCGACAAGCAAGGCAATATCGATTTGGTCGATCTGCGTGAAAAAGCTGAGCAGGCCGGATCGCGTTTGTCATGCATTATGGTGACCTATCCTTCTACCCACGGCGTGTACGAAGAGACTATTCGCGAAGTATGCAACATCGTTCACCAGTTTGGCGGCCAGGTATACCTGGATGGCGCGAACATGAATGCGCAGGTAGGCATTACTTCTCCGGGTCATATTGGGGCAGATGTTTCGCACCTGAACCTGCATAAAACCTTCTGTATTCCGCACGGTGGTGGTGGTCCTGGCATGGGGCCGATTGGCGTGAAAGCTCATTTGGCACCGTTTGTTCCGGGGCATAGCGTGGTGCAGATTGCGGAGATGCTAACAACTCAGGGCGCGGTTTCTGCCGCACCGTTTGGCAGTGCTTCTATCCTGCCAATCAGCTGGATGTATATCCGTATGATGGGGGCGGAAGGCCTGAAACAGGCAAGCCAGGTCGCTATTCTCAATGCAAACTATATCGCTACCCGTCTGGGCGAAGCTTATCCGGTGCTTTATTCCGGACGTGATGGCCGGGTGGCGCATGAGTGCATCCTGGATATCCGCCCGTTAAAAGAGAGCACTGGCATTAGTGAGCTGGATATTGCGAAGCGTTTAATTGACTACGGCTTCCACGCGCCAACGATGTCTTTCCCGGTGGCAGGTACCCTGATGGTGGAGCCAACGGAGTCCGAGAGTAAAGCTGAACTGGATCGTTTTATCGATGCAATGCTGGCTATCCGCGATGAAATCGACCGGGTTGCAGCCGGAGAATGGCCGGCAGATGATAACCCGCTGGTTAACGCACCGCATATTCAGGCTGAGCTGCTGGATGACTGGAACCATGCTTATACTCGCAAACTGGCCGCATTCCCGGCTGGGCAGAGCAATAAATACTGGCCGACGGTTAAACGTCTGGATGATGTTTACGGCGACCGTAATTTATTCTGTTCCTGCGTGCCGATGAGTGAATATCAGTAAGCAAATCAAGATGTAAAAAGGGCGCTGCGGCGCCCTTTTTTGTCTCTGCAAATTGGCATCAACAAGTGCCGCAATCTTCATTGTTAAATATATGTTGAATGCAATTACGATGATTGATTATTTATCTTCTAAAATTTCACCATTTATCAATATTGGGGGATTAATGGAACTAGCGTTGATTACCGGGGCCAGCCGTGGAATAGGGCGAGCAACGGCGCTGCTTCTGGCGAAGAAAGGTTATCGGGTGGCGATAAACTATCGCCAAAATAAGGCTGCTGCGCAGCAGACGGTGGACGCAATCGAAAGCCGGGGAGGAGCCGCATTTTTATTGCAGGGTGATGTAGCAGAAGAAGAGCAGATTGAAGCCATGTTCCAGCTCCTGGACTCGTGGGGTGAGCCGCTGCGAGTATTAGTGAATAATGCCGGGATACTGGATACTCAGTCGACTATTGAAGATCTCACCGCAGCGCGTATTAACCGCATCCTCATAACCAATGTTACCGGAAGCTTTCTCTGCTGCCGTGAGGCGGTAAAACGCATGGCGCTAAGGCATGGCGGCCTTGGCGGAAATATCGTAAATGTCTCTTCTGTGGCAGCCAGGCTGGGGGCCGCTGGAGAATATATAGATTATGCGGCTTCTAAAGGCGCTCTGGATAGCCTGACAATCGGGCTGGCGCAGGAGGTCGCAGGCCAGGGGATTCGGGTCAATAGCGTGCGCCCGGGTTTTATTTATACCGAGATGCATGCCAGCGGCGGGGAGCCGGGCCGTGTGGACAGGATTAAGAATAGCCTGCCATTGGGACGGGGTGGGCGGCCTGAAGAGGTTGCAGAGGCTATTGCCTGGCTGATTAGCGAGCAGGCGGGATATGTCACCGGCAATTTTATTGATATGGCTGGCGGGCGATGAGAATCCGGACTTTAGCGACTAATCGGTGGCTAAGGTCTGGTTATTTCTATGAATTACTTATTAACCGTTTTTTGGATATTAATTAACTTTTAGCTCAGTTACCTGATTAATTAGCTTAAGGCTTTTGCCTGTTGTGCTGTGTAATTGTTTGTTACGTTTTGACGTTACTTAATATATATGACGCTAGTTTTATTTCGTCTTTATTATTGATTTTGAACAATTATAAGCGGTTGACTCTGCGTATTTAGATGAAATGAGAACGATTTTTACTATTTTCCCTTACCGCGCTAATTAAACGGCTGTTTAGCTATACCTGCTGTACTCGCGTTCTCTTATAAGAGAGTGAGTATGTGTTGATGAAGCGTATAAATTCCCTCCATAAAATAAGACAAAAAATAATGACCGTTCGGCTAATACGTTTCTGTTGCCGGGTAGTTATTATTCCGTGAGTAATTTTGAGCAGTCGGCATTAATTTCATTCACCTCTTTGCCATGCGGATTTTTCAGTGTGGTGAACTTAGCGTTCGCGCCAATAGTGATGATGCTGGCCATTTGAGATAAAGAGAGGTCTATATGTTACATCGTGTCGCGATTACCGGTCTGGGCATTGTTTCCAGCATCGGTACAACATTGGATGAAGTGACCGAATCGCTCTATAAGGGCCGCTCCGGTATTACTACTGACGCAGAACGGCTCGAGCTGGGTTTTAACTCCTCGCTGACCGGCGCTATTCGCCCATTTGAAAAACGCTTCCCGCTTACCCGTAAGCAGCGTAAGTCCACTCCAGAATTCGTTGAGTGGGCCGCAGAAGCCGCTTTATCCGCCATCGACCTTTCTGGCCTGGCTCCTGACCAAATCGCTACCGAGCGCACCGGGATGATCTTCGGCTGTGACTCCAGCGTGTTGCCTGCAATCCAGCAGACTGAGCTGCTTAAAGAAACTAAAAGCACCAACAGCCTGGGCAGCGGCTTCGTTTTCCAGTCAATGACATCCTGCATCACCATGAACCTGAACGCTATCCTGGGGACTAAAGGGGCATCGTGGTCTATCAGCGGTGCATGCGCCAGCGGCGGTCACGCTATCGGTCAGGCGGCAGATTTAATCCGTCTGGGCCGTCAGGATCGCATGATTTGCGGTGGTGCTCAGGAAATTAACTGGCAGTCCATGTGTAGCTTTGACGGGCTGAGCGCGTTCTCTACCCGCCTGGACGACCCGCAGGGTGCCAGCCGCCCGTTCGCTAAAGGCCGCGATGGTCTGGTACCGAGCGGCGGCGCGGCGGCTGTAGTTCTGGAACGTTACGATCACGCAGTAGCTCGCGGTGCCAAAATCTGGGGTGAAGTCCTGAGTTACGGCTTCTCCTCCGATGGTGAAAACATCATCGTCCCAAGCCGTACCGGTCTTGGCCGCGCAATGCGTATGGCGCTGCAAGAGTCTGGCCTCGCCAGCAAAGATATCGATTATATCTGTGCGCACGCGACTTCAACGCCAAAAGGCGATGAGATGGAAGCCGGTAACATCATCGACGTATTCGGGGCGCGCAACGTACCTATCTCCTCCACTAAATCCATGACTGGTCATGAACTGTGGATGAGCGGTGCGGCGCAGGTGGTCTACACCAGCCTGATGGCCCACAACAACTTCGTGGCGCCAAATATTAACTTTGACGGCCCGGATGATGTTACTGCCGGCCTCGATATCATCACTGAAGCTCGTGAGCAGTCCATCAAGAAAGCACTGTGTAACTCCGCAGGTTTCGGCGGTACAAACTCCTGCCTGGTACTAGGTTTCTAAGATGTCACAGCAAAACAAAACCGCTGTCGTTATTGGTGCCGGCATTGCCGGCATGACCTCGGCTTTACTGCTGGGGATGAACGGCTACAAAGTCTCTCTGGTCGAGACCGAAAAACAAATCGGCCAGACACTGCGCGGCTTCTACAAAAGCCGTGTCTATTTCGACAGCGGTATGCACTTTGCGGGCGAGCTTTCTGAGCACGGCCTGTTGAGTGCTTATCTCCGTTACCTCGGGGTTTCGGGCCTGGATTGTCTCGATTTCGATCAGGATTGCTTTGAGAAAGTTCGCTTCTCAGATAACAACGATTTCAATATTCCAATCGGCTACGAAAAAGTTATTGAAAGCCTGGTAGACGCTTTCCCTGCGGAGAAACAGGGCATCGTCAAATACATGCAGCTGCTGAGAAAGGCGTATTACGTGTCGCCTTACCACTCTCTGAGCATGGATGTGGGTACCGGCGCTGAGCGTGACCACCCTGAACTGCTCGTGTCGACCACTCAGGTTATCGAACAGCACGTGAGCAACCCGTATTTACGGACTCTGTTAGCGGTTCCATGTCTCTATCACGGCGTATCGCCAGATGAAACGCCATTCCTGCGCCATGCGTGGGTTGCCGGTACTCACCTTGATAGCGTTCGTACCTTTACCCACGGCGGCCTGTCGCTGGTAGAAGCTTATGAACAGCGCCTGAAAGATTTAGGCGCCACCTTCTACTGCGGGCGTCGTGCTGTGAAGCTTCACTGCCGTGACAGTGGGGAAATCAAAGCGGTTGAGCTGGATGATGGTGAAATCCTGTCTTGCGATACCGCGATTTACACCGGTCATCCGCACTATCTTCCAGAGCTGATGCCGGAAGGCGCGCTGCGCCCGGGCGCACGTAAACGCCTGCGCGAGTTGCAGGATGGTATGGCGGCTCATCTGCTGTATCTGACTAACGACAGCACGCCGCCAGACATTATGAACCGGAAAAACGTGGTCTATTGCCGTCACGATCTTCCGCTGAGCCAGCAGTTTAATGTCACCAATGGCGAGAAAAATTCGCCGTTTTATATCTGTGCCGGCCCGGCGGCGCTGCGTTACAGCGCCGGATTATCCGATCGCGGTGGCGATTATATTGCTATCGAACCGTGCTCTCCGGATGAGTATTTGCCGTATTACGGAACCGGCGGTGCACGCAGGCCGGACGGTTATCGGGCTCTTAAAAAGAAACGCCTGGCGGAGTTTTCTGCCCGGTTGTTTGAAACTCTGCCTGAGATGGAAGGTATGCGTGTGGTCGGCGGCGGTAGCCCATTGACCCTGCAGCGCTATCTCCACACTCCGCATTGCGGGTTGTATGGCGTTGCGCACGATCGTCATCAGTTTACACCGATGCCAAATACTAAAATCCCAGGTTTCTATCTCGCCGGACAAGGAGTGACCGCGCCGGGCATTCTCGGATCGTTAATTTCCGCGTTTGTCGCCTGTGGTTACCTGTTCGGTCACTCCCATCTTCTGGATGGCGTAAGGGCGTGCAAATGAGACGAGTCGTTATTACTGGCGCTGGAACCATCAGCCCGTTTGGTAAAGGGGTAGAGTCACTGGTCGCAGCGCTTGCTGAAGGCAAAAGTGGTGTCAGCGCGCTCCCGGAGCCTTCGTATCGTAATGATACGGAGACCGTGCCACAGGTCGCTGGTTTGGTCGGTGATATCGATGTCTCCGGGATCCCGCGTAAGCATCGCCGTACTATGTCGCCTATGTCGATGTACTCATTGCTGGCGGCGCAGGAAGCATTAGACCAGGCAGGTTTATCTGAAGAGGTTGTCCACAGCCCGCGTTTCGGCGCGATCATCGGCTCTACCATGGGCAGCGTGGCGGCCTTCGAAGAAGTTTTTGATAACTACCTGCCAGACCATCGCTTTGATGTGGTCAAGTCGAGCGTATTTTTCCGGATGATGGGCCACACAGTGGCCTCGAATCTGGCTCAAACCCTGGGTATCACTGGTCGTGTAATGGCCGTAAGCGCGGCCTGTTCCTCCGGTGCGCAGGCTATTGGTGCAGCCTATGAGGCTATTGCCAGCGGTGCTCAGGACTACATGCTGTGCGGTGGTGCCGATGAGCTGCACCCTCTGACAATCGCTACTTTCGACCTGATGTCTGCCGCATCCCGTGGTTATAACGATGCGCCGGAAGAAACGCCGCGTCCGTTCGATAAAGACCGTGACGGCGTGGTTTGCTCTGAAGGTGTCGGGCTGCTGGTGCTGGAGTCTTATGATTCTGCCGTCCAGCGCGGTGCGACCATTCTGGCTGAAGTCGCTGGTTTCAACTCGGCGAGCGACACCTCAAGCATCGCCAACCCCGCACCTGAGCCGCTGCATGCCTGTATGCAGAGCGCGCTGGAATCAGCGGGTATCGATATTAGTGAAGTTAGCTACGTGAATGCCCACGCAACGGGAACACGTCTGGGCGACCGCGCGGAAAGCCACGCTATCGCCTCACTATTTGGAGATCGTGTGCCGGTCTCCAGCCTTAAAGGGCATCTTGGTCACACCATGGCTGCCAGTGGCGCCATTGAGCTCATTGCCTGCGTGGCAATGATGCAACGTAATCAATTGATTCCCACCCGCAACCTCGCCAATACCGACGAGCAGTGCGCGGGTATTTATCATCTGCAGTCCTTGTTATCCACTCAGGTCGACGTTGTTGTTAAGAACAGCTTCGCACTGGGTGGCATTATCTCTAGCCTGGTGTTGAGGAAATCGTAATGGATAAGTCCGTACTGAAAGAAAAAATTAATGAAATCATGGAAGAAGAGTTCGAACTGGACTCTGCTGATATGAAACCTGAAGCCGATTTGTATGAAGATCTGGGCATGGACAGCCTGGACGCGGTAGATATGGTTATCGCGTTCGAAAAAGCGTTCTCTATCAAAATTGGTAAAGACACTGGCGTGCTGAGCATTAAAACTCTGGGCCAGCTCCAGGACTTCGTTATCGAAAAAATTGAGGCGCAAAAGGCCTGATTATTTGCGGCGGCTCAGGCCGCCACTCTTAAGGTGCCATCGAATATTATGAGCGAAACAGTACGTCAGTTTCCGATACCGGCGGCTAAATACCTCCCTCACCGGGAGGCTATGTGCTGCATCGATGAAATACTGGATTGCCGCGGAGCGGCCATTAAGGCCGGAGTCACTCTGCACTCAGATCACGTGCTGCTGACGGCACAAGGGATCTTAGAGCGCAGTGGGTTTATCGAACTGGCCGCTCAGGCCGGTTGTGCGTTGATGGGGCTGTCCGTTCCTGAAGGCGAAATGCCTGCTTCAGCGTGGCTGGCTGGCGTTCAGGATTTTGAAGTTGTTCAGGATGCCAAAACCAACGATACGCTGATTATTGACGCGGCTATCACACGTGAACTCGCCGAGATTCGCGTGCTGGATTTCAAAATCACCACCCAGAACCAGCTGCTGGCTACCGGCAGTCTGAAAGTGTTCTATCAGGGCTAACGCGCCAAATTTAATCTTTGTGAGATTTGCTTCATGTTTACCGAACGGGGAATTTTCCATCAAGGCAGCAACCGCATTGCCGTGCTGTTGATCCATGGTCTGACTGGTACGCCGAAGGAGATGGACTCCGTCGCGCTCAGGCTGCACCGCTACGGTTTTAGTGTCTCTATTCCAGTTCTGGCAGGGCACTGCAGTACTATTGAAAGCCTGATGGCAACTAACAGGACTTCCTGGCTCGCAAGCGTGGAGCAAGAGTACCTGCGCCTGAAAGATCTGGGCTATAAGGTGTTTGTCGGCGGTCTTTCTGCCGGGGCATCAATGAGTATCCTGACTGCCAGCAAATTTCCAGAAATTGCCGGCCTGGCACTGTACTCCACGACCCTGCGCACCGATGGCTGGAGCGTCTCGCGTTTTGGCCGCTTCCTGCCGCTGCTGCTGAAAATCCCGTTCTTCCGTAATGGATACCGCTTTAAAGAAGCTTACCCATACGGCATTAAAAACGAGCCGCTGCGCGAACGTATTGTGATGAAGCTCGATAGTGGCGACAGCTCTGCCGCAGGGCACACCAGCACGCCGGGTATGATCCTGTATGAAATGCTGGAAATGGCTGACATGGCTAAAGAAGTTATGGCCAATGTAAAAGCCCCGGCGCTTATTGTGCATGCTGAAGAAGATGACCTGGCAAGCGTTAATAACGCTCGTTATGTCGAACAGCACTACGGCGGTCGCAGCGAGCTGTTGCTGCTTAAAGATAGCTATCATCTGGTGACTATCGATCAGGAGCGTCAGCTGGTTGCTGATGCTACCGCACGCTTCTTCTTCTCCTGCCTGAATGCTGAAGAACAGCAGATGGTTCAGGCCGCCGCCAAAAAGGCCATTCCACAGCCTAAGTGATTGCGGATTTCCGCGGGGGGACTTCCTTCCCGCGGATACTGCCATTGAGTCACACAGGCGCTAATCAGATTAAAACAGGTATCCTTTGATGACAGGTTTACTGGAAGACATCCCTCGTTTTGTTACGGCAAACCCAGCCGTAGTCAGCAGCGCTGGTGAAAGTGAAGTGACCACTGCTCAGTTCTGTTTCGGTGAAGATTTCATCGGCTTTCGTGGTCACTTTCCGGGTAATCCGGTGCTGCCCGGCATTGCGCAGATCATGCTGGCACAATATACCGCGACCCGCGGGCGCTCAGGCCAGCTGGCTCGGGTGGTAAAATGCAAATTCACCAGCAACATTAAGCCGCTGGATAACGTAGAAGTCCAGACTACTGCTACCTCTACCGAAGGTGCATCGCGCTATAAAGCTACCGTGACAGCAAACGGTACCCGCTGTGCAACGATGGTTTTTGACCTGGAATATTGAGGTAAACCGCAGATGAAACGTTCTCCCTATTTTAAGTCCCAGGATTGTGTTGATGGTCAGCCAGCTCCTCAGCCGGTAAGTGTGACTATTGAACGCGTCGTGCGTTTTGAAGAAGTGGATATGATGACAGTGCTGTGGCACGGTCATTACGCCAGTTATTTTGAAGATGCGCGGGTGGCATTAGGGGACTACTACGGTATTGGGTATCACCAGATGATGGAAACGCAGGTGATGGCCCCGGTCAGACAGATGTATGTTGATTACCGCGCTCCGCTGGAGTTTAGCGAAAGCTGCAAAGTTACCGCCACGCTGCACTGGAATGAAGCGGCGCGGATGAACATCTCTTATCTTATTGAGAATTCAAAAGGTGAGCTGGTAGCAACCGGATATACGGTACAGATGTTTATCGATAAAAATCGGGAGGTTATGCTGGAACAACCTGAGTTCCTGCGGACTTTCTGTGATAACTGGAAGAACGGTTCTCTTCCTGGTTAAACGCTAAATTAAACGCTGATCGCGGCTGATGAATGCCAGCGACCAGCGTTCTGCTATCAGCCGGTAAACAGGCCGCCGTTTACCGAAATAACTTCCCCGGTAATATAGCTGGCGCCAGGTGAGGCCAGGAAGCTCACAACCGAAGCGACTTCCTGCGGTTTGCCAATACGGCGCAGCGGAATGCTTTTCTTAATGTCATTCAGCGGAAGCTCGCTGGTCATATCGGTTTCGATAAAGCCCGGCGCTACGGCATTGACCAGCACGTTTTTACGTCCCAGTTCAACGGCCAGAGAGCGTGTGGCTCCGATAAGACCGGCTTTTGCCGTGGAGTAGTTTACCTGGCCTGCGACACCGGTCTGACCACCGGTAGACGAGATATTGATAATGCGCCCACGCTTGCTGTGCAACATGGCAGGAGCAACCAGAGAAGTCACGTAGTAGAAGCCGTTCAGGTGTACCGAGATAACTTTTGACCAGTCATCATCTTCCATCAGGGCCAGCAGTTTATCGCGAGTGATCCCGGCGTTATTAACCAGAATATAAGGCGCTCCGTGCTGCTCCAGCAAAGGAGTAAGGGCGGCACGAGTCTGTTGGGCGTCGGATACGTCAAATGGCACCAGCAGGCATTCGCCGCCAGCGTTGATGATTTCGTCACGTACGGCTTCTGCCGCCTGGTGATCGCTACGATAGTTCAGCCAGATGGCAAAGCCGTCATGCGCTAACTGGCGGGCGATTTCTGCCCCGATTCCTTTACTGGCCCCGGTCACTAACGCAATGGACTTTGGTTCAGCGTTGTTATTCATTTTGATTACCTGCAGATGCTTTCTGGATAAAACTGGGTGTAGCCCATTGTGATCGTTACACGGGCAATCCCGCACTATACGCCCGGGAACGACAATGCTTTTTGAACGAACTGGCAATCGGGGCATAAAGCCAGATTATGGCCGCCCGATGGGCGGCCTTTGAATTTATTGCAGTGGGTAAGGGGTGTAGACGCCATTCAGGCTTTTCAGGAAGGCGACAATATCATCAACATCTTGCTGTGGAAGATTCGTATCTACCTGGTAGTGCAGCATGAGTTTTACCGCCCGATCGAGAGTTGGCACATCGCCGCGATGAAAGTAGGGCGCTGTTCTGGCAACGTTGCGCAGAGTTGGAACTTTCTGGCGCAGGCGATCGCGCTCAACGCTGGTAACATTCATTCGCCCCACGTCGGCACTGGTGATATCTCCAAACGCAAAATCACGTTTTAATCCCAAAGGCTCAAATGAATGCCCGCCCAGCAATACTCCCCCGTGGCAGGTCGCACATTTATTAGCTTTAAATAATTCCCAGCCTCGTTTTTGCTGAGCGGTAAGCGCTGAGTCATTGCCGCGCAGATAGTTATCGAACGGAGAATGCGGCGTCAGCAGCGTTTTTTCAAACTCGGCAATAGCGTCGGTAATGGTAGTGCCGGTAAAACCCTGTGGATATACGGCCAGAAAATCACGAGTCAGGTAAGGGTCTTGATTTAGCTTACCGATGATCTGCCCCCATGAGGTTGAGGCCATCTCAATAGGATTTAACGGAGGGCCTCCGGCCTGGGCCTGAAGATCGGCGGCGCGACCATCCCAGAACTGCTCAATATTAAAAATCGCATTAAAAACGGTTGGCGCATTTATTGGCCCGG
This sequence comes from Salmonella enterica subsp. enterica serovar Choleraesuis, assembly GCA_022846635.1. Lineage (GTDB taxonomy): Bacteria > Pseudomonadota > Gammaproteobacteria > Enterobacterales > Enterobacteriaceae. The sequence continues at coordinate 807,548 of AP025685.1, forward strand.
CCTTGCCTTCGACGCCGACAGAAGTCTTGCGCCCGTCCACACCGCCAGCACCGAGTTGATGGCAGTGCGCGCACGAGATGGTGTTATCTCCCGATAGCCGTGGATCGTGGAATAAACGCATCCCTAAAGCCACTTTTTGTGAATCAACGGGCAAAGATTCAGGGATAGGTTGCACCGGCTCATTGCGGCGGGACGGAGCCATATCTTTGGTACTGTAATGGGTTTCACGCTGATTTTTAACCCAGTTCAACAGTGTCGTTTTCTCCTGCTCACTTACGTTGGCGGCAATATGTAGCGCGGTATACCGGGTTGGGGGCATAGTTTCATACTCCATAACCCACTCTATCTTATTGAGATCGCTCTGCGATGGCGGAGTATTGTTTAGCAAACTATTGCGCGCTGGGGTCAAGTCGAAGGATTTGTATCCAAGCTGCATGTCGTAGTCCATCAACTGCTTAGCAATCGGTAGTCTGGCGTAGAAGGGGAGATCGGTTGATTGAGTGTGGCAATAATTACAGCCTTTCTCGCGCATGATAGCCAGTACTGGCTTGCCGGAGTCTGAGGCCTTAAGCTCCTGCTCTGATATCAGATTACGCTGGGTATCGTGATACCACACGTAACCGGCCAGAGCTCCGTAGCCAATGCCTCCGGCGATAATGACGGCCAGGGCGATTTTCGTTAGCTTTTTCATTCGGGTATCCCTGCCTTAATTTATGGTGCGATGTGGAGATCCTTATTTTCCATTCCAAAAGGATCGCCAATTCAAGGCTGGGGAATATTGACCGGAATCAAGCTAATTAATTATCACATATCATTAATATATCGATTACATTAATCGATTGAGATACGGGCGGCAGAATGCTCTGCCGCCGCCGGTGATTACAATTCAGCACCGTTGCTGGAGATGACTTTTTTATACCAATAGAAGCTTTTTTTGCGTGAGCGGCTAAGATCGCCGCTGCCATCATCGTGCTTATTTACGTAGATAAAACCATAGCGCTTATCGTATTGCCCGGTGGTGAAAGAGACACAGTCAATACAGCCCCAGGCGGTGTATCCCATCAACTCAACGCCATCCCAGGTGACTGCGGCAATCATTTCCTTGAGATGGGATTTGAGATAGTCGATACGATAATCGTCGTTAATGACACCATCAGGCTCTACGCTATCGCGCGCACCAAAACCGTTCTCTACGATAAACAGTGGCTTTTGATAACGCTCATACAGTTCACAAAGGGCGTAACGTAATCCTACAGGATCGATTTGCCAGCCCCATTCTGAAGCGGTTACATGTGGGTTTGGAACGCTGCCTTCAAAACCGGACAGTGCGTCACCGCTGCCGCCTTCGGCTTTCACGGCATTGCTCATGTAGTAGCTGAAGCCCAGATAATCGCAGCAGCCTTCGCGCAGGATCTGCTCGTCACCCGGTTCCATTGCAATGTGATATCCATTGCGCTGCCATTCGGCAAGGGCATAGGCGGGCCATGCCCCACGCATTTGTACATCGGTAAAGACGTAACGCTGGCGCATGGATTGCTGGGCGAACATGACGTCTTCTGGTTTACAGGAGTAAGGGTAAAGCGGAACCATAGCCAGCATGCAGCCGATTTTCATTTCAGGATTAATTTGGTGACCGATTTTTACCGCCAGCGCACTAGCGATAAACTGGTGGTGCATCACCTGATACAGCGTTTGCTCTGGATTTTCATGCTCGGTATAAACCACCCCGGAGCAGCAGTAGCCAAATAGCTTAGAGCGCCACATACGTTGGTTGTTGATTTCATTAAACGTCATCCAGTATTTAACTTTATGCTGGTAGCGGGTAAATACTGTCTCTGCGAAACGAACAAAAAAATCCACTACTTTGCGATTAGTCCAGCTTCCGTAAGCCTGTACCAGATGCAGCGGCATTTCAAAATGAGAGAGCGTGATAACTGGTTCGATACCGTATTTGAGCAACTCATCAAACAGGTCATCGTAAAATTGCAGGCCGGCTTCGTTTGGCTCTAACTCGTCGCCGCGTGGGAATATGCGTGTCCAGGCAATCGAAGTACGGAAGCATTTGAACCCCATTTCAGCGAACAGGCGAATATCTTCACGATAGCGTCCGTAAAAATCGATGGCTTCATGGTTAGGATAGTCGCGACCGGGGAGTACGCTGGTGGTGATTTCGCGCGGGACGCCATGTGCGCCGCTAGTCAGTACGTCACAGATGCTTGGGCCTTTTCCACCCTGATCCCATCCGCCTTCAACCTGGTGGGCAGCAACAGCTCCGCCCCATAAAAAATCAGCTGGTAATGTTTTTTGCTGCATGAATTGCTCCCTCATATCTGTCCATCAGGGCGGGCGGCCAGGAAGGGCGGCCCGGGTTATTGAGGCTGAGTCTGGCAAAAGAGAGGAAGGATGTCACGCAATAACAAAACCTTTAAAAAGTAACATGTTACATGTGAAAAACAGGGTGTTACAGACGAGGTTTTACCAGCCTCCGGCCCAGCGACTCAATGATATACATCACCGGGATTTGGGTCGTAATGTCATAGCCTTCGGCAAGCCGTTCGGGGGCCAGATGCCATGAGATATTAAAGTCGGCAAGTTTTGCCAGAGATGAGTGCTCATGGCTGGTTACCGAAAGTATTTGAGCTTCAAACTTACTAAACTGGCTCGCCAGATGGAGTATGGCCTCCGTTTCACCTGAGACTGACAGCAGTATCGCCAGCGTGCCTTCAGCCAGGCCTTGAGTGACTGGAAACCAGGGATCGTCAATATGCTGGCTGCTAATGCCAAGATTACCGAAGTAACGGGCGCCGTATTTGGCCAGGGTGCCAGAACCACCGGTTCCAACAAAGATAATACGCGGTGCGCTGGCAATTAATGTCGCGGCATCATCCAGCAGCTTTTCAAAAGCAGGCGTATTAACGCTGGTAAAAAAACGCACCATTTCTCCGGCCCCACTGGGCAGAATTTCAGGAGCCAATGCATCCTGCTCCATGCGTAAGCGAACCCGGAACTCCGCATAGCCTTCACATCCGAGCTTACGGCAAAAACGTAACACCGTTGTGGTGGAGACGCCTGCGGCGGTGGCCAGCTCCCGGATGGTCATGTAGCCCGCGGCCTCGCGGTGCTTCATAACATAGTGATAAACCTCCAGTTCCAGCTCATTAAAGGTGGAAATGGCGGTATGGCTGAACATCATTCCGAGTTCTCCAGTGAATTAAGTTTAACGAAGCCAGCCGCGCTGCTGTGCCAGATGAAGTTCTGCCACGATATGTTCCCAGAGCTCAGGTACGCAGGCAGCCACTTCGCTATTACGGCTCAGTACCTGCGCCAGGGCGATATTATTTTCCTGCCAGCTTTGCCCTTCGTTGTGCAGATTTTGAATTACCGGCAGCAGACGGTCGATAGCATTCGCGAAGCGGGCATCGGCGCTCTCTTTGTGTTCGTACTCCTGCCATAGAGCAAGAAATTCACTACTTAAAGGTTCTGGCAATAAACCAAACAGACGGCGGGCGGCGGCTGCTTCTTTTTCAGCAATATCAGTACGGGCAGAGATATCGTAAACCAGTACGTCACCAACATCGACTTCAACAATGTCGTGCAGCAGAGCCATACGGATCACGCGCTGAATATCGCATCCCTCGGGCTTCCACTGTTCCAGCGCCATAGCCGCCATAGCAAAATGCCAGCTATGTTCGGCTGAGTTTTCGTATCGCCCTTTATTCAGCAGTCGGGTACGGCGGGACACGCTTTTTAACTTATCAATCTCCATGAGGAAACGGATGTGTTCAGAGAAGGGGCCGAAATTAAGAGCGGTAGGTAACAGCGACATGTTAATTGGGTTCCTGAAATATTCGTTTATAGGGCATCCGTGCATCAGCGTTGCATTGTTCTATTGGTGATTTCTCCCGGCTTAGCCGATAGCGACGGGACGGTATATTTTGATTAACTGAATGCTATGGGTACTAATGCTTTAGCGATATCTGAGGTGCAGATGGTGCGATAACCAGTAATTATGAGCAGCTAATAATCAGAGTTACAACCAATAACAACTTTATTTTAGCTAACAGGTGTTCACTGGAACCATTCTCAGTTAGGCTGTTCCGGCACCAATTTTTTACCGTATTTGGAGTTGGCATTTGGAGTTGGCATATGGCGAGTAAGCCACTTATGGCACAGGGATATTCACTGGCTGAGGAGATAGCCAACAGCGTTAGTCATGGTATCGGTCTGGTTTTTGGCATCGTGGGTCTGGTATTACTGCTGATTCAGGCGGTATCGGCCAATGCAGGAGCTATGGCAGTGACCAGTTACAGTTTATATGGCGGCAGCATGATCCTGCTGTTTTTAGCATCGACGCTATATCACGCCATTCCTCATCAACGAGCGAAACAGTGGCTGCAAAAATGCGATCACTGCGCTATTTACCTTCTTATTGCCGGTACCTATACACCGCTGCTGCTGGTCGGGCTTGCATCTCCATTGGCTCACGGAATGATGGCGGTTATCTGGGGGCTGGCGCTGCTGGGTATTCTGTTTAAGTTAACCATCGCCTACCGGTTTGAAATGCTGTCGCTAGTGACATATTTGATAATGGGCTGGTTATCGCTAATTGTGGTCTATCAATTGGCGAATAAGCTGTCTGCCGGGGGCGTGGCATTGCTTGCCGCGGGCGGCATTACTTATTCGCTGGGCGTTATTTTCTTTGTCTGCAAGCGTATTCCATTTAATCACGCCATCTGGCACGGCTTTGTGCTCGGTGGCTGTGTCTGCCATTTCTTAGCGATTTATCTGTATATCAGATAACGTTGCGCTTATTGAACCACGCGATTGGGCAATACTTCCGCACGGTTCAACTACCAGCAATATGTCCGCTATCCGCCAGGCTCCTGCACAGGAGCCTGGCTCAGCTTACTCTTCGTCCAGGGTATAAGGCAGGGGCTGAATAGTTAACTGGCCGGCTGCGTCATCTCTCACCCGGAAACGGCTGTCTGCTTCCTGATCGTTATTCATCACAGCCTGCACCAGCACATTGCCATCATCTAGTTGCACTGCGGCCAGGACGGTGCCGGTCCGACGCCAGTTGTCACCCATCTGCAGTTCCAGATCTTCGCCGGCAGCGGGAACGCGTTGAGCAGAGCCAGAAAGCAGCCACAGGGCGCGCTTATTTGCTCCGCGGAATTTGGCGCGGGCGACCATTTCCTGGCCGGTATAGCAGCCTTTTTTAAAGCTGATACCGTTAAGAGCCTGAAGGTTAGTGGCCTGAGGAATAAATTGCCCGCTGTTGACGGCGGCAATCACCGGCAGACCGGCTTCAATATCCAGGGCCAGCCACTGGTCGCTATTATTACGCGCAGCTGATTCGCTTAATACATCGGCCAGGCGCTGGGCATTTTCGGCATCGGTTACGATGATAAAGCGCTCATCCGGTAAGCCCAGCCAAAGCAGCGTCGCTATGTCGGAATGAACTACCTGATGAGTTTCATCGGGCAGGGCAGGAAAGTGGTTGGTCAGCGCCGCGCGCGCCTGGAAACCGGCGACGCCAAGCAGCACCGCGTCATCATCAGCGGCGATGGTGACTTTAGAAAAAACGGCGTACTTTTTCAGTTCGGTTAGCTGGCTCTCACGAACGTCACGACGCTCGATCCAGGCGTAGCCATCGCGGAAGTGGAACAGACGCAGATTGCTCCACATTTTGCCCTTACCGTCACAGTGAGCAGTCAGTACCTGCTGATCCTCTGCTAAGGCCGTGATATCCGCTGTAACCTGCCCCTGAAGATATTTTTCGCTATCCGGGCCGGTAATTGTTGCTAACGCCCAGTCATTCAGGGTCATTAGCGTCAGCGGTAGCCGCGCATGTCCTACGGACTGCTGCGGAGGAAAAGGTTGAAAAGCCATTTATTATTCCCGTTGTTTGAACCTGAATTAATACCCTAATGGTAAAAGAGCGGCTAGTCATTGCAAGCGCAATCATGCACTGATTTTTGTCCCCTGATGCCACTTCACAAATCTTATGTAAGCCTGGATTTGGTGGCATATATGTGACGGAATCTGTCTTCTGAAAGGCAATATTGTTCCGGCAATGGGTCGAAAAAACGGTACACTAAGCGGCGTACCCAATATTGTTCAGCTAAAAAGAGAAAATATGGATATCAATAACAAAGCCCGCATTCACTGGGCATGCCGCCGCGGTATGCGCGAACTGGATATTTCTATCATGCCGTTTTTTGAGTATGAGTACGATAGCCTGAGCGATGGCGATAAGGCGCTGTTTATCCGCCTGCTTGAGAATGATGATCCCGATCTGTTCAACTGGTTAATGAACCACGGTAAGCCTGCTGATACTGAACTGCAGCGCATGGTTGCCATGATTCAACAGCGGAATCGGGAACGTGGCCCAGTGGCGTACTGATATACATGTTTCATGGCGCGCTCAGTGGCTATCACTGGCGTTCCATGGGCTGGTGGCTCTGGCGCTCTTGCTATGCCCGTGGCCTGCTAATCTGACCATTTTGTGGCTCGCGCTGCTGGTGCTGATTATTATGAGCCTGGTCTGTAGCCAGCGCCGAATTCGCAGTATTGAAGGAGAGCTTGCTCTTAGTAGCGATAGCGGCGAGTTGACCTGGCAGGGTGAAAAATGGCGGCTGGTGAGAAAACCGTGGCTGTTGCAAAGCGGGATGTTACTGGTACTTTCCCCGTTATCGGGAGGTGGTTCCCGCCGCCTGTGGGTCGCCGCAGACAGCATGGATGGCGGCGCATGGCGTGATTTACGCCGCCTGATATTGCAAAGCCCGGTGGACCGCCCGCGCGGTTAGTTTTTTCCTGCCAATGCATTGGCAGGCTACCGTCAGGCCAGAATGTCGGCCATTTCGGAAAGGATCTGCTCGCACCAGTTTTGCAGGCGCTCGTCGCTAAGATCGTACTGATTGGTTTCATCCAGCGCCAGCCCGACGAACAGTTCGCCTTCACCAATAATTGGTTTCTTGCTGGTAAATTCATAACCCTCAGTCGGCCAATAACCAATAAAACGTACGCCTTTTACGGCCAGTTTATCGTGCAGCATGCCCAGGGCATCTAAAAACCATTCGCCGTAGCCGAGCTGGTCGCCCATGCCATACAGCGCGACAATTTTTCCCTGGAGATTTAGGTTATCCAGACGATCCCAAATGGTTTCCCAGTCTTCCTGCAGCTCACCAAAGTCCCAGGTTGGGATACCTAAAATAAGAGCATCGTACTGCTCCATCATTTCCGGGCCATCGTCTTTAAGGTTGTGCAGTGTTACCAGCTCCGGGCCGATAATATCGCGAATTTTCTCGGCGGCCATTTCGGTGTAACAGGTGCTGGAGCCGTAGAACAGTCCAATATTCATATAGATTACTACTCATTACTAAAACGGTCGGATTAGCAGTGTATCAGAAACCACCCTATCTCAGGCATAATGCAGTGTCTGGATAAAAAAGAGGCCGCAGTGGAACAAGATATTACCTGTATCGAAAGCTTTCTCGATGCTTTGTGGCTTGAGCGGAATCTGGCTGAGAACACCCTCAGTGCCTATCGTCGTGACCTGCGAATGGTGGTTGAGTGGTTATCTCATCGGCAGTTAACGCTGCTTACGGTGCAACAGAGCGACCTGCTGGAACTGCTTTCCGAGCGAGTCGAAGGTGGTTATAAGGCTACCAGTACCGCACGTTTACTAAGCGCGCTGCGGCGCTTGTTTCAGTATATCTATCGCGAAAAGTTGCGCGCGGACGATCCGAGTGCTCGTCTGGCTTCTCCTAAATTACCCCAGCGCCTGCCGAAAGATCTGAGTGAAGCGCAGGTTGAACGTTTACTTAAAGCGCCACAGGTGGAGCAGCCTATAGAGCTACGCGATAAGGCTATGCTTGAGCTGTTATACGCAACCGGGCTACGCGTATCAGAGCTGGTGGGGCTGCAAATCAGTGATATCAGCCTGCGCCAGGGTGTGGTGCGGGTTATCGGTAAAGGCGATAAAGAGCGTCTGGTTCCACTGGGTGAGGAAGCCGTTTACTGGCTGGAGCAGTTTATGACATACGGCCGGTCATGGTTACTTAATGGGGCGACCATTGATGTGCTGTTTCCCAGTAGTCGCGGCCAGCAGATGACGCGCCAGACCTTTTGGTACCGTATTAAGCATTATGCCGCGCAGGCGGGGATCGATAGCGAAAAGCTCTCTCCGCACGTGCTGCGCCACGCATTTGCCACGCATTTGCTTAATCACGGTGCCGACCTGCGCGTTGTACAAATGCTGTTGGGACACAGTGATTTGTCGACGACTCAAATCTATACCCATGTGGCAACGGAACGCCTGCGCCAACTCCATCAACAGCACCACCCACGGGCGTGAGTGCGAAAAGATTAGGACTGATGATGAATAAACGTATTTTTCTTTTAACTTTACTGGCCAGTTCTTTTGCCGGCATGGCGCATGCAGATGATGCAACTATCCGCCAGTCTCTGATGAAGCTCGGCGTACATGATGCTGAGATTCAGCCTTCACCCGTAGCCGGAATGAAAACCGTATTAACCGATAGCGGTGCGCTGTATGTTACCGAAGACGGTAAACACATTCTGCAGGGGCCAATGTATGACGTGAGTGGCGCTCAGCCGGTCAACGTAACTAACGCGATTTTGATGAAAAAACTTAATGCGTTAACCGATCAAATGATCGTCTATAAAGCGGCAAAAGAGCAGTATGTGGTGACTGTTTTTACCGATATCACCTGCGGTTATTGCCACAAACTGCATGAGCAGATGAAGGACTACAACGCTTTGGGGATAACCATCCGCTACCTGGCGTTCCCGCGTCAGGGATTGCAGAGCGAAGCCGAGCAAAACATGCAGTCCATCTGGTGCAGCAAAGATCCCCGTCACTCATTTGACCTTGCTATGACCGGTTCTAACAACCTCGCGGCGGCAACTTGTAACGTTGATATCAAAAAACATTACAGCCTGGGCGTGCAGTTTGGTATTCAGGGCACTCCGGCACTGGTGCTGAACGATGGCATGGTTATCCCGGGCTACCAAAGCCCGAAAGAGTTAAAAGAGTTCCTGGATAAACATCGCGCTAGCGCGAAATAAACGGCCGACGATTAGTGAAACAGCAAACTCAATTACGCCGCCGTCAAATAGATGACAGCGTGGTTTTTTCGGCAACTATTCCGCCGCTGTTACAGCGGCTTTATGCCAGCCGTGGGGTGCGCTCAGAGGCGGAGCTGGAGCGCGGTGTGAAGGGGCTTTTGCCCTGGCAGCGGCTTTCCGGCGTTACTGCCGCAGTAACTCTGTTACATCAGGCTCTGTCTGATGAACGGCACATTACCGTGGTAGGGGATTTCGATGCCGATGGTGCAACCAGCACGGCACTGAGCGTGCTGGCTTTACGTCAGCTTGGCGGCAGGAATGTGAGCTATCTGGTGCCAAACCGGTTTGAGGATGGCTACGGGCTAAGCCCTGAGGTGGTCGACCAGGCGCATGCTCAGGGGGCTGAGCTGATTATGACGGTCGATAACGGGATCTCTTCTCATGCTGGCGTTGAGCGGGCGCATGAGCTTGGTATTCCCGTGCTGGTGACCGATCACCACCTGCCGGGTGAAACGTTGCCCGCAGCCGAAGCCATCGTTAACCCTAATCTTAATGATTGTGAGTTTCCGTCTAAATCTCTGGCTGGTGTCGGCGTCGCTTTTTATCTGATGCTGGCACTGCGTAGCCATTTACGTGATAGCGGATGGTTCGAGCAGAAGGGGATTCAACCCCCAAATCTGGCCGAACTGCTGGATTTGGTGGCGCTGGGTACGGTGGCGGATGTGGTGCCTCTCGACGCCAACAACCGCATTCTGACCTGGCAGGGGTTGAGCCGGATCCGCGCCGGGCGTTGTCGTCCGGGTATTAAGGCGCTGCTGGAGATTTCCAATCGAGATCCGCAGCGCCTGGCCGCCAGCGACCTTGGCTTCGCCCTTGGCCCGCGGCTCAATGCCGCAGGCCGGCTGGATGATATGTCTGTTGGCGTGGCGTTGTTACTCTGTGATAACCAGGGTGAAGCCAGGATGCTGGCCAGTGAGCTGGATGCTTTGAATCAGACTCGTAAAGAGATTGAGCAGGGCATGCAACAAGAGGCTATGGCCCTGTGTGAGAAACTGGTTAAGTCCACCACTTCTCTGCCTGCCGGGCTGGCGCTTTATCATCCAGAATGGCATCAAGGGGTGGTTGGAATCCTTGCTTCACGCATCAAAGAACGCTTCCATCGGCCGGTGATTGCTTTTGCACCAGCGGTTGATGGAACGCTTAAAGGATCGGGGCGTTCTGTACAAGGATTGCACATGCGGGACGCATTAGAGCGACTAGACGCACTTTATCCGGGGTTAATGATTAAATTTGGTGGACATGCCATGGCTGCCGGGTTATCACTGGAGATAGCACGATTTGATGAGTTTAATCAGAGATTCGCACAACTAGTGAAAGACTGGCTCGATCCAGCCCTGTTACAGGGGGAGATTTTGAGTGACGGACCTCTCAGCTCACAGGAGATGACGCTGGAGGTGGCAGAGCTGTTACGCGATGCCGGGCCGTGGGGGCAAATGTTCCCTGAGCCACTGTTTGATGGCCGCTTTAAGTTGTTGCAGCAGCGAATTGTGGGCGAGCGTCACCTCAAGGTGATGGTAGAGCCGGTAGGCGGCGGTCCTTTACTTGATGGTATCGCCTTTAACGTTGATACCGCGCTGTGGCCAGATAATGGCGTACGCGAAGTGGAACTGGCCTACAAGCTTGATGTCAATGAGTTTCGCGGCAACCGCAACGTGCAATTGATAATAGATAAGCTCTGGCCAGTATGATACCGGAGTAAAGTGTAAATGATTGTTGAGTTCGGCTAAACTGAACCCTCATATCGCATTATTTTTCTGTAATTAACATAAGAATTTGATAGATCATGTTTGAAATAAACCCGGTTAAAAACCGCATTCAAGACCTCACAGAGCGCAGCGACGTTCTTCGGGGGTATCTTTGACTACGATGCCAGGAAAGAGCGTCTCGAAGAAGTAAACGCCGAGCTGGAGCAGCCCGACGTATGGAATGAGCCAGAACGTGCTCAGGCGCTGGGAAAAGAGCGCTCCTCCCTCGAAGCTATCGTTGATACGCTCGACCAGATGCAGCAAGGCCTTGAAGATGTCTCCGGTCTGCTTGAGCTGGCTGTTGAAGCTGACGATGAAGAAACCTTTAACGAAGCTGTTGCTGAACTCGATCAGCTAGAGGCCAAACTGGCTCAGCTTGAATTCCGCCGGATGTTCTCAGGCGAATACGATAGCGCTGATTGCTACCTGGATATTCAGGCTGGTTCTGGCGGTACCGAAGCGCAGGATTGGGCCAGCATGCTGACTCGTATGTATCTGCGCTGGGCTGAAGCCCGCGGGTTTAAAACCGAAATTATTGAAGAGTCTGAAGGTGAAGTTGCCGGTATCAAATCGGTCACCATCAGAATTGCTGGCGAATATGCGTACGGCTGGCTGCGTACTGAATCAGGCGTTCACCGCCTGGTGCGTAAGAGTCCATTTGACTCCGGCGGTCGTCGTCATACATCGTTTAGCTCTGCCTTTGTCTATCCAGAAGTAGACGATGACATTGATATAGATATTAATCCTGCCGATTTGCGTATCGACGTGTACCGCGCTTCTGGCGCCGGTGGTCAGCACGTTAACAAAACCGAATCGGCCGTGCGTATCACGCACATTCCGACAGGCCTGGTAACCCAGTGCCAGAATGACCGCTCGCAGCATAAAAATAAAGACCAGGCCATGAAGCAAATGAAAGCTAAGCTTTATGAGCTGGAAATGCAGAAGAAAAATGCTGAGAAGCAGGCCATGGAAGACAATAAGTCGGATATTGGCTGGGGTAGCCAGATTCGTTCGTATGTGTTGGACGATTCCCGCATCAAGGATTTGCGTACTGGGGTCGAAACCCGTAATACGCAGGCGGTGCTGGATGGGGATTTGGATAAATTCATTGAAGCAAGTTTGAAAGCCGGGTTATGAGGAACCATTAAATGTCTGAACAACAAAACCTAGGGGCCGAGCTAGCGGCCGATTTGAACAACGAAATGCAAACTCGTCGTGAGAAACTGGCGGCCATCCGTAAGGAAGAAGCCGTTGCGTTCCCGAACGATTTTCGTCGTGACCATACCTCTGACCAACTGCACGCTGAATTCGATAACAAGACTAAGGAAGAACTCGAATCCTTAAATATTGAAGTTAGCGTGGCTGGCCGTATGATGACTCGCCGCATTATGGGTAAGGCATCTTTCGTTACTCTGCAGGACGTAGGCGGTCGTATCCAGCTTTACGTTGCGCGTGACGACCTGGCTGGTGATGTTTACAACGAACGCTTCAAGAAATGGGATCTCGGCGACATCATCGCCGCACGCGGTAAACTGTTCAAAACTCAGACCGGTGAACTGTCCATCCATTGCACCGAAGTACGCCTGCTGACCAAAGCTCTGCGCCCACTGCCGGATAAATTCCACGGCCTGGCGGATCAGGAAACTCGCTATCGTCAGCGTTATCTTGACCTGATCGCTAACGAAGAATCGCGTAAAACTTTCAAAATCCGTTCCAGCATTCTGGCCGGTATCCGTAAATTCATGGTTGGCCGTGGCTTTATGGAAGTTGAAACCCCAATGATGCAGGTTATTCCTGGCGGGGCTTCTGCACGTCCGTTCATCACTCACCACAATACGCTGGATATGGATATGTATCTGCGTATCTCCCCAGAGCTGTATCTGAAACGTCTGGTGGTTGGTGGTTTTGAGCGCGTGTTCGAAATTAACCGTAACTTCCGTAACGAAGGTATCTCTGTACGTCATAACCCTGAGTTCACCATGATGGAACTCTATATGGCGTACGCGGATTACAAAGACCTGATCGAACTGACCGAGTCTCTGTTCCGCACCATGGCTGAAGAAGTTCTGGGTAACACCGTAGTTCCTTACGGCGATGTTACTTTCGACTTCGGCAAACCATTTGAAAAACTGACCATGCGCGAAGCTATCAAAAAATATCGTCCAGAAACCAACCTGGAAGATCTGAATAGCTTCGATAGCGCTAAAGCACTGGCTGAAACTCTGGGCATCAAAGTTGAGAAAAGCTGGGGTCTGGGCCGCATCATCACCGAAATCTTTGATGAAACCGCTGAAGCACACCTGATTCAGCCAACCTTCATCACTGAATACCCAGCGGAAGTTTCTCCACTGGCTCGTCGTAGCGATGACAACCCAGAGTTCACCGACCGCTTTGAGTTCTTCATCGGTGGCCGTGAAATCGGTAACGGCTTTAGCGAGCTGAACGATGCTGAAGACCAGGCTCAACGCTTCCTGGATCAGGTTGCCGCTAAAGACGCTGGTGATGATGAAGCAATGTTCTATGACGAAGACTACGTCACCGCTCTGGAACACGCTATGCCACCAACCGCTGGTCTGGGTATCGGTATCGACCGTATGATTATGCTGTTCACTAACAGCCATACCATCCGTGACGTTATCCTGTTCCCGGCTCTGCGTCCGCAGAAATAATCACTGATTATTGTCAGTAAATAAAAACCCGCCATCGGCGGGTTTTTTGTCTTTTGGCTGAGGGCGATTTCGCCTTTACTCGCTGTTGAAAAACAAATCATCATATCCCCGCTGCGGCATCCTTATTTACGGGTGTGTTCCTGGTAGCCGGCAGGACGGCTGCATTCGGTTATCTGGCGATCACATCTCATATACGACTGCTGACTAAAATAACGTCATTTTGGCCGCGGGGTTATAGATGTTAATATTCGAGCCGGACTTTATATTTGCCGAGGAGAGGTGCTTTTGAACTCCGGATGCCGGACTATGACGTCAGGATGCGTCGCCCTGTTAACTGCCTGCCTGCTACTGACCGGTTGCAGTAGTAAACCCTCGTCTTCTGCTAAAGGGAGTTACCAGGGAGCAACCTATACTGTAAAACGCGGCGATACCCTCTATCGGATTGCCAAAAGCAACGGTAGCAGCGTGCGTGAACTGGCAAGGCTTAATGGTATTAGCTCTCCTTATACTATTCAGGTTGGGCAAAAGCTGCGTCTGAGCGGTTCGACATCGGGCAGTCGCCGCACTGCCAGCACTGCGACAACCGCTAAAAATCGCAGCCGCCCGGCCACCACCAGCCCAACGCGTAATAGCGCTAGCAGTGTAAAACCGGTAACGCCTGTTGCTGCCCCGGCTGCTGGCGATCGCTGCTGGATATGGCCGACCAGCGGCAAGGTTATCGTACCGTTCTCCAATGCTCAGGGCGGAAATAAGGGCATTGATATTGCCGGCCAGCGCGGGCAGCCAGTCTATGCCGCCGGTGGGGGCAGGGTAGTTTATGCGGGCGACCGGTTACGCGGCTACGGCAACCTGGTGATGATAAAACACGATGAAAGCTACATCACCGCCTATGCTCACAACCAAACGCTGCTGGTACAAACCGGACAGCAGGTCACCCAGGGGCAAAAAATTGCCACCATGGGCAGCAGCGGTTCCGACAGCGTGAACCTGCACTTCCAGCTGCGCTATAAAGCAACTGCCGTCGATCCGCTACGTTATCTTCCGGCAGCAGGCAGCACGGCTGGCTGCCGTTAGTCATAAAAGTGCTTAAAATACCGCCACATGATGTGGCGAGGGGTTGTGCGCCTGGCGAGAAAGTTTATAATGCCAGACGCACACCTGATGCGGGCGTAGTTCAATGGTAGAACGAGAGCTTCCCAAGCTCTATACGAGGGTTCGATTCCCTTCGCCCGCTCCAGATCTCCTCCTTGTGGATAAACCTTAAAAGCCTTCTCTTTCAGTAAGTTAAATAGTTACCTATTTTATTCGCCTATGGGTTCTACCATTGTGATCCGCCCTTGGTAACTGTCACGCCAAGTTACATGGTGAGATGACAATTTAACTCAGCGTTGGCGGCAGTTGCATTCTCACTCCGCGATAGTAAAACGTGAAGAAAAAGCCCACCCTGGTATTGTTATGCCATCGACAGACTGATCATACGCATTTTAAGCCCGATGTGCGGCCTTGTGGCTGCGTAAACAGGTGAATAGTGGTAAACGTACCTGCACACGATATGCAGGCTCTGCCAGCGCTTCGCTCACGCTCCTAACGGTACACGAGCACCCTGATAAGGTGTGATCCTTCTGACAACCTGATGAAGTCGCTATGCTCCGTTTGTCTCCTTACCACTAACGGGGCTTTATGGCTTGTATTGTCCAAAATCTGCGCTACTCTACCTTTGACTACCCACAGCAAAGGATAAATAAGATGGAAAAAGAACACTTTAAGGCTGCTGTACAGTACGATGATTGGAAGGGAAGCGTTGCAGCGGATAGTGCTGATCAAGAGGATTTCAGCGATTTATTGAGAGAGAAGGGAATTTTGAAGGAAGGAGAAGTGGTGAAAGCTATTTCCTTCTATTCTGGTCAGCGTTTTTTGAACATTGAAGCATTCGTTACTGACGATGAATACGGACTCAAAAGGGAAAGAATCGAGATGACGTATGAAGAATTTTTCAAAACTTTCAAAAGATTCTCAATGAAAATCTCTCGTCACGGAGAATTTGACGATCAAGAAATCGAGTTTAAAGAATAAGGAAAATAACTTCATGAGTATCTACTTCAATGAACACGGCAGCGCTATTGAATACCAAGTAGAGGGACGTTGGACAGTCAAGGGAGATTATTTGCAGGTCAATCATGGCCCCAACATTCCAGGCGGCTTGTACAAAATCAACGACAATAAAGTGAGATTCCCATTCGACTACAAAGAAGTGGAAGGAGTTATCGATACAGAGAAACTAACCTTCACAGTGTGTGGTATCCAATACAAAATGAGAAAAATAAAATCTAATCCGTGGGACGTTTAAATCAATGGGGGGATGCCCCCCTTATTCTTGAACTGCATCAATGTGTTTTTGCAAGAATTTAGAAAATAATTCCGTGGAACCAAAATAGTTAGGATAGGCTCTTTTTAATGATTTTACGTTTTCAGCTGAAAGCAGTACGGAAATCACTATTTCTTCATTAGCCTCGCTTTCTGCTAATGCTTCTAAAGCCTGGCCCGAGAGGCTCATTTTGAAAGCTCGCGCTCTAATGGGGAATTTATTTTTTGAAAACTTTCCTATTTCAATTAAAAAATGGCCTTTAAAGTGTTTTGGTGTTTTTAACCCTGATTTATCATTGTTTGTGAAGTGCAAGGCTAAAGAGTAACGAGCTAATTTGCTAATTAATTGAAGTTCGTGATGCAGGTCAGATAGCTCTGTTCTATGTGATTTTAAGGTCTCATCTGACAGAATACATGCACCCTCATCATGGGCGACTAAGCACCCTGCTAAATAAAATAATCTACGCCAGTCTTCATGCCCTTCCTGCGATGTTTTCAGCTTATAACCTTCGAGTGTATCGATGATCTCCAAACTTGTAGCCCAAGCATGTTGTAGTTCTGTACGAAGTTGAACCTCTATCTTCGTTTTTTTCCACGCGTTATGATCGTCACCTTCATGGAAACAACTGTAAATTAGATGAACGCCACCGTACCCACTTGCTTTAGGTGTCAAATAATTTGCAGTATGAACAATGGTATGTATTGAACGGCTCTTTTCGAGACGGTTCTGTAATAATTTTAGATGTTCAAGATTTTTTACGATTGCTCTACAGCCACCAATGTCCTGCATACGTGTTAATTTTATCGAGTTTTCGTGTATTCCATCAAGGGTTGGGCGTTCAAGTTTATCGATAATAGTCGGAAGACGTTTTAAACGCCGAGCAACAATTATTTTTTTATTCACCTTAGCGGATGTTCTTGCTAAATGATTTTTCATTAACATTAACGGGTAAAGATGTAATTCCCTGAAATTTTGGATCATCTCAATAGCAGCCTGACGTTCCTCATTAACACAACCATGTCTGATTGCTTGAGCAGATCTATCGATAGCTTTTTTGGAGAAGCGCAAAGTGCATTTCTGGCTTTGATAAACGTCGTTAGCCATAGTGAAGTCCATTGTAATTTTGAATAATAGTCAAGCATTATAGCTGTATAACTGCTTGGTCTGAAATCATTTTCTCTGGGTGAAACTGTGATCTTAACGCGCTTCTTTAACTATCGACTCTGCTCTTTCTTCAATCGTTACTCCTCCTCAAATGTCATCGTGTAGCGGCATTGCTGGGACGGTCTGATCGTCACAGTTTCCGTAAAGTTGGCGTTGGAATAAACGCAAATCTTCGCGTTGTCTGTCTCCTGTTCATCACTGAGAATGAGGGTTATCTGTCCGGCATTCGTCAGGGCTGGCATAATCGCCAGCGTCAGCACCAGTAAGCTGTTTTTCATGTGTACCCTTATAAATCCATCTCATTGATCGCACGGCTAACGGCTTGCTTGTCTAAGTCCAGATAGCGTCTGGTATCGGTGGCGATTCAGCTCTTCGCTCACAGCAGACCTTACTTAGGTTACCTGTCCACTCCGTGCCAAAAGCGGAAGTAGCTAATAACAGTTTGCGTGGATCGGCAGGGAGCAGGTTGCTGGCTCGCCTGTTACCTCTCGTTGACTTCTGTCGATGAGAACTTTTAAAATCGTGTTGTTACCCCACATCATCGAGGAATTTCGTCATGCGCCATTGATGCCGCCGTCTTCACGACGGCCAGTCTCCACCCGCCCCCATGAGAAGGGGGAGTTCCTGGCATCTATGGAAATCAAATATGACGAATCTACACCTTGCGCTGGAAGGCGCATCTTATGTTCTGCCGGACGGCAGAAAGCTTTTATCTGAACTTAACGAACAGTTTGACCAGCGTTTCACAGGCCTGGTCGGTCGCAATGGCGTTGGTAAAACGGTGCTGGCTCGCATGCTGGCAGGACTAGTTCAGCCAACGGCAGGGCGCTGTACCTGTTCGGGTAGTGTGTATTACCTGGCACAACAAATATCGCTGCCGGCAGATGCCACCGTAGGTGATCTGGCAGGAGTGCATGCCATACTTGATGCGCTTGAGCGCATCGAAGCAGGTAGCTGCGAAGGGCAGGATTTTGAAACTGTGGGCGATAACTGGGATATCAGGACGCGTTTACAGCACGAGCTGGAACTCAATGGCTTGGGCCATCTCGGTGCTTCTACGCCTGCCAGCGCGCTGAGTGGTGGCGAGGCTATGCGCGTTAAGCTGCTAGGCGCTTTTTTATCGGATGCCGATTTCCTCATTCTGGATGAACCCAGCAACCATCTCGACCGGGCCAGCCGTCAGGCCTTGATAGAGCAGCTACAGCGCTGGCCGCGTGGGCTGTTGGTGGTTAGCCATGACCGGCATTTGCTGGAGGCAATGGCGCGAATTGTGGAGTTATCGTCCCTGGGGCTGCGCAGCTATGGCGGTAATTACAGCTTCTACGCAGAATGCAAAAAGCAGGAGAGGCAGAATGCCATCCAGCAGCTAGAGAAGCGCAAGCTTGAGCGTCGGCGAGAAGAGCAGTCTCTGCGAGAACAACGGGAGCGCCAGGAACGGAGGCAGGCTCGCGGCAATCGGCATGGGCACGAAGCCAACCAGGCAAGGATCCTTCTGGGCCGCCAGAAGGATCGTAGCGAGAGCTCCGCTGGAAAGCTGCGCCAACAACATGATGCGATCCGCGAACACCTCGACCGGCACGTACACGAGGCTACGCAATGGGTTGAAGAGGAGTTGGCTATCGTTGTCCACTCTCTGCCAGTCGCTCTGTCATCGCAGCGCCGGGTTGCAGAACTGGAGGACGTAGATCTGCCATTTGTCCAGGATGCTACGCGACGCATCAATTTGGTGTTATCTGGCCAGCAACGGATTGGTATTGTCGGACCTAATGGCTCTGGGAAGTCCACCTTGCTCAAGGTACTCGCCAGCCAGCTTCAGCCATTGTCCGGGAGAGGCAAAATTTCTGTAGAAGGCGTTTATCTGGACCAGCAGCTGACTAACCTGAGTCCGCAGCATACGGTACTGGAGCAGATGTTGTCTGTTAATCGCATTGCTACTGAAGGTGAACTGCGTATGCGCCTTGCGCAGCTTGGTCTGGATGCCCAGAGAATTACGGCACCTGCCGGTTCGCTCAGCGGCGGGGAGCGTCTGAAGGCGGCACTGGCACTTGTGCTCTACGCCGAGCCACCTGCTCAACTATTGTTACTGGATGAACCGAGTAATCACCTCGATCTACCCTCGGTACAGGCGCTGGAAACCATGTTGCGCGGCTATCATGGCGCTTTGATGGTTGTGTCGCACGACGATATATTCATGAATAATCTTGGACTGACGGATCGTTTAATCGCGACTGAGCAAGGCTGGCGAATGGAACCATGGTAATGCGGGCAAGATATTATTGAGCTCAAGGCCTTACACCGGGGAGCAGGATGGTCTTGAGCCTCAGGTCTGGCTGAGGCTCATTTGTTCTGGTGAGCAGGGATGGCTGAACTAACTACTTTTATGTGCCGCTCATAACTTATCGGCTAATAAGTGTGGGTGTGTTAGGGAGCTATTGCGTGAGCTGGAAAGACAATATCACGGCATTTCACGTCTGCTTATTACTGAATAAGCAATAATTTATCCGTTGTTTTCTGCTTTCTATATCGCTGTGTGCTTGTGCCATTTCGTTGAGAGTATATTTTCTGCCCGCACTAATTTTTAGCGTTCCAGCCAGCAGCAATTCAAACAGCATCTTGCTATGTTCTTTTAAAGCAACCGCTTTTAGCCTGTGGCATTAGATGCCAAAGCAAAAGCGGTTACGAACCTTATTTATAAATTAAGTCCAATCCGGCCGTTGCTTCAAAAATACCGCTCTTAGGAATCTTTCCCATAGCATTGACGGGATAAGCTTCGAGCTCAATCT
The DNA here is from genome assembly GCA_022846635.1 of Salmonella enterica subsp. enterica serovar Choleraesuis. Lineage (GTDB taxonomy): Bacteria > Pseudomonadota > Gammaproteobacteria > Enterobacterales > Enterobacteriaceae. The sequence goes on from AP025685.1 coordinate 827,427, forward strand.
CACCATATTGGTCATGAACCGGAACGGGTATTTCGGTACGTTGAGGGATCACTCTTTCTCTCTCATGCTCCAGGACGATCCCTACATCGGGATTGTTGGTTCGTATCGCAGGAAGATCCTGCCCTACGGTGCTGGTGCTGAGGCGCAATTTTACCTGTACCGCCTCGCTGACGTTGGAGCATTTCAGTGATATTTTGACGGTTTCACCGACATATCTGTCCGGCTTTTCTCCGCGCCGGCTCAAAGCATTACGCTGTACTGAATGCAGGTCGACATTAATAATATTGCCGTCATTAATGATGCATGAGGCCGGACCAACAATCTCACCCTCCAGCCAGAGTTCGCTAACTGGCGTATTGCCAAACCCTCCATTCGGTGCTCCGGAAGACTCGTGAGTAGTGGCGAAAAGTTTGAACAACCTGGTTCTGGGAATATGTACCTGACCGGAAATCGGATGGCTCAGATACAAAGAGACCGTACCGCTCGTGCCGGTGGTTTCATAAATACCCTGGCAGCTGTCACCAAGCGGAGCGCTGTCAATAGCGCCGTCAAACGGTACATTGTGCTCCCACTCCTCTCCCTGCACATTTACATTAGTTCTTACCGCCAGAAAATCGTTAACCCGGTAATAGCCACGCTTCTCTTTAAATGGGGAAAGATCTGTGGTGGCTTTCCAGGTGATGTGATCATGCCGAACGGAAGGGGAGCAACTGCAATTCATCGTATAGGATGATTCAGACCATCGGGCATCCGGGAGTACATCGTTCACTTGCCCATTGCCTGAGAGCATTTCATTGACAAAAATAGTGTAGGTATTTTGCCCGCTGGACGGTTGGCACGGACCATCTGCCGCATCTACGCTTAGGCTGATAAATAGTAAAAGCGCTAATCCAAAATATTTCATTTCTAGTGGCACTCAATATCTTTGATAAAAATTCCGTTCGTTACATCCCGGTTATTAATATTGAAGGCTGCGCTACAATAAGCCGCCTCGTCTCTTCCTAATGAGACATCAATAACCCCTGACGCAGGTAATCCGCTTAAATAAACCTCGCCGTTATCTCCGACCATGCTGGTAATTGTGCTGTCTCGTAATGTGACCTGGGCGCCAAAGGGAATCGCATCTTTATTCTTTCTCAGTGCGAATAACGCTTTATAACCTTTTCGTAAATCAAATCTCCGCAAAATTACCGCCCCTTTGGTTGGCACTGCGTCTTTTCGGGTTTTATCTGCTTCGACCTCATTAGAGAAAGAAGCGGGATCGATGGCCATACTATTGTGGTGATACGGCGTCAGATAAGGCACTACGGCATAGCCAGCAGAGTCTGTTGTAACGTTGGTGGTGTGTTCCAGTTTTATATCGCTGACATGCTCGGTATTGACCAGGCCAAAGGTGTCGCCCAGAGGTTGCGATAGCGTCACTCCGCCCTGATGCATAACGATGCCACCGTTCATGCCGTAATTTATTTGCTGACTGCGATCGCGATGGCTATAGCTATAGCCAATGTTGCTTTGGTTGTAGCGAGAGCGATAATTGGCCTGAAGGTTACCACTGGTGGCGTCCAAATCAGAATTAAGTGACTCCTGGACACTCCATGCCAGCGCATTATCTGCCATAGATAGTCCATTCAAACCGACCTGGTGACTGCTTCGCTCATGATTGGAGCTCTGCGTATTCCACGACATCCAGGTCCGGGTGTGGGGCCCTCCCAGCGGGATTTGGACAGAGAATGCAAGCTGGCGGTCATTCCCGCCCTGGTCACTACTTGTCGTTTGTGAGAGCGTTAAATTGTAGCTTATGTCATTGTAATATAATGAATATCCAAGATTAAACGAGTTGTCAGATTTAGTATCCTGCCAATAGGTATTTAACGATGAGGAGAAATATAATTCTCCCAGTTCGCCGGGTAGTGGCTGGTTCACCGTAGCGTTTATTTTTCTTTTTAAATTGAAGTTATTATGCCCGCGCCCTGGATATGAGTTGGCGTCAGAAAAAGACAGATAATGGTTATTATTATAAAAATATCCTTCCAGATTCATTTCAGTAGCTGTCGGCTGGATAACTTTAGAATACTGCGCATGAATATAGGAGCTTTCAGTCATCTTATTATCGTGCTGCAGCTCAGATCTGGATCTCCCCCTCATACCAACAACATCGGTGGATAGCGCGCCAAAATCACCTAATCCTAGCCCGACGCCGGCCCCATAAGAAGAGTAGTTTTCAGCGGCGATAAGCCCTGAATAAATGGTAAGGCGATTGGAAACGCCATACGCAAGTGTCCCCTGAACAAAGCCCGGCCTGTTACCGCCATTTTCACTGTCGTAAAAACCGCTAGTAACATTATATTTTACCTGGCCTTCGCGCTGCATAACCGGTACGCCTGAGTAGGGCTCCTGGAAATGACGAACCTCTCCGTTAGCTTCATAAATGCTGACCTGAAGATCGCCACTGGATGTAGTTGGATGTAGATCCCTTATTTCAAAACTTCCGGGAGGAACCCAGTCCTGATAGATAATGAAACCATTTTGTTTAACCTCGACTTTAGCGTTAGTTTTCGCAATTCCCCTTATAACTGGCGCAAATCCCTTCATAGATTCTGGCAGCATGGAGTCGTCCGACTCAAGGGTCACCCCTCTGAACTGGAACGTATCGAAAAGCAGACTGTTAGACCAATATTCTCCAAGAGTAAAACGACTGCCTCCAAGTAACAGCAGGTTCCTGGTAATATAGGTATTGGTTGAGTCCCAGCGATTATTGCTCCAGATGGCAGTATTTCGGACACGCCAGGCCCCAAAATTTAATCCGTTACGTAAATTCAGATAGTTTTTATTCCTGGTACCATAATCCCGTTGCTGGTTATGGGAACCAGAGAAGGTGTAGTTTGAAAATAGAGTAGTAATACCGTTGTCCCACTCATCAGGCGCTACCGAGCCTTGAGCTTTCCAGTTGATATACTTTTGCGGCACGGATAGACGAATCGCATGATTCAAAAAGTCTACCCGAACGGCGGACCCCGGAATAAGCTTTTCAAGGGGAGGAACCAATTCTATTTCTGCCAGCGAATCAATGCTCGCCAGCTTACGCAGGTCAATACCCAGGCTGCTCAACTGTTTTTTGGTAAAGCGGGCGACTAAAGGTTCCCCATCGCCATGTTCGATATCAACGGTTAACTGTTTAATGTCAAACTGATTCAGTTTGACATTAAACTCATATTTTCCCGGTGCCTGGGAGCCATGCTGTTCAAACTGGCTAAGGTCTACATTTTCAGAGGCTTCTTCATCAAGAGTGAGAAATGCCGGATTAAAATATTCATCGGCCCAAACGTAACCAGTAATTGAAAACAGGGGTAAAGACCCTAATAAGCAGGCATTGATTATTTTCATAACTAAAACAAAAGCTACAGCTTTTGTCTTTCTCCATCCGTAACCGTTCCAAAGTCATCGATTAGCCGCCATGAAACGTTTTTAGGATGGCTATTATTCTTAAGAGCATATTTGATAGTTGAAAATGGATTGACAACATCAGCTTCTTTTATTTCTTTGCCATCAACGGCGAAAGAGTAAAATACGATATGGAAAGGCGTTGGATTATTTACTTCCAATCCCCCATTTTTATAGCTGACCGCGAGCTTTTTATAGCTTTCCACTGGAGATTCAGGGATACCCAGCGGGCGATAAAACAGCTTCATACGGGATTTAACGGCTATCTGCAGGCTGTTGCTATTTCCTTTAGTTACCGATGGAATAGCCCTAACGTTTAACCACAGCAGGCTCTCCCGATCCTCAGGTAAGTTTGCCACGCGAATTATTTTAAGTTCTGTTTTATCACCAGCATCCATTCTCAATAACGGAGGTGTGATAATAAATGTTTTCTGATGATGGTTGCTATTCCCATCATCCACCCAGGACTGAATAAGGTAAGCTCTGGACTTTTCTGGGTTTTCTATAGATATCCGACCCGATTTATCCGCTTCAGAATAAATTACACGCGTACCATTAATAAGTACTCCACCCAATGTTGGACAGGAGAATATCGCAAAAATTATTAGAAATAATTTCTTCATATACCAAAAGACCATTCAAAAATGCGAAGAGCTTCCCTGCTATACAAACTTATTCCATGTGTTTACTTACCGATAATCAATAGAGAACACGGCAACGCCATCCGCATTGCCACCAGTCGGAATAGCTTTCGTCGTGCCTACGTATTTTGCCAAGAACTGAAGAGTGTTATCCGGACCATCTAAAGCAAAGTCCTGTGAGTTTTTATACATTGGGATAGGGCTGTTATTCATATCGGTAATCATAATCCCAACGTCTTTGGCAACCCCGTCGCTACCGTAACCGGAAAGTTGCAATAGATCTTTATTAACTGAGTCAGGTTTGCCATCAAAACGTACCTGCGCTTTTTTTACTGATTCTGGGCAGTTATGCAGAGCTATTGTAAATGGAGTTGCTGCTGACTCTCCCTGATTTTCAAGAGACTTTGCCGCAACGGTACCTAATTCAACTTTTAAATCTTGACTGCCGCCATCAACTTCGCAGGCCTGATCGAGTATTTTTCCGGTAAAGTGAACTGTGCCGTCGGCTGCAAAAGATGGTGCAGAGACTCCAGCCATAAAGGACAAACTTAAAACCAATAGCGTATTTTTAAATTTTCTCATTATAATATTCTCCATAAGAAATTAACGCAGCTATAATAATTATTTGGTTATATTTAATCAAATTCCCCATGGTTAATTATTAACCATAAAAAATAAATTAATTTAGTAGATTAACTAGTGTTAAAATATCTTTTAAAATCAATTACTTAAATAAAGTAAATATGTTTTATTATTATATTTCAATAGTTTTTCCCCATGGTTTTCAATATATTAAAAGATGATTTCATCGATGCCTGTTTATTTATATGAAAAGCCTTTACATATATGGATGTATTTAATTTTTAAAGCTTTAGAAAAATATAATTAATTTTCCGTGTAAATAATTAAATACATTATATGTAATCAAATCCACACGAAAATAATCATAATTAATGTTCCAGATGATAAATATATCACCACTTTTAAAGTGGCTGTGATTAATTATTTAACTGGATCTGGAATATGATTAATTGTATTTATAATGTGCGATGGTTTTCTGTTTTTTTACTGAAATAAACAAGGTTTAATTGATTGATGTTTTGAGCCGAGGGTTAGTGCAAGTGGGGTAATAAAAACTGGTGAGCTACCCTATATAATAACTCAGAATTTTTCTGGCTAAGTTTTTTGGCCAGAATTTTTTAGTGGTTAGAAATTCATTGGGATGAAATATAATTGGGGGTGTTTGAGGTGTTTGAGGTGTTTGAGGTGTTTGAGGTGTTTGAGGTGTTTGAGGTGAAATGTTCCCTTCATCAGATTATGAAGTAGATGGCTGAATTTAAAAAATTATGATAACAATCCATTCCAGAGATAGGGTTTTGAATAGTAAAAGCCCTGAATATTTTCGACTCCACATTCAGTCAGTAAAGCTAACTGCTCTTTTGTTTCTACCCCCTCGGCTATGAGTAATACATTCATTTTATCCGCCAGAGAGACCAGGGACTCAATAGTTTTCTCAAAGATAAGACGGCCATGGTGTACGCCTGCCATGCAGATATCCATTTTAAGAATATTGAGATTCAAAGAATTAAGATATTCTAAATCAATGGAGTTGTTTCCAAAATCATCAATTGCGAATTTTACCCCATGAGAACTTAAGTATTTAATAACTTCTACAATCTCTTTTTTTAAATCTGCTTCATATCCTTCTAGCAGCTCAATGACCAGATTTATTCCGTGTGGCAATTTTTTGTGAAAGTTAATTAGCTGTTTAACTAGCTCAGGGCAGGATAGCTGTCCGGCAATGAGGTTAAATGAAACAAAGGATATCCCCGTTAACGCGCTACCAAGTGATACCTGGTTAGCTTCGCCGGTTACCAAGTCTAACATTCTCATGGTAACCACATTATAGTCATCCAGAGAGGTTAAGTTTTTTAAAAATGTTTTAGCGGGTACGTAAGTTTCACCATCTTTTCCATTACCTCGCAGCAGGACTTCTAGCCCAATTGGTAACCCGGTCCCTATATTCACAATTGGCTGAACAAAGGCTGATATCTCCGTTAGTTTTTTTGTTTTTAAAGAGTCAGATATATCAGTCATGTCGCGCTTCCCTTACTTTCCTTCAATCACCACTCTTCTTTTATCAGGCGGCTGCAAACTACATTTTAAAACGACAGCGATTGTAACCGGCTGGCTCTTTTTTGGTACGTTAAATTTATAAATGACATTGTTATAAATTAAAATTCTTAGTTTATGATATTTTATAGATGAATATTCTGATGTGGATTTGTTGATTTGATACTCCGCATAAACAAAAACAAAACAATTGGCTTACAATTTATATGTGGCACTCTATTGCTACAGGCCGGGATTTATAATTTCCCGCTGTGCAAAATTAATAGTCCATATGCAACATAAAAGGTATAATTGTAAAATTACTGACTTATCTGGTGACAAATATATGAAATATCTTATTAATAATGAGATTATTTATGAGAGCGAGGGTCGAGTCCTTAGCAATAAGATGTCCCCAGAAAACTCGGTATTGATTTCGGAAACGGCTGGACGCCTGTTAACCCGCCTGCTGGATGAGCCGCGTATACCATTGGCTCGTAATGACATTATTCACGATGTCTGGGATAAATATGGTTTTAGTGGCTCTGGAAATAGCCTTAATCAATATATCTCGTTACTACGCAGAAATCTGATGATGCTTGGCTGTAATGATGTCATCCAGACTATCCCAAAAATGGGTTTTGTCCTGAATGCAACGATAACAGTTTTTCCGGAGGAAGACGGTGCCCCACAGAAGCGCGCGTACCCTAACCCTGAACCGGTAGTTATTGATGAGACTCTAGCCTGTGGCTCGAAAAAAAACGGACCTTCCAGATTTATGCTGCTTGCCGTTTGTACTTTCCTGTTGGTTAGTATTGGCCTCTTTATTCTTTTGCGCATATATCTGGTCAATCATCTTCAGGCAAAAGCGATTGATAATGTCCAGCTTCATCGCCTGGGTTCAATAGACGGCTGTCCGGTATACACTACTTCACCTTTCTCCTCTGAGTTCCGTCAGGCTACGCTGGACAAAGCACAGCAACTGGCGAAAGGAAGTCTGCCATGTATCGGTGGCGCTTTTATGATCTTCGACGCTGAGGATAATTTTATATTTAACTCTGAGGGGAGTGCTTTTTTAACTGCCTGTACCTTTGAAAATAACAATCCTAAAAAGCTTTCCGGATGTCGGGATATTTATGTCAGCAACTAAAAAAATACTTCTTTCTCTACTGATTGTTTTCAGTATGTTAGCGCTGGCTCTACTAATTCATAGCTCCTTTTTTGCTGCCCGTTATAAAATAGATTGTACCTCTACCGCGAAATGGATTAATTACCGCACCCAGAAATCTTTTACCGGTACAATTGTTTTTGAACTTGAGAGAGAGAGGGTTGGGGTGATTAATGTCACTGGTTTGTTAAAAGATGAAGACAATAATCAACTTTATCATGTTCAAAGAGAGATAGTGTTAGTTTCTCATGATGAGATAAATAGTAAGATTGCCATGGATATTAAAAGCGTACACAAGCATATTTCTGATACGGCACCGGATCAGGTCTTCAATAAGAATTTGATTGATACCTCCGCGAGGACCCTGTATCTGGGATTTAAAAAAATGTATAACGCTTATCTTATTAGCACGCCCTATAGCGCCGCTTTTATGTGTATCAATCGCGACCGTTAGAATTTTCTGCCAGGTATCAGAGTCAGGCTGGTTATGTTAAGACAAGGCTTATGGCTAAGGGAGAACCTGCCGTAAGTCATTTGGCTCAAGCCGCAAGACTTACCATCTAAAAAATTTATAAATCTGCGAGGCTATCTTTTCTATTAGAGCATTTATCTATGCTCTTAGGGAATGCGTCGTGGGTGAGTTGTAGCTTGAGTAAAGCCGCCAGAACATTACCTTAAGTTTTCTGACGGCGTAGAGCCTGGCGTTAGCGTTTTTCCAGGGCTTTACACGTGATGAATGCACCGCAGGCGCAAAGTAGAGCCGGAACAAAATAGCCATGTTCCATATGGGTAAACTCCATCACCAAGACTACGGCGGTTAACGGCATCTGCATTGAGGCCGCCAGGAAAGCCGCAGCGCCAATAAGTGCGAAGCTGCCGCTATCTCCACCCGGGAATAGATATTGCCACGCCGTACCCAGTATTACGCTCAGTAGTGCGCCTACGGCAAGGCCAGGCGTAAGCAATCCCCCTTCAGCTCCTCCGCGCAGTGCGGCCAGTACCACAATTATCTTCAGCACCAACAATAGGGCCGCTCCGTGAACGTGGAGTGCGTCAGTGATAGCCAGCTGCATTGGCCCTTTACCATTGCCCGGTAACTGAGGGAAATAGAGACTTAGTCCGGCTAGCAGGGTGAAAGCCAATATACAAATTACCGGCATTTGCCAGTTAGTCTTTACCTGGCTACGTGCTGTCGTGGTTAATTTTCGAAATATATATGCACACCCGCCCAGTATCGGGCCGGCTACGATAGCCCAGAAGATAAAAGAGTGGGGCAAAACAACGGAAGTGAAATGATACTGTGCTTCGCTGCCCAAGCCGAGAGTGGCTATCCAGGCTGCAAGGCTGGAGGTTAATACTGCGGTTATTGCCTGTTCCCAGCGAAAGGAGACTAGCAATACTTCAAGGCTGAAGATTGCTCCGGCTAGCGGTACGTTATAAACCGCTGCCAGGCCTGCTCCGGCCCCACAGGCTATCAGCGTTCGGGCCTGCTCATTGTTAAAATTGAATTTACGTGCCACTGCTCCGGCGAGCAGTGCCCCCATTTCACGAGGTGCAACCTCGCGCCCCAACGGTGAGCCCAAGCCTACGGTGATAATTTGCAGCAGGACATGCAAAATCGTCGTCCCGGTGGGCATCGGTTTATCTGGTGAGGCAACGGCAGCCTTAATAGAAACCCTTTTACTTGCATAATGAGCCAGAAGCCACCAGCCAAATCCGGCTATCGCTCCCCCCAGAATAATGGCGGCCACGCGGCGCGTATGATCAGAGCCGCTAACCCCCTGAAGGAAAGACTCCGCCCCCACAATTTTTCCCGTACTGTACCCGAAAGCAATGTGTTGAATGGTATGTAAAATTATTGCCAGTATCATTCCTGACAACCCTGCTGCCATGCCAGTGATTACAACGGCTGCCAGACGATTGACATAGTGATTACTACACGGTTTTTCGGTCATATATCTAACTACTTAATCTCAGAATTAAGGCATGATAAATCATAGAGATTAAATGCTAAGTATCGCCATCGAAGGGGCGGTGAGCGACTGAGCTCAATGCCAGAGATAGCAAAGAGCATTTAAAATAACCAAAATTTTATTGGTTAAATATCGAGCCAATTTCTTTAAGGTTTTAGCCAGAGATCGTTAATATTATTGCCAACGGTTATTTATATTAACCGTTATGGATATTATTTTTGTTTATTTATCATTTATAATCCTGTCACTTCAATATTTACTTTTGCTGTTTTTTATTAACGTAGTTGATTATTTGTCGTCAGGCATATTTGGTTTTAATGCTGCTCTGTATTGCATTTTTCGCTTATGTGAATGCGAAGCATCTTTTGCCCAAACTCCACGAATGTCTCAAGCGTATGTTTATTTCACTTTTGAGTATTCTTATTCGTTGGTTGCTATGCATGATATTTAATTAACTGACGTAATCATTTTTATGTGAAAACTGATTATTTATCGATGCAGGTCACTGCTACATTATTTATCCAGGATTTTAACTGGGTGAAGGAATGGAGTTTCCTGAATGCTTTAATATTAAATTAATTATATCCGGCCAAGAGTTGTTAATTTCATTTTGGCGATTTCTTCGCTGCCGGATACCTGTGTGCTGTGCAGTAAATATAATAGGGTGGTTATTCAATATTCACTTCTGCATATTTCCCATCTCTGATGGGGGTGAGGTTTTCTTTGTTTAAAAAATAATAAGGATGGCTGTATATGGAGTGGTTTACACATACGCTACGTACCTATCCGGAGATTGCCATATTTTTATCAATAGGCATCGGATATTGGGTGGGTGGTAAAAGTTATCGGGGATTAAGTCTTGGAGCAGTAACGGCAACCTTAATTGCGGCTCTTATTATCGGGATGGTTGGTATTCAAATATCCGGAACGGTAAAAAGTACTTTCTTTCTGATGTTCTTATTTGCAGTGGGATATGGCGTCGGCCCGCAGTTTGTTCAGGGGATCGCTAAGGATGGGCTGCCGCAGGCGTTATTTTCGGTGGTTGTTTGCATTCTCTGTCTGGCATTTCCTGTGCTTGCAGCGAAGCTCGCTGGCTACGATCTTGGCTCCGCAGCGGGTCTATTTGCCGGCTCGCAGACCATCTCCGCATCAATGGGGCTTGCAACCGATGCTATAGCTCGTCTGCATCTCTCTCCTGAAAAAACGACCAGTCTGCAAAATGCTATGCCGGTTGCTTACGCCGTGACATACATCTTCGGTACCGTAGGCTCCGCCATCGTTTTGGCACAGATTGGCCCTAAATTGATGGGGATTAATCTTGAGAAAGCCTGCAAAGATTATGAGGCCAGTATGGGGGCCAGCTCTGATATTCATTCAGAAGGCACCGCATGGCATCGGTACTCTTTAAGAGCTTATGCAATAGCGGCCGAGAGCGACATTATCGGGATGTCATTTGCTGAACTGGAACAGCGTCAGCATGCTAAACGTATCTTTATTCAGCGCGTTCGGCGCGGTAAACAATTAATTGAAGCCCGGTCCGATTTAGTCGTAATGGCAGGAGATATTCTGGCCATTGAGGGGCGTAACTCCGATATCTTATCTATTTCTGGCCTGCGTAATGAAGAGATAGACGATCCGGAATTACTGGCTATTCCAGCAGAGGGTGTTGATGTTTTCCTTACCAACAAACAATACGCTGGCCGTACTCTGGAAGAGATTTCTGTTCAGCCGGTTACTCATGGCGTTTATTTGCGGGCGATTAAGCGCGGGGCTCTGGCTCATAGTATCCCAGTGCTGGCTGGTACCCGTTTGCACCGGGGAGATATTTTAACTCTTTCTGGGTTAACTAAAGATACTGGTCGTTTTGCTAAGGAAGTAGGTTGTCCGGATCGCCAAAATACTGCCGCCGATGTTTCGTTTATCGGTATGGCGATTTTTATCGGGACAATTATTGGCGCTGCCGTTATTAATGTTCACGGAATTCCACTGACACTGTCTACCGCCGGTGGCTCTCTGATTTCTGGCTTAGTGTTCGGCTGGTTACGTTCAATCCATCCAACGGCAGGGAGAATCCCTCAGCCAACTCTGTGGTTTATGAACTCCGTCGGTCTCAATATTTTTATTGCCGTAGTCGGGATTAATGCCGCGCCTGGATTTATTCAAGGTTTGAAAACCTTAGGTGCCAGCCTGTTTTTATGGGGCATCTTTGCAACGGCTCTACCACTTATTGTCAGTATGTATGTTGGCCGTTATATCTTCCGTTTCCACCCCGCTATTTTATTTGGCTGCGTCGCTGGAGCGCGTACGACTACTGCTGCTTTAGGGATGATTTGCGAATCAGCAAAAAGTAATGTTCCGGCATTGGGATACACGGTTACCTATGCGGTAGGTAATACCCTGCTCACTATATGGGGTATGGTGGTCATTATATTAATGTCGTAACGCCTTCCGACTAAAATTTAATATTTTTTTGGAGATAAATATCATGTCAAAAGAAATTGATCTCAGTAAATATAACGCTCTAAGTCCATTTGAATTAAAAGATATCCTCATTAAGGCTGCCAGTAGCCGTGAAAATCGATTAATGCTTAATGCGGGCCGTGGTAATCCTAATTTTATCGCCACAACGCCACGCCAGGCATTTTTCCAGTTAGGGATGTTTGCCACTGAAGAGTCTGAACTTCGTCTTTCATACCTGGAAAAAAACGTCGGTGGCCTGCCTAATGTCAAAGGAATTGAACAACGCTTTTTAAGCTTTATTAGCGCTCATGAAAATGAAGCGGGCATTGATCTACTGCGCAAAGTGATTAGCTACGTTCGCGATCAGCTTGGCCTGGATGCCAGTGCCTTTCTGCATGAAATGGTTGAGGGTATTCTGGGTTGTAACTATCCAGAACCGCCGCGCGCTCTGCGCCTGGGAGAATATGTAATTCGTGAGTATTTGACTCGCGAAATGCTCGGCGGCCATATCTCCAGCGATGCGTTTGATATCTTCCCGGTAGAGGGAGGGACCGCAGCAATGACCTATATTTTCAATTCTCTAAAAGAAAATTTGCTCATTGCTCCGGGAGACAAAGTTGCTATCGGCATGCCGACCTTCACCCCATACTTTGAAATTCCAGTGCTGAAAGATTACGACCTGGAAATTGTCAATATCAATGCCGATCCCGAACTTAACTGGCAATATCCGGCCAGCGAACTGGACAAACTGCGCGATCCGGCAATTAAAATCTTCTTCGTGGTAAACCCGGGTAATCCAGACTCGGTACGTATTAATGATGCCAGCCTTAAATATATTGCCGACCTGGTAAAAAACGATCGTCCCGATCTGTTTATTCTGACCGATGATGTGTACGGCACTTTTGCCGATAAGTTCACCTCACTGTTTGCCGTCTGTCCGCACAATACGGCGCTGGTTTATTCCTGGTCTAAATACTTTGGTGCCACCGGCTGGCGCCTGGGCGTTATCGCCATGCACAAAAATAATGTGCTTGATGAAAAAATCGCCGCCTTTAGCGATGAACAATACCAGCAAATGAATACCCGCTATCAATCGTTAACGACCGACACTAAAGATCTCGCCTTTATCGACCGCCTGGTGGCCGATAGCCGTGCGGTTGCGTTAAACCATACCGCCGGTCTGTCTACGCCTTCTCAGGTACAAATGGTGATGTTCTCTCTGTTTGCGCTAATCGATATTAACGATAACTACAAACAGGTGTTGAAACGGATTATTCGTCGTCGTCATAGCGCGCTGTATCAGCAGCTCGGTATTCCGGTTCCAGAAGATGAAACCAGCGTTGAGTACTACACGCTGCTGGATGTTGAGAAAATTGCCACGGCGCTACACGGCAAGGATTTTGGGAAATGGGTTAGTCAGAATACTCAGCCAAATGAGCTGCTTTATCAGATTGCCAGCGATACTGGAATTGTGATGCTGCCAGCTTCTGGTTTCGGCAGTCCGCGTGCCGGGGGGCGTATCTCACTGGCTAACCTCAATGAATATGACTACGCCTGCATTGGTCGCACCCTGCGTAAACTGGTAGAGGAGCGTTTTGCGTCTTATCAAAAAAGCCGCGCCTGATTGCTGGCGGGGCTGAGTTCTCCATAGCCTGACGGCATTGCGGCCCATTTCATGGGCCGCTTTTTTATTGGCATATGCGCCTGGTTACGATTCGCTAAAAATTTATGGCATCAGCGGGGAGGGCGTCGGTGGGCGCGAGTCTCCAGCCACGCTTCCAAAGCGTTCGCCACCAGCATTCCATTCGCGAATAACCTGCTGAATTTCAGTTTTATCCCGCGCGACGAAATTCCACCACATCACCACGGGCTCATTCAACGGCTCGCCACCGAGCAGCAGCATCTGTGCTCCAGCCTTCAAGGTTAACTCCAGAGTGGTTAATCCCAATCCCAGATAAAGCAGTTCATTAACGCCTAGCGGTTGGCCGTCGACTTCAGCCTCGCCCTGCAGCACAAATATGCCGTACTCAAAATCACTTTGTAACTTTAACGTTTGGGTAACTGCTTGTCGGGCCTGAATATCCACCCCCACAAGCGGTGAGAAATGTAACGTTGGGGCGCGATATCCTGCATATTCTCCCACCAGTAGCGTAAAGCTCATCTCTTCAAGCTGCCATTGAGGAAGGGAAGGATAGTGGTCGAAACGCGCAGGCATATGGCGCACGGCATCCGGCAGGGCTATCCATAATTGAGCAGCATGCAATTGATGCTGATCGCTGGCGGTGTCTTCACTATGAGCTATCCCACGTCCGGCGGTCATTAAATTGACCTGGCCGGGGCGGATAACTTGCTGATAGCCCAGGCTGTCGCGATGCAGCACTTCGCCTTTTAGCATCCAGGTGAAGGTTTGCAAACCGATGTGGGGATGAGGCCCTACGTGCATTCCCTCATCGGAATGCTGAAATAGTGCCGGGCCTGCGTGATCAAGAAAACACCAGGCTCCGATCAGACGGCGATTTTTGACCGGTAACACCCGCGATACTCCGATGCCGCCTACGTCCTTTATCCGTGCAGTGATGTGCTGACGGTCTGAGCTATCATTAGTCATGTCGTTATCTCTAATATCAATACTTAACAGCAGTTGTAGTCCTTCGGGCGAAAAATGCCAGCAGCATATTCGCGAATTGGCTGCCTTTATCATTGATTGCTAAGCATAAAACATATCCCTTCACGGCTCGGGTCTTTCGGTTATTCTGTGCTATAGCAATGACCTGAAGCTAACAAGGCATGGATAAGCGGGCAGCTGACTGCCACATATAGTGGCCGAATCAAGGGAACGAATGCAGCAAACGAGCAGATGGCGATGGCAGACGAACGGCTGGCAATGGGATTTTCGGTCGTGGCTGTTCGCGCTGGCAATACTGTTTTCTCCTTTACTGATTGCCAGCTGGGACTTTGGGCGGATTCAGCAAAGTTCGGAGAAAATTTATGGCCCGGCAACGCCTGCGGCCAGGCAGCGTATTGCCAGCTGGCAAGGGATGCTTGACGGAGCGCGTCAGGCAACATTGCAGAGCAAACTGAATCAGGTAAACCGGTTTTTCAATCGCAGCGTCCGGTTTCAGAATGACACGGTAGTGTGGGGCACTAAAGATTACTGGGCGACGCCAATAGAGTTTCTTCGCAAGGGGGCCGGCGATTGTGAGGATTATGCGCTGGCCAAGTATTTTTCGCTGCGTGAGCTGGGCGTTCCGGCTTCACAGCTCCGTATCACTTACGTTAAAGCACTAAATTTGAATCAAGCGCATATGGTTCTTACCTGGTATTCCCGACCAGATGCGATACCACTGGTTTTGGATAATTTGATTAGTGAAATCAAGCCTGCGAACCAGCGCACGGATTTATTACCGATTTATTCATTCAATGCTGAAGGTGTGTGGTTACCAAAAGGCACTGGGTTACAAAGAGTAAGCGATACCAAACGGCTTTCTCGTTGGCAGGATGTGCTGACCAAAATGAAAGCAGAAGGATTTAATCTAAAGGAATAGGGCGCGGTTATGTCTCTTTATAAACAGCTATTGATAGGCATATCTTTATTTATGTTGTTTATATTCTGTGGGAACTTCTGGTCGAATCTGGAGACCTCCCGTCAGCAATATCACAACCAACTCAATGCGCATGCACAGGATACGGCCAGCGCACTGGGTTTGTCGCTGACGCCTCACGTCGACGATCCGGCTATGACCGAGCTGATGATTAACTCTATATTTGATAACGGCTATTTTTCCCGCATTCGAATAGTCGAGATCCGCAGCGGCAAAGTGCTGGAGGACCGGGTTGCCGAGCCAATCATTGATCATGTCCCCGGCTGGTTCAGTAAAATGGCCGCGCTGGAGCCAGGAAAAGGCGAAGCAATTATTATGCGGGGCTGGACACAGGCAGCCCGTGTGGAAGTCGAAAGCCATCCTTCATTTGCTATCAACCGTCTCTGGCATAGCGCACTAAGTAACGCTCTTTGGTTATTTGTCTGTAGTCTTCTGCTGCTGTTAGTCATGTCGCTAGTATTGCGTTACCAGCTTAAACCTCTTAACTATCTGGTCGAACAGGCCAACGCCATTACCCGCCGCGAGTTTCTTAGCCTGCCAAAACTGCCGAAGACGCCAGAATTACGCCGGGTTGTGCAGGCGATGAATATGATGGTGACCCAGCTTAAAGCTCTGTTTGAAGAGCAGGTTAAACGCTCAGAAACCCTGATTAGGGAGGCTTATCACGATAGCCTGACAGGCGTGGCTAACCGGCGGGCCTTTGATGAGAAATTCCAGGCACGCCTGGCGGATGAAGAGAGCCCATCGGGCAATCTGATCCTGGTGCGAATTCAGGATCTGGCCGGTGTAAACGCCCGTAAAGGTGGGGCAAAAACCGATGAGCTGATTGTTGCCGTTAGCCGAATTTTGACTTCGATTTTGGCACGTGACTTTAAGGGGAATGGCCTGGTTGCAAGGATCCGCGGCGGGGAGTTTGCCATGCTGACGCCGCAGATGATGGAGCTTGATCACGACCAGCTAATGAGCGAGCTTTCCCATCAGTTACAAATGCTTTACTCCACCGGAGCCAGCGATGTTATGCCCGTAGGCCATGCGGCGACGGTGACCTTCAATCAGGGCGATGTGCCGGGCATGATAATGATGCGTGCTGACCAGGCGCTGACCGCTGCTGAAACTCAAATGAACTACTTCGCCGCCGCAGATGTGACGATAGCGCCGTCGGCGGATAATGAGAACCGTAATTACTGGCTGAGCCTGCTGCAAGAGATCCTGGCCGATCGCCGTTTTGTTTTGTTTAGCCAGCCGGTGGTGAGTTGTATCGATCCTAAAGTTATCGATCACCATAAGATTCTGGCGCGTGTGACTAATGAAGAAGGGGAGATTATTGCCGCCGGGAAATTTATGCCGTGGGTATATCGTCTGAATTTGGGTACCCGAATGGACCTGGTTATCCTGAGCCAGACACTGGATTATATGACTCAGCATGACGGTAACTATGCCATCAGTATTGTGGGCGAGAGTATTGCTACACCGGAGGCAACGGATGCTCTGCTGGCGCTGGTTAAGAACAAACCGGAACTGGCTGGCCGCTTGACCTTTGAGTTGGATGAAAATGAGTTGCCAGATTCTGAGGTATTTATCCAGGCAATTAAACGTATTAAGGCCGCAGGCTGTGGGATTGGTGTTCAGCATTTTGGCGGGCGCTTTCATCTTATTGGGCATCTTCCTCAGTGGGGGTTGTCCTGGCTTAAAGTGGACGGCAGTTATGTTCACGATATGGATACTCAGGAAGATAAACGATTGTTCCTTGAGGCACTTTACTGGGCTACCCGCCAAATCAATCTCCCGCTCATTGCTGAGAGAGTTGAGACTCAAAGTGAACTGGAACAGCTGAGTATTATCGGATTACAAGGCGCAATGGGTAAATGGTGTGGTGAGCCGAAAAAAATCTGGCCGTTGTAATCTTCTTTAGCATTAATCTTAACGGGTAGTGCCGCTATCACGACACTACCCGTCGTTACTTCTACTTTCTCTTCTTTAGCCTGTTCAATCCTAACGGTTCAATGTTTCCTTAACTATTATTTGCCCCCTCTAAACACTGATTGCGAAATTATCTGCGCAATATCATTAAATTGGTCATTAAAACTGGTGAATAGCTACCATGAATCGACCAATAGATAAGCGCTGATTATTTGTTCATTGTTCGTCAGGTTTATGTAAATTTATCTTCAGTGAAATTAAAAATTAAAACCCATCTATCGTCATGAATTTTAATTGATTTTTTAACGACAAATTGAATTGGGAGTTAATTATTAAAATGAAAGGTAATGGCTTGATAATAATGGCTATAAATGAGCGCATAAATTGTTTTAGTGTGATGTTTAATTGAAAGAACAGGAATTATTTTGATTAGCCAATCTTATTAATTAGCCGATTATCTAAAGCTGTCACCCTAGTGGTGGGGTGATGAGATGTTTCTTAATATCAATAACGGGAAAATGAAATAACGAGTTTTGGAAATAGCTCTGTGGGGATAGCCACAGAACCTGTTTCGGCATTTCTCATGGTGCGGGAACAGGCTCGTATTGACCACGATATCAAGGAGTGACCAGCATGAGTAACGTTATAGGAATAATCAAGGCCGTGAATGGCGAGGTAATCGCCGTTGCAGCCGATGGTTCACAGCGAGTCCTGAGGTCTGGGGACGAGCTGCTTCAGGGGGAAACCCTACGCACTGGTGATAGCGGAGCCGTTAGCGTTACGTTACCCGATGGTCGAGTGATGGATTTTGGGCGTGGTAGCCAGTGGGACGGCCAGGCTCCGGAAAGCACGGCTGCGCGTGAAGCCGCCCAGCCAGTGGTTGATGAAGTGGCTGCCGTGCAGCAGGCTATTGAAGAAGGGGCTGACCCCTCTCAGGTATTAGAAGCAACCGCCGCAGGTCCGACAGAAGTTACCACCAGTTCCAGCGAAGCGGCCCAGGCCGGCCCGGCTGGCGGTGGGCATACCCACGTAGTGCTCGATCTGACCGGCCAGATAATTGATCCGAATGCGGGTTATCCGACAGAAGGTATTAACGTTGCTTTCCCTCCGCGACCGGAAGAAGAGACGCTGCTTGAGCCTGAAGAGGGCACTTCTGATATCGACGTAGATCCACCGGTTGTTGACCCAACCGAGCTGAATGTCTCGCTTAGCATCAATATTATCGGCGGTGATGGCTGGCTGAATGCCGATGAAGCGGCGCAGCCGACCACCACCGTCAGCGGTACCGTAGGGGGCGATGCCAAAGCGGGCGATATCGTCCATCTGGAAGTGAATGGCAAGCAGTATCAGGCCATCGTCACTCAGGGGCCAAACGGTCTGGTGTGGAGTACCGAAGTGGCTACCAGCGATCTGCTGGCAGATCCGCTAGTAAACGGCACCATCACCATTACTGATGAAGCAGGCAACACTGCGACCGCCACCGACAGTGAGCCGGTGCGTGTGGACACCGACATCGACGTTACCCTGAACATCGATATTATTTCCGGTGACGGTTATATCAATGCCGAAGAGGCTAAAGCCGAAACCACCACCGTCAGCGGTACCGTAGGGGGCGATGCCAAAGCGGGCGATATCGTTCACCTGGAAGTGAACGGCAAGCAGTATCAGGCGACGGTGCAGGACGACCTGACCTGGAGCACCGAGGTGAAAACCAGCGACCTGCTGGCGGATCCGATGGTGAACGGCACCATCACCATTACCGATGAAGCGGGCAACACTGCGACCGCCACCGACAGTGAGCCGGTACGTGTGGACACCGACATCGACGTTACCCTGAACATCGATATTATTTCCGGTGACGGTTATATCAATGCCGAAGAGGCTAAAGCCGAAACCACCACCGTCAGCGGTACCGTAGGGGGCGACGCCAAAGCCGGGGATATCGTCCAGCTGGAAGTGAACGGCAAGTCATACCAGGCGACGGTGAACGACGATCTGACCTGGAGCACAGAAGTAGCTACCAGCGACCTGCTGGCCGATCCGGAAGTGAATGGCACCATCACCATCCGCGATGAAGCCGGTAACGAAGCGACCGCCACCGACCGCGAGCCGGTGAAAGTGGACACCGTTGCACCGGAGGTGACGATCACTATTAACGTGATCGCCGGTGACGACATCATCAACCAGGCCGAGTCCAAAGAAGCGCTGGACATCAGCGGTAAAGTGTCCTCCGACAATCCGTCCGATCCGGTGGTGAGCTGGGGCGACGTGACGCTGATCTTCACCGATGCCTCCGGCAAAGAGGTGCACCGGGTCGAAGGCGTGAAGGTTGATTCAGACCTGAACTGGCAGACCACGCTGTCGCCGGAAGTAGTGGCAGAGCTGGCCTCCGGTAACTGGACGGTCACCGCCGATGTCACCGGTTACGACGCGGCCGGCAACCCGGCCACCGACGACGATGCGCGCCCGGTGGGTGTCGACACCATCGCGCCGGAAGTCACTATCACTATTGACGTGATTGCCGGTGACGACATCATCAACCAGGCCGAGTCCAAAGAAGCGCTGGATATCAGCGGTAAAGTGTCCTCTGACAATCCGTCCGATCCGGTGGTGAGCTGGGGCGACGTGACGCTGATCTTCACGGACGCCTCCGGCAAAGAAGTGCACCGGGTGGAAGGCGTGAAGGTCGATGGCGACCTGAACTGGCAGACCACGCTGCCGCCGGAAATTGTAGAGCAGCTGGCCTCCGGTAACTGGACGGTCACCGCCGATGTCACCGGTTACGACGCGGCCGGCAACCCGGCCACCGACGACGATGCGCGCCCGGTCGGCGTGGACACTATCGCGCCGGAAGTCACCATCACTATCGACGTGATTGCCGGTGACGACATCATCAACCAGGCCGAGTCCAAAGACGCGCTGGACATCAGCGGTAAAGTGTCCTCCGACAATCCGTCCGACCCGGTGGTGAGCTGGGGCGACGTGACGCTGATCTTCACCGATGCCTCCGGCAAAGAAGTGCACCGGGTGGAAGGCGTGAAGGTCGATGGCGACCTGAACTGGCAGACCACGCTGTCGCCGGAAGTGGTGGCAGAGCTGGCCTCCGGTAACTGGACGGTCACCGCCGATGTCACCGGTTACGATGCGGCCGGCAACCCGGCTTCTGATGATGATGCGCGCCCGGTGGGCGTGGACACCATTGCGCCGGAAGTCACTATCACCATCGACGTGATTGCCGGTGATGACATCATCAACCAGGCCGAGTCCCAAGAAGCGCTGGACATCCGCGGTAAAGTCACCTCCGACAACCCGCAGGACCCGGTTGTGGAATGGGGCGACGTGACGCTGATTTTCACCGACGCCTCCGGCAAAGAAGTGCACCGGGTGGAAGGCGTGAAGGTCGATGGCGACCTGAACTGGCAGACCACGCTGTCGCCGGAAGTGGTGTCAGAGCTGGCCTCCGGTAACTGGACGGTCACCGCCGATGTCACCGGTTACGATGCGGCCGGCAACCCGGCTTCTGATGATGATGCGCGCCCGGTGGGTGTCGACACCATTGCGCCGGAAGTCACCATCACCATCGACGTGATTGCCGGTGACGACATCATCAACCAGGCCGAATCGAAAGACGCGCTGGACATCAGCGGTAAAGTGTCCTCCGACAATCCGTCCGACCCGGTGGTGAGCTGGGGTGACGTGACGCTGATCTTCACCGACGCGGAAGGCAAAGAAGTGCACCGGGTGGAAGGCGTTAAAGTGGACGGCGACCTGAACTGGCAGACCACGCTGTCGCCGGAAGTGGTGGCTGAGCTGGCCTCCGGTAACTGGACGGTCACCGCCGATGTCACCGGTTACGACGCGGCCGGCAACCCGGCCACCGACGACGATGCGCGCCCGGTCGGCGTGGACACTATCGCGCCGGAAGTCACCATCACCATCGACGTGATTGCCGGTGACGACATCATCAACCAGGCCGAGTCTAAAGAAGCGCTGGACATCCGCGGTAAAGTGTCCTCCGACAATCCGTCCGACCCGGTGGTGAGCTGGGGTGACGTGACGCTGATCTTCACCGACGCGGAAGGCAAAGAAGTGCACCGGGTGGAAGGCGTGAAGGTCGATGGCGACCTGAACTGGCAGACCACGCTGTCACCGGAAGTAGTGGCAGAGCTGGCCTCCGGTAACTGGACGGTCACCGCCGATGTCACCGGTTACGACGCGGCCGGCAACCCGGCCACCGACGACGATGCGCGCCCGGTGGGCGTGGACACCATTGCGCCGGAAGTCACTATCACCATCGACGTGATTGCCGGTGATGACATCATCAACCAGGCCGAGTCCAAAGAAGCGCTGGATATCAGCGGTAAAGTGTCCTCCGACAATCCGTCCGACCCGGTGGTGAGCTGGGGCGACGTGACGCTGATCTTCACCGATGCCTCCGGCAAAGAAGTGCACCGGGTGGAAGGCGTGAAGGTCGATGGCGACCTGAACTGGCAGACCACGCTGTCGCCGGAAGTGGTGGCAGAGCTGGCCTCCGGTAACTGGACGGTCACCGCCGATGTCACCGGTTACGATGCGGCTGGCAACCCGGCTTCTGATGATGATGCGCGCCCGGTGGGCGTGGACACCATTGCGCCGGAAGTCACTATCACCATCGACGTGATTGCCGGTGATGACATCATCAACCAGGCCGAGTCCCAAGAAGCGCTGGACATCCGCGGTAAAGTCACCTCCGACAACCCGCAGGACCCGGTTGTGGAATGGGGCGACGTGACGCTGATTTTCACCGATGCCTCCGGTAAAGAAGTGCACCGGGTGGAAGGCGTGAAGGTCGATGGCGACCTGAACTGGCAGACCACGCTGTCGCCGGAAGTGGTGGCAGAGCTGGCCTCCGGTAACTGGACGGTCACCGCCGATGTCACCGGTTACGATGCGGCCGGCAACCCGGCTTCTGATGATGATGCGCGCCCGGTGGGCGTGGACACCATTGCGCCGGAAGTCACCATCACTATCGACGTGATTGCCGGTGACGACATCATCAACCAGGCCGAGTCCAAAGAAGCGCTGGACATCAGCGGCAAGGTCACCTCCGACAACCCGCAGGACCCGGTTGTGGAATGGGGCGACGTGACGCTGATTTTCACCGACGCTTCCGGCAAAGAAGTGCACCGGGTCGAAGGCGTGAAGGTTGATTCAGACCTGAACTGGCAGACCACGCTGTCGCCGGAGATTGTAGAGCAGCTGGCGTCCGGCAACTGGACGGTCACCGCCGATGTCACCGGTTACGATGCGGCCGGCAACCCGGCCACCGACGACGATGCGCGCCCGGTTGGCGTGGACACCATTGCGCCGGAAGTCACCATCACCATCGACGTGATTGCCGGTGACGACATCATCAACCAGGCCGAGTCCAAAGAAGCGCTGGACATCAGCGGTAAAGTGTCCTCCGACAATCCGTCCGATCCGGTGGTGAGCTGGGGCGACGTGACGCTGATCTTCACGGACGCCTCTGGTAAAGAAGTGCACCGGGTGGAAGGCGTGAAGGTTGATTCAGACCTGAACTGGCAGACCACGCTGCCGCCGGAAGTAGTGGCAGAGCTGGCCTCCGGTAACTGGACGGTCACTGCCGATGTCACCGGTTATGACGCGGCCGGCAACCCGGCCACCGACGACGATGCGCGCCCGGTCGGCGTGGACACCATTGCGCCGGAAGTCACCATCACCATCGACGTGATTGCCGGTGACGACATCATCAACCAGGCCGAGTCTAAAGAGGCGCTGGACATCAGCGGTAAAGTCACCTCCGACAACCCGCAGGACCCGGTTGTGGAATGGGGCGACGTGACGCTGATCTTCACCGATGCCTCCGGCAAAGAAGTGCACCGGGTGGAAGGCGTGAAGGTTGATTCAGACCTGAACTGGCAGACCACGCTGCCGCCGGAGATTGTAGAGCAGCTGGCGTCAGGCAACTGGACGGTCACCGCCGATGTCACCGGTTACGACGCGGCCGGCAACCTGGCTTCTGATGATGATGCGCGCCCGGTGGGCGTGGACACCATCGCGCCGGAAGTCACTATCACTATTGACGTGATTGCCGGTGACGACATCATCAACCAGGCCGAGTCTAAAGACGCGCTGGACATCCGCGGTAAAGTGTCCTCTGACAACCCGCAGGACCCGGTGGTGAGCTGGGGCGACGTGACGCTGATTTTCACCGACGCTTCCGGCAAAGAAGTGCACCGGGTGGAAGGCGTGAAGGTCGATGGCGACCTGAACTGGCAGACCACGCTGCCGCCGGAAATTGTAGAGCAGCTGGCCTCCGGCAACTGGACGGTCACCGCCGATGTCACCGGTTACGACGCCGCAGGCAACCCGGCCACCGACGACGATGCGCGCCCGGTGGGCGTCGACACCATTGCGCCGGAAGTCACCATCACTATCGACGTGATTGCCGGTGACGACATTATCAACCAGGCCGAGTCCAAAGAAGCGCTGGACATCCGCGGCAAGGTCACCTCCGACAACCCGCAGGACCCGGTGGTGGAATGGGGCGACGTGACGCTGATTTTCACCGACGCTTCCGGCAAAGAAGTGCACCGGGTGGAAGGCGTGAAGGTTGATTCAGACCTGAACTGGCAGACCACGCTGTCGCCGGAGATTGTAGAGCAGCTGGCCTCCGGTAACTGGACGGTCACCGCCGACGTCACCGGTTACGACGCGGCCGGCAACCCGGCTTCTGATGATGATGCGCGCCCGGTGGGTGTCGACACCATTGCGCCGGAAGTCACTATCACCATCGACGTGATTGCCGGCGATGACATCATCAACCAGGCCGAGTCCAAAGAAGCGCTGGACATCAGCGGCAAGGTCACCTCCGACAACCCGCAGGACCCGGTGGTGGAATGGGGCGACGTGACGCTGATTTTCACCGACGCTTCCGGCAAAGAAGTGCACCGGGTCGAAGGCGTGAAGGTCGATGGCGACCTGAACTGGCAGACCACGCTGTCGCCGGAAGTGGTGGCAGAGCTGGCCTCCGGTAACTGGACGGTCACCGCCGATGTCACCGGTTATGACGCGGCCGGCAACCCGGCCACCGACGACGATGCGCGCCCGGTGGGTGTGGACACCATTGCGCCGGAAGTCACCATCACTATCGACGTGATTGCCGGTGACGACATCATCAACCAGGCCGAGTCCAAAGAAGCGCTGGATATCAGCGGTAAAGTGTCCTCCGACAATCCGTCCGATCCGGTGGTGAGCTGGGGCGACGTGACGCTGATTTTCACCGATGCTTCCGGCAAAGAGGTGCACCGGGTGGAAGGCGTTAAAGTGGACGGTGATCTCAACTGGCAGACCACGCTGTCGCCGGAAGTAGTGGCAGAGCTGGCCTCCGGTAACTGGACGGTCACCGCCGATGTCACCGGTTACGACGCGGCCGGCAACCCGGCTTCTGATGATGATGCGCGCCCGGTGGGTGTGGACACCATTGCGCCGGAAGTCACTATCACCATCGACGTGATCGCCGGTGACGACATCATCAACCAGGCCGAGTCTAAAGAAGCGCTGGACATCCGCGGTAAAGTGTCCTCCGACAATCCGTCCGACCCGGTTGTGGAATGGGGCGACGTGACGCTGATCTTCACCGATGCCTCCGGCAAAGAAGTGCACCGGGTGGAAGGCGTGAAGGTTGATTCAGACCTGAACTGGCAGACCACCCTGTCGCCGGAAATTGTCGAGCAGCTGGCGTCCGGCAACTGGACGGTCACCGCCGATGTCACCGGTTACGACGCGGCCGGCAACCCGGCCACCGACGACGATGCGCGCCCGGTGGGCGTGGACACCATCGCGCCGGAAGTCACCATCACTATCGACGTGATTGCCGGTGACGACATCATCAACCAGGCCGAGTCCAAAGAGGCGCTGGACATCCGCGGTAAAGTGTCCTCCGACAATCCGTCCGATCCGGTGGTGAGCTGGGGCGATGTGACGCTGATCTTCACCGACGCCTCCGGCAAAGAAGTGCACCGGGTGGGAGGCGTGAAGGTCGATGGCGACCTGAACTGGCAGACCACCCTGTCGCCGGAAGTAGTGGCAGAGCTGGCCTCCGGTAACTGGACGGTGCATGCTGAAGTTAGCGGCTATGACGCTGCGGGTAACAAAGCTGATGCGCAAGACCTTCGTCCGGTAGGCGTTGACACCGATATCACCGTAACCGTGGTTATCAACCCGATTACCGGCGATGATTTCCTGAGCTTTAGTGAAACTAACAAATCACCGCAGCCTGGTTCCAAAGAGCCGACTATCAAAGTAACGGGCTATGTGGAAGGTGATGCGGTTGTTGGTGATACGGTGGAGGTTACCGTGGGCTCCGTAGTCAGAGAGGTCAAGGTCACTGAAGGACCAGACGGCCAGCTGGTTTGGGAGGCTGAATTTAACGCCAGCGATCTGGTGAATAACCCGAATGTGACGGCTACCATTGCCATCGAGGACGCAGCCGGTAATACCGCAAGCGATGATGATACCCGCTCGGTAACGGTGGAAACCGGTACGGTCAGCACAGGTACTTCGGGGGATGACACTATCAATAGTGCCGATGGCAGCAGCGATATCGTTATTGCCGATGTCGAAGGCTTCCAGCCGAACCCGGGTCAGGATTACAACATTGCCTTTATTGTTGATACTTCAGGCAGCGTTGGGGAATCTGATATCGACAGTATCATTAAGTCACTGACTACGGTGTTTGAGAGCCTGGCAGAAAGCGCAGCCAAGGATAACTCCGGTACCGTGAATATCTTACTGGTCGATTTTGATCGAGATGTAAACTTTGCGGTCAGCGTTGACCTCAAAACACCGGGGGCGCTCGAGTACTTAATTCAGCAGCTTCAGAATATGGAAAGCGGCGGCGGTACTAACTATGAGGCCGCATTCAAAGCCACCGCCAACTGGTTTGCCCAACTAGGCAATACTGGAGCGGAGAACCTGACCTACTTCATTACCGATGGTAAACCAACCTATTACCAGACGAGTGAGGTTGGCTCTTATAAGGTGGCTGATTATCGTACTGGCACAGACACCATGCTGGATCTCGGCACGGTAAAATATACTCCGGGCGAGGCCTATACCATGGAGATCGGTGGTGTAATGCGCACCGTCATTTCAGCGAACGGTACGGTTTACTCTTGGACTCAGGCGAGAAATGGCACCTGGTCCAGCAGCGCCCAGGGTACTGCCAGACCTAATGGTAAAGGTGGCTGGGAAATGTCTTCTCTTGGGGGAAATGGTAGCAGTTCCACCCCTACGACTACCGAAAACTCCACGGCGGCATTTGCTTTGTTGCTGGCAGCGTGTGGAACGGTTGAAGCCATCGGGATTAATAATGGCATCAGTGCCAATGACCTTATCCCTTATGACTCTGATGATATTGTTCAGTCTGGAATCGCGGCTGAGGATCTGGCTAATGCCATTCTGGGCAAAGGTGATACCTCACTACCAGGCGCTCAGGATACCGTTCATGGTAACGGCGGTAATGACATCCTGTTTGGGGATATCGTTGAGTTCGCTGGCATCAGCGGTAATGGTTATAAAGCCATGGAAGCCTATGTCGCTGGTAAGCTGGGCGTTTCGGTAGATGCCATCAGCTCGTCGCATGTCCATCAGTACATTACCGAACATCCGGATGAGTTTGATATGTCGCGTGCCGACGGCGGACGAGACATCCTGTTTGGCGGCGCCGGTGATGACTTTATCTACGGCGGTGGCGGCGATGACATTATCGTTGGTGGTTCTGGTAACGATAATCTCTATGGCGGCATGGGTAACGATATCCTGTTTGGTGATGGCTCCAATAGCTATACCGAGTTTGCGGAGTCGGTGGCTGCGAAAATGGGTGTCAATGCCAGTGACCTGACCTTCGGGCAGGTATATCAGTACGTCGTTGAGCATAGCGATGAGTTTGATGTATCGCGGGCTGGCGACGGTAACGATATTCTGCACGGTGGCGAGGGTAACGACCTGTTGTTCGGCGGTGGCGGCAACGACATCCTGAACGGCGGTAACGGTAACGATATGCTGTTCGGTGGAGATGGCGACGATATTCTCTCCGGCGGTGCCGGTAATGACATACTGCACGGCGGTAGCGGTAAAGATACCTTCAAATGGACCAGTGAAGATATTGGTTCTGACATCATTAAAGACTTTAATATCAACGAGGACAAAATTGATCTCAGCGATATTCTTAAAGATGTTGGTGAAGGTGACCTGTCGCAGTTTATTAATGTCACTACCAATGGTGCGAATAATACGGCAACTATTGAAATTAGCACTACGGGTGAATTGCAGACCGGCGGTGCGGCAAATATTTCGATAACGGTCGAAAATTATAGCGGCAATGCGGAAGCCTTAATGGATAGCCTGATTGCCAAACCGGACCCGGTACCGTAATAATTAGCGTTAGGCAGGAGCCGCCGTCAGGCGGCTCCTTTTTCACTTATTATTAACAGGGCTGATATAAGGAATAAAGCCATGTTTTATATTCAGCAAGAGGAAGATGGCAATCTTATTCGGATAGAGCGCCAGCCGTTTGACTCAATGACTGGCACGCGCCCGGAAGATGATGCTCAGGTGCTTGCATTACAGGCGTTACAGGAAGCCCGGGTGGCCAGCCTGCAGCGGCTGCAAAACTCCGATCTCGAAATGGTGCGCGTTCTTGAAGACCTTATTGCTGTACTCATGACGAAAGGGATCATCAGCATAACCGACCTGCCGGTTGCGGCGCAGACTAAGCTACTCAACCGCGCTCAGGCTCGTCAGGCTTTGGGAGGGCTGGAACGGTTAATGGATGAAGATGAAGATGCAATATTGTAATTCCCTTTGACCTTTATTTTTTTGTCAGGCGTTATGACTTTATTTTGATTGATTATATTCACATTTAAATAAAGCTCTAAATGTATTAGTTTGCAAAAATAAGCTTTAGTATTTCTAATGCATTAATGATTATTCTTATTGTTGTTTTATTGGTTTATTATGATCTTGTGTATTTAGTGCTATTTTTTGTTTTGCACAACTTGACATTACCTGACTTCAAAAATTGACCTTTATTAAAATATTTAAATGGAATGGTCTTAATATGATTACATCCGGAAACCCCACGCCGGGAGTATGAGACCTTAGGCTTCAGTCAGTACGACAATGTAAATGGATGACATTATGAAACTACCTCGCAGGACACTACTGGCATTTTCACTTTCTCTGATTATGGCTCAGCCCGCGCTGGCCGGATCGATGACCAAAGCGGTACAGGATGCGCTGGCCTATCATCCGGAGGTTAGTGCTTCAGTAAACAGCCGTCATGCGGCTGACCAGGAACTGCGTGCGGCAAAGGGCGGATATTATCCGACGCTGGATTTGAATGCAGGGACCGGCTGGGAACAGACTGATAATCCCACTACCCGTAGCCTGAAAGACCATCGCCGCAATCTGCATCGTAGCGAGTCGAGCATTAATCTTACCCAGAACGTTTTTAACGGGTTTATGACCACCAGTGAAGTAGCCCGCCAGCGTGCGACGGTAAACTCACGGGCATTTGGCGTAATGAATAGCAGCGAGGTAACTGCGCTTAACGCGATTCAGGCTTATCTGGATGTACTGATGCGCCAGCAAATGGTGCAACTGGCTCAGGAAAACCTGACCAGTCACGAACGTATCTTCGATCAGATTCGGCTCCGCACCCAACAAGGAGTAGGGCGTCAGGCGGATCATGAGCAGGCAGAAGCGCGTTTGTCCCAGGCCCGCAACAACCTGCTGACCGAGCAAACTAACCTTCAGGATGCGGAAACCAACTACCTCAGCATCACCGGTACCATGCCAACGAATCTCAGCATGCCGCCATCTTCAGGCGGACTGGCGTCGCTCAATGCTGCGCAGAAAGTTATGGTAGAAAATAGTCCGTTACTGAAACTGGCCGAAGCAGATATTGAAGCGGCCCGCCAGCAGTATGAAGCCTCAAAATCGCGCTACTACCCAAATGTTAACGTAGAGCTGGGCCGTCGTATGGATAACAACGTCGACGGAACTCGCGGTCACGATCAAGAGTGGCAGGCAATGGTGCGCATGCGCTACAACCTGTTCAACGGTGGCAGCGATGTGGCTAACGTTAAGGCTAACGCATACAAAATTAAAGAGGCTCAGGATGTGCGCAATAATGCGCTGCGCCAGCTCACCGAAGAGCTGCGTCTTGCCTGGACCGCTCTGGACAACGCCCGCCAGCAGGTGCCGATTGCGAAGGATTACGCAGAGCGCAGCATGGTGGTACGTACCGCTTACCAGCAACAGTTCAGTATTGGCGAGCGTTCGCTGCTGGACTTATTGGACAGTGAAAACGAAGTATTCAGTGCCCAGCGCCGCTACGTCGAGATGCAGTTTGTTGAGCTGTTCTCTGGCTATCGCATCAAAGCGCGAGTTGGCGAACTGCTGAAGTCGCTGAATATCGCAGCTCCAGAGGCTGCCGTTGCGCTGGATAACCCGCCGCCACAGGTGGGGATTGAGTCAGAAAATCCGCAGTCTGAGCACGATACGCTGCCCGAGCTGTGACACGCTACGCACCGGGGGGCTTTGCCCTCCGGCCGCGCCGTAGTTGGAATAACACGAAGTACAAGGATGTAGGGCGCGATGACGCAAATAAATCTTGAGGATGTCGTAACCAGTCAGCCGCAGCAGGCTGATATTCATGAACCCGGCGATCCGCGTGAAAGTCGCGACGATCCATTGCTCGATAGCCTGATAATCGTTTGTAAATTACACGCTATTACTACCAGCAGGACATCTCTAACCGCCGGATTACCGCTCAATGCCTGGCGGCTATCGCCCGCAACATTTCCACGAGCTGCCGCTCGAGCCGGATTGAAATCCCGCATGGTAAAGCGCCCGCTGGGGCGTATTTCTGCTATGAGCCTGCCGGCAATATTAATATTAAAGCATGGTGCCGCTGCGGTAATGGTTGGCCGCACGCAGGAAGGCGATATTCGCCTGATGCCGAGCGAAACTGAAGGCGGAGAGATAACAGTATCAGCCAAAGAATTGGCCGAACAATATAGCGGTAGCGTCATTTTTCTCCAGCCAATACATGAATATGATAACCAGCCCACGGCCTTTATTCCCCATACCCGAGCCTGGTTTAAAGACACCATTCGCCTGTCGCGATTTCTCTATACTGACGCGATAGCCGCCAGCTTTCTTATTAATATTATTGCCTTGTGTACCCCGCTATTCGTAATGAACGTCTACGACCGGGTAGTACCGAATCAGGCCACCGCCACGCTGTGGGTGCTCGCGATTGGCATTACGCTGGCCTTTCTGTTTGATCTTATTCTAAAAACTTTGCGCGGGATCTGTCTCGATCTGGCGGGAAAGAAAACCGATCTGATCGTTTCGGCGTCGCTGTTTGAACGTATTGTCGGAATGCGTATGAAGATGCGCCCGGACAGAGTCGGCAGCTTTGCCCAGAATATTCATGAAGTGCAGTCGTTACGAGATTTTTTATCGTCATTAACGATGACTGCATTGATCGACATGCCTTTTACCTTACTGATTTTACTGGTTATTGGCGTTATCGGCGGGCCGTTAGTATTCGTTCCTCTGGTGGCTTATCCGCTTACCCTGCTGGTGAGCTGGATGATTCAGAAACCATTGACCGAAACTATTGATAAAACCATGAAGCTGGCCAGCGAACGCCAGGCACTGCTGGTAGAAACCCTGTCGGGTCTGGACGCCATTAAGCTTAATAACGCTCAAAGTGAACGTCAGTATTTATGGGAAAAGACCATTGGTAGCCTCAGTAAGCTGGAGCTGCGGGTTAAATCGCTTTCCTATCTGGCGGTCAATTTTACTGCCTGGATGCAGCAGTTTTCTGGCGTACTGATGATTGTTGGCGGCGTCTATCTGATTATTGACGGCAACCTCAGTATGGGGGGCCTGATTGCCTGCTACATGCTAAATACCCGTGCTCTGGTACCGCTTGGCCAGCTCTCAGGCCTCGTGACGCGTTTTCATCAGGCCAAAATCACCATGGAAACCACTGACCAGATGATGGGGCTGGAACAAGAGCGCGACGAGAAAGAGATGCCTCTTAAGCGTGATGTACTGCGCGGTGGCATTGAGTTTCGTAATGTGCGCTTTAGCTACCCTGGCGCTAAATCGCCATCGCTGGAAGATATTAGTATCAAAATCGCGCCCGGCGAGCGCATTGGCATTATCGGGCGCAGCGGTTCAGGGAAGAGCTCGCTGGCTAAGCTTTTGGTGAGCTTCTATCAGCCGGAAAACGGCAGCATCCTGATTGATGGCACCGATGCCCGTCAGATAGACGTCAATGACCTGCGCCACAATATTGGCTATGCGCCGCAGGATATTCATCTGTTCAGCGGGACGCTGCGTGAAAACCTGATTTATGGGGCCAGCTATGTGAGCGATGAAGCTATGCTGCGTGCGGCTACCATTTCTGGCGTGCATGAGTTTGCCCGTAAACATCCGGATGGTTACAACCTGCAGGTGGGCGAGCGGGGAATGCAGCTTTCCGGCGGTCAGCGCCAGGCGGTGGCTCTGGCGCGCGCGCTGCTTCTTGAGCCGCCGGTATTGTTATTGGATGAGCCAACAAGCTCAATGGATAACGCCTCGGAGGATCAGATCAAGAAAGCGCTGCTGGTTGCAACCCGCCAGAGCACCGTACTACTGGTCACGCATCGTGCTTCGTTACTCGCTCTGGTGGATCGGCTGATTGTGCTGGACCGCGGAAAAATCATAGCCGACGGACCAAAAGAAACCGTGCTTAACGCTTTGAAGAAGGGACAAATTCATGCGAATCGGTAACGGGTTCACCCGCTTTTTTGACTGGCTTATCGGTAGTAAACGGGAAGGCAGCTTCGCCATTAATGAGATCAACCGGGCGATGATCCAGGATTCTCCGCGCGTACTGCGGGTGACTATCTGGGCGATCCTCGGCTTTTTTCTCTGTTTTATTGTCTGGACGGCCACGGCAGAGATCGATGAAGTTACCCGCGGCGATGGCAAAGCTATCCCCTCATCACGGCTTCAGAAGATCCAGAACCTGGAGGGGGGGATCGTTAGCGAAGTCTTTGTGCGTGAGGGCCAGGTGGTTAATGCCGGGGATCCGCTGCTGCGGCTCGACGATACCCGCTTTCAATCTGATGCCGGAGAAAGTACGGCGGACAGGCTCTCTTTACTGGCAAGAATCGAGCGTCTGACCGCTGAGCTTAACAACCGCCCGCTGGCATTCACCGATGAAATCATGCAGGAAGCGCCAAGTATCGCCAGCGGCGAGCAGGAGCTGTTCGATAGCCAGCGCAAGCGGATGGACAGTGAGATCTCCGGTCTGGAGGAGCAGCTGGTTCAGCGCAAGCAGGAGCTGCTGGATTTTGAATCGAAAAAGGGTCAGTACCGCAGTGGCCTTAACCTGGTGCAACAAGAGATTCGTATGTCTGAACCTTTGGTAGCCGCTGGGGCCATTTCGCGCGTAGAGGTGCTGCGCCTGCGTCGTTCAGAGGTGGAAATGCGTGGCCAGCTTGATTCGGTCACCCTGGCAATTCCCCGCGCCAGGTCAGCGATAAAAGAGATCGAAAGCAAAATCAGCGAAACTCGCGGTCGTTTTCGCAGCGAGGCGTTAGCTGAGCTAAACGAAGCGCGCACAAAACTCAGCCGCCTTCAGGCTTCCGGTAAAGCGATTGAGGATCAGGTTAAACGCACGATGGTGACATCCCCGGTTAAAGGGATTGTGCAGCAGATGTTGGTTAACACCATCGGCGGCGTCATCCAGCCGGGCAGTGATTTGGTGGAGATCGTTCCGCTGGAAGATTCATTGCTGGTCGAGGCGCGGATCCGGCCGCAGGATATTGCTTTCCTTCATCCGGGCCAGGAAGCAGTGATTAAATTTACCGCATATGATTTTACGATTTACGGCGGCATGAAAGGCAAACTTGAGCAGATAAGCCCCGATACCATCACCGATAAAGAAGGCCGCAGTTTTTACGTTATCCGGTTGCGCACCGATAAAAACCATCTGGGCAGCGAAGAGAAACCTCTTATTATTATTCCGGGAATGGTGGCATCGGTGGATATTCTTACCGGCAAAAAAACCATCCTCAGTTATCTGATGAAACCTATACTGCGGGCAAGGGCCGAGGCCTTTACCGAACGCTAGCTTCTAAAACGGCGCCACTGGCGCCGTTTTTTTATCCCTTCTGACGAGTGCAACCCGTTTCATGACGGGTGTGATTTTCCTATCATTTTTTGAACATTACTGAAAACTTTTTATAACAATGCTCTACTATGCTTTCCGTTCTGGCGGAGGAAGTGCGATGAGAGATGTGGTTATTGTTGGCGCGGTACGTACACCTATCGGCTGTTTTCAAGGGGCTTTAGCCCAGCGTAGTGCCACGGAACTCGGGGCGGTAGTGATTCGGGCGCTTTTGGAACGCAGCGGCGTCGATCCGCTCCAGGTTGATGAAGTTATCATCGGCCAGGTGCTTACCGCCGGTGCAGGGCAAAACCCGGCCCGCCAGACCGCGCTAAAAAGCGGCCTGCCTAATACACTTTCTGCAATAACCATCAATGACGTTTGCGGCTCTGGCCTGAAAGCACTGCACCTGGCGACTCAGGCCATACAGTGTGGTGAGGCAGAGGTAGTTATTGCCGGTGGCCAGGAGAATATGAGCCGGGCGCCACACGTACTGACTGATAGCCGCACCGGGGCGCGCATCGGCAATAGCCAGCTTATCGACAGCCTGGTACACGATGGGCTGTGGGATGCTTTCAACGATTATCATATGGGTGTCACCGCCGAAAATCTGGCGCGGGAATATAACATCAGCCGCGAACTCCAGGATGCTTATGCGCTGGCGTCCCAGCATAAAGCGCGGGTCGCCATTGATTCCGGGCGCTTTCGCGATGAAATCGTTCCGGTGCCGGTTACTCTGGAAGATGGTTCGGTGCGTATGGTTGATACCGACGAGCAGCCGCGCACCGATGCCAGCGCCGAAGCGCTGGCGCTGTTATCCCCAAGCTTTGACAGCCAGGGCAGCGTTACCGCCGGTAACGCTTCGGCTATCAACGACGGAGCGGCGGCTGTAATGATGATGAGCGCGACTCGTGCCGAAGAGCTTGGTATTCCGGTGCTGGCCCGCATTCGGGCTTTTGCCAGCGTAGGGGTCGATCCGGCGCTGATGGGTATCGCGCCGGTTTATGCCACCCGCCGCTGTCTGGAGCGCGCCGGGTGGCAGCTTGATGAACTCGATCTTATCGAAGCAAACGAAGCGTTTGCGGCTCAGGCGCTATCGGTGAATAAGCTCCTGGAATGGGATGAAACCCGGGTAAATGTTAACGGCGGGGCGCTGGCTCTGGGTCACCCTATCGGTGCATCCGGCTGTCGCATCCTGGTTTCTCTGCTGCATGAAATGGCGAAACGCCAGGCCAGTAAAGGGCTGGCAACACTGTGTGTCGGCGGTGGGCAGGGCGTCGCGCTGGCGGTTGAGCGGGATTAACTCACTAATCGGATCTGCTGAGCGCCATTTTCCAGTAATCTTCTGTTATATATTCCCGTAAGCGGAAAACAGGAGATAACGATGAAAACACTGGGTCTGATTGGCGGCATGAGCTGGGAATCAACGATTCCTTACTACCGGGCTATCAATGAGGGAATCAAAGCTCGTCTTGGCGGGCTGCACTCGGCACAGGTCGTGTTATACAGCGTCGATTTTGCCGAAATCGAGCAGTGTCAGCGCGACGGCGACTGGCAGAAAGCGGGCGCTATCCTGGGCAATGCTGCGCTTAAGCTTGAAGCCGCAGGCGCCGAAGGCATCGTGCTGTGTACTAACACCATGCATAAAGTTGCCGATGAAATAACCTCCCGCTGTTCACTTCCATTTTTACATATTGCCGATGCTACCGGGCGTGCGATTGGTGAGGCCGGTATTCGCCACGTCGGGCTACTGGGCACCCGCTACACGATGGAGCAGCCATTCTATCGCCAGTATATGGAGCAGCAGTTTGGTATTTATACCCTGGTGCCGGAAGCGGGCGAGCGGGCACTGGTCAACGACATTATTTTTAGTGAGCTATGCCTTGGCACTTTCTCGGATGCCTCGCGCGACGTTATGATTTCTGCCATCGAATCCCTCGCCGCTGAAGGCGCTCAGGCGGTTATCTTCGGCTGCACCGAAATTGGCCTGTTGGTGCCGGTAGAAAAAAGCCCGCTACCGGTGTTTGATACCACCGCGCTCCATGCCGCGGCCGCCGTTGATTTCATGCTTCAGGATTAATGCGTTAACTTATCCAGCCGTTGCTGATAGTCGGCCATCCCGGCCTGCAAGTGCTCGCACAGCAGGCCGGCCAGCGCCGACTCTGGGCGGTGCAGCGGGCGGATAAGACTGACGGTAAAAGGCACATTTTCGCTAAAACGACGTACCGTCACTCCCCGGCCCTGATAATCCTGGGCGGTCAGCGGATTGACGATTGAAATTCCAGCCCCTGCCTTCACCAGCGCGCATACTGAAGCCGCGCTGTGGGTTTCCACCACCATCCGACGCGTTATCTCATGGCGAGCAAACAGCGCATCCAGCAGCTGGCGATAGCTATCGCCTTGCGACAGGCTGATATAGTTCTGCCCCTGGAAATCCGCGGGGGTAAGCTCTTTCTTCGCGGCCAGCGGGTGGTTGTCAGGCAATACGCATACCTCATTGCAGGTCAGCAGGGTTTGGCGCTCGGTACCCGCTGGTGTGGTCAGCGTTTCGGTAAGCCCCAAATCATGGCGCTGAGCCGACAGCCACTCCTCTAACAAAGGCGATTCCTGAGGCACAATATTTAACCCGACGTTCGGGTAACGCTCAAGGAAAGGGGCCACCAGCCCCGGCAGAAATGACTGGGAAAATACCGGCAGGCATACCACCGACAGTTCCCCCTCGCGAAATTCGCGCAGTCCGTTCGCCGCGTTCACTATCCGGTCCAGCCCGTACCATGAGCGCTGCACCTCTTCGAACAGCCGTAATCCCTGAACCGTGGGATACAACCGACCGCGCTGGCGGCTAAATAACGTCAGCCCCAGTAGCTGCTCACAGCGCGCCAGCTCCCGGCTTACGGTGGGTTGTGAGGTATGCAGCAGGCGGGCGGCCTCGGTCAGGCTACCTGCGGTCATTACCGCGTGGAAAATCTCAATATGGCGTAACGTGACGGATGGCATAACCACTCCCGGCGTAAAACCCAAGGTATATCATTTTTGCATAGAGTTTGTAGAAAACGATATTTTTTACATTGATTGGGATATGGCTTAATGAGCAGAGATTAACCGCCAGGAGCGCCGCCATGTCTGCCACTATTTCCGCAACCCCTTTTACGCCCGCTCGTTTACAGGCGCTGATTGCTCGTTACGATGGGCCGGTATGGGCTTATGACGCCGATACTATCCGCCGCCAGATAGCGAAGCTCAGCGATTTTGACGTGATCCGTTTCGCGCAAAAGGCCTGCTCCAATATCCATATTCTGCGCCTGATGCGTGAGCAGGGCGTAAAGGTCGATGCGGTATCGCTGGGAGAAATTGAACGTGCACTGGCGGCGGGCTATCGCCCTGAAGAGATAGTGTTTACCGCAGATGTGATTGATAAGCCTACCCTGGAGCGAGTGAGTGAGCTGAACATCACGGTTAATGCGGGTTCAGCAGATATGCTGCATCAGCTCGGCCAGCGCTCACCGGGGCACCGGGTATGGCTGCGGGTTAACCCTGGCTTTGGCCATGGCCACAGCCAGAAAACCAACACCGGCGGTGAGAACAGCAAACACGGTATTTGGTACCAGGAGCTGCCGCAGGCGCTGGAAACTCTCGACCGTTATGGGCTGAAGCTGGTGGGCCTGCATATGCATATTGGTTCCGGGGTGGATTATGGCCACCTGGAACAGGTTTGCGGCGCGATGGTGGCTCAGGTGGTGGAGTCTGGTCACGATTTAGAGGCAATTTCGGCGGGTGGCGGCTTGTCGATACCCTATCGCAACGATGATTCAGAGGTAAATACTGCCCATTACTTTGGGCTGTGGAATGCGGCGCGGGAGAAAATCGCCCGCCATCTTGGACATCCGGTAACGCTCGAAATAGAGCCGGGGCGTTTTCTGGTGGCAGAGTCCGGTATTTTGCTAAGCCAGGTGCGAGCCGTAAAAGAGATGGGCAGCCGCCATTTCGTTCTTGTGGATGCGGGCTTTAACGACCTGATGCGCCCTGCGATGTACGGCAGCTATCACCCGATCGGCACCCTGGACTGCAAAGGCGAGTCAACCGAAGCTCGTTCTCAGGTAGAAAGCGTGGTGGCCGGGCCGTTGTGTGAGTCCGGGGACGTATTTACCCAGCAGGAGGGCGGGATGGTTGAAACCCGGCTACTTTCTGACCCAGAGGTCGGGGACTTCCTGGTGCTGTATCACACCGGGGCCTACGGTGCGTCTATGTCCTCTAACTACAACAGTCGTCCGCTACTTCCGGAAGTGCTGTTTGATGGCGACGAACTGCACCTGATTCGCCGCCGTCAGACCATCGCTGAGCTGCTGGCTCTGGAACTGTAATTACTCGGTGCGCCCGTCGTGCGGCGGGTTGCTTACTGAATGGCGACGTACCAGGGTTGGGCTGAATAAATGCGTCGTGGCAGGTAATGGGCGGTTTTCCGCCAGCGCCAGCGCCAGCTCCGCCGCCTGAGTGGCCATTGTCACGACCGGATAACGTACCGTGGTGAGCCGCGGGCGCACATAGCGCGACACCAACACATCATCAAAGCCAATAAGCGAAATAGACTGCGGCACCTCGATGCCGTTATCGCTTAACACCCCCATCGCACCAGCGGCCATTGAGTCGTTATAACAGGCGACCGCAGTGAGCGCGGTACCGCGCCCCAGTAGTTCAGTCATGGCTTGCTCGCCGCCGCTCTCATCCGGCTCGCCAAAAGTCACCAGCCGATCGTTCCGCTCAATGCCGTGTTCTTTTAGGGCATCGTAATAGCCCTGTAACCGGTCTTCGGCATCGGAAATAGGGTGGTTGGAACAGATAAAACCAATCTGACGATGGCCCTGTTGGATCAGATGGCGCGTTGCCAGCCAGCCGCCGTGACGGTCATCCAGAGCGACGCAGCGCTGCTCAAACCCCGGAACGATGCGGTTGATAATCACCATCCCCGGTATCTGCTTCATCAGGGAAATGATTTCCGGGTCGGGGATCATCTTGGCGTGCACTACCAGCGCTGCACAGCGGTGGCGGATAAGCTGCTCAATGGCCTGACGTTCTTGTTTTTCTTTGTGGTAGCCGTTACCAATCAGCAGAAAATTACCGGTCTGGTATGCCACCTGCTCGACGGCTTTGACCATGGCACCAAAAAACGGGTCTGACACATCACCGACTACCAGGCCGAGCGTTTCCGTCGATTGCTGCGCCAGAGCGCGGGCGTTGGCGTTGGGGTGGTAGTTGAGTTGTTCCATTGCTTTGGTCACCGCTTCACGCGATGCGGTACTGGCCTTAGGTGAATTATTAATGACGCGTGAAACGGTAGCGACCGAAACACCGGCCAGTTGGGCGACATCTTTTATTGTGGCCATTGATAGACCTTAAGCGTAGGGGTAAACGCTTACACTAAGTTAAGTATTGGAAAAAAGCCATAGCATGGCGGTTCCTGGTATGGAATGCGGCTCGCAATTTGATGAAAAAATACCCCCAGTGAAACTGTTACATTCCAAATGTTAATGAATTGGATGGGTTAAATGTGTGTCCGTCACACCTTTCGTTACATTTTGCGAAGGGCTGTTGCGATTGAATCATGGCGCCCGCCAGGGGTGGGTTATAGAGTTGAGATCCCAGAGGTATTGATAGGTGGTGTCGGCGAAGCCTGGAGCTACGTCTTCACAACAGTTACACCAACCTGCGCGGATGCGCAGGTTTTTTTTATCTATAGCAAACCAGCCTGCCTTGTTTCATCCTGATTGAGTAGCCGATTCCAGCCCTGGCGCTGAGCGCCAGATTTAAGATAGTTAGTCCTCGTTAACTGGTGTAATCTGCCGGAAAACCAATGCATAGCGTCTTAAATCACAGGGAGTTGCCATGCTGTTCACCGTCTTTCGCGCCCTCTTTAAGCTGTTGTTTCGGGTGCAGGTGCTGGGTAATACCCAGTCATTGCGTCAGTCGCGGGTATTGATAACCCCCAACCATGTCTCCTTTATTGATGGCATCCTGCTGGCGCTGTTTTTGCCGGGGCGTCCGGTCTTTGCTATTTACACCTCGATAAGCCAGCAGTGGTATATGAAATATATCGCCCGGCTGGTGGATTTTGTCCCGCTGGATCCCAGCCGCCCTATGTCGATTAAACACCTGGTGCGCCTGGTAGAGCAGGGGCGCCCGGTCGTAATATTTCCTGAGGGCCGCATCACCGTCACCGGTTCACTCATGAAGATTTATGAAGGTGCCGGGTTTGTCGCGGCGAAATCACAAGCGACCGTTGTACCGATTCGTATTGATGGCCCGGAGCTTAGCTTTTTTGGCCGGCTTAAAGGGCGGGTGAAGCGCCGCTGTTTTCCTCGCATGACGCTACACATCCTGCCGCCGACCTCCATTCCTATGCCGGTTGCGCCAAGGGCGCGCGAGCGCCGTGCTCTGGCCGGAGAGCGTTTGCATCAGATTATGATGGAAGCGCGTATGGCGGTGCGCCCGCGTGAAACGCTGTTTGAAGCTCTGCTTTCCGCCAGCTATCGCTATGGTGAAGGGAAACCGTGTCTCGAAGATATTAACTTCACGCCAGATACTTACCGCAAACTCATTATGAAAAGCCTGTCGGTGGGGCGCATTCTTGATAAGCAAAGCGCCGAGGGTGAAACCATCGGCCTGATGCTGCCTAATGCCAGCATCACTGCGGCAGTTATTATGGGGGCGGTGGCCCGGCGGCGTATTCCGGCCATGATGAACTACAGCGCCGGGGTGAATGGCCTGTCCAGCGCGATTACCGCAGCCCAGATAAAAACCATCTTCACCTCTCGCCAGTTCCTGGATAAAGGCAAACTGTGGCCGCTTGTCGAACAGCTTACTCAGGTTCGCTGGGTCTATCTGGAGGATTTACGCTCCACGGTAACTCTGCGGGATAAATTATGGATTTTTGCCCATTTACTGCATCCTCAAAGCGCGCAGTTGCCGCAAAAGCCAGAAGATCCGGCTCTGGTTCTGTTCACCTCTGGCTCAGAAGGCCATCCAAAAGGGGTGGTTCATAGCCATAAAAGCCTGCTAGCCAACGTTGAGCAAATTCGCACCATTGCTGACTTCACGCCCAGCGATCGGTTTATGTCGGCGCTGCCGCTGTTCCACTCTTTTGGGCTGACTGTCGGCCTGTTAACCCCGCTGCTAACGGGCGCTGAGGTCTTTTTGTATCCCAGCCCGCTGCACTATCGAATGGTGCCGGAACTGACCTATGATCGTAACTGTACGGTTATCTTCGGTACGCCAACCTTCCTCGCGAACTATGCCCGTTTCGCTAACCCATACGACTTCTTCCGGGTACGTTATGTGGTCGCAGGGGCTGAGAAACTTCAGGAAATTACGCGCCAGCTGTGGCAGGACAAATTCGGCCTGCGGATACTTGAAGGCTATGGGGTCACTGAGTGCGCGCCGGTGGTATCTATTAACGTGCCGATGGCCGCATGTCCTGGCACCGTTGGTCGTATTCTGCCGGGTATGGATGCAAGGCTAATGGCTGTGCCTGGTATTGAGGACGGCGGGCGCCTGCAGCTAAAAGGGCCGAACATCATGCACGGCTATCTGCGGGTTGATAATCCCGGCGTGCTGGAGCCGCCGAGTGCCGAAAACGAAAAAGGCGTGGTTGAGCCCGGCTGGTATGACACGGGCGATATCGTTCGTTTTAATGAAAATGGCTTCTGCATTATCCAGGGGCGGGCTAAGCGCTTTGCGAAAATTGCCGGTGAAATGGTATCGCTGGAAACCGTAGAGCAGCTGGCCCTGACCGTCTCTCCACAGAAAATGCATGCGACGCTAACCCGCCATGATGAAAAACGCGGCGAAGCACTGGTGTTGTATACCACCGATCCGGAACTGACGCGTGAGCAACTACTTACTCAGGCCAGGAGCAACGGCATACCTGAGCTGGCGGTTCCACGCGACATTCGTCTGCGTAAGCAGCTTCCCCTGTTGGGCAGCGGCAAGCCAGACTTTATGACGCTGAAAAAGCAACTGGCTGAGGAACAAGAGAACCATGAGTAACCAGGCCGTTCCGGATGCCGGACTCTGTTCCCGCGGGATGCTGGCGGTAGTTGCAGCGCAGTTTTTTTCCGCTTTTGGTGATAACGCGCTGCTGTTTGCCACCCTTGCAGTGCTTAAGGCCCACTACTATCCAGACTGGAGCCAGCCGGTACTGCAAATGCTGTTTGTAGCCACTTACATACTTTGCGCACCGTTTGTTGGCCAGATTGCTGACAGCTTTGCCAAGGGGCGGGTCATGATGGTGGCTAACGGGCTGAAGCTTATCGGTGCCGCCGTTATCTGCTTTGGATTGAACCCCTTCGTTGGCTATACCCTGGTTGGCATTGGCGCGGCGGCTTACTCACCGGCGAAATATGGGATTCTCGGTGAGCTGACGACCGGTGAGCGGCTGGTCAAAGCCAACGGCGTTATGGAGTCATCGACGATTGCGGCAATATTGCTCGGTTCGGTGGCAGGGGGCGTAC
The DNA here is from genome assembly GCA_022846635.1 of Salmonella enterica subsp. enterica serovar Choleraesuis. Lineage (GTDB taxonomy): Bacteria > Pseudomonadota > Gammaproteobacteria > Enterobacterales > Enterobacteriaceae. The sequence goes on from AP025685.1 coordinate 869,488, forward strand.
TGGCCGACTGGCATCTGGTTGCCGCTCTGTTGGCCTGTATGCTGGTTTATGCCATTGCGGTCGTCGCCAACTTGCTGATACCGCGCCTGCCGGTGGCCCGCCCGGGCCAGTCATGGCATCCGGCAGCCATGAGTGCCAGCTTCTTCAGTGCCGCCGCAACGCTATGGCGTAACGGTGAAACGCGCTTTTCGCTGGTCGGCACCAGCCTGTTTTGGGGGGCCGGGGTAACGCTACGCTTTCTGTTAGTACTGTGGGTACCGGTAGCGCTTGGCATCCACGATAACGCGACTCCAACCTACCTGAATGCGATGGTTGCACTGGGTATTGTTGCCGGGGCTGGATTAGCCGCCAGACTGGTTACACTCAATACTGTGGCGCGTTGTATGCCCGCCGGGGTGCTGATTGGCGTGGCGGTGGTGCTTTTTACGCTCCAACACAGTATTGGCGCGGCCTATGGGCTGCTGGTGGTAGTAGGGGCGCTGGGTGGTTTCTTTGTGGTGCCATTAAACGCATTGCTTCAGGAGCGCGGTAAAAATAGCGTCGGTGCCGGTAATGCCATTGCGGTACAAAACCTCGGTGAAAACGCCGCTATGTTGCTGATGCTAGGGTTATACGCTCTTGCGGTTCGCGCCGGCGCAAGCGTAATGGTTATTGGCGTAGGTTTTGGCGGGCTTTTTGCTCTGGCGATTGCGGTACTGTGGTTATGGCAATACCGCAATCGCCGTAATGAATCAGGGCGCCAGGCGTAGCCCTGATGGTTCGTTAAGGTGCTGGGTAAGTGTACACCTTATGTACTGCTTCCAGCGCGGCAATAACTTCGGCACTGAGAGTCAGGTCCATGCTGTCGATATTGCTTTTTAATTGTTCCATGGTCGTGGCACCCAGCAGGGTGCTGGCAACAAATGGCTGCTGGCGAACAAAAGCCAGCGCCATTTGCGCCGGATCAAGATGGAAGCGCTGTGCAACTTCAACATAGGCCGCAACGGCGCGCTGGGTTTGTTCACCGCTATAGCGCTGGAAGCGGCTGAACAGGGTGTTGCGGGCTCCCGCCGGGCGAGCCCCATTAAGATACTTACCGCTCAGGGTGCCGAAACCAAGGCAGGAATACGCCAGCAGCTGAACATCTTCATAGCGGCTCACTTCCGCCAGACCAACTTCAAAGCTGCGGTTCACCAGGCTGTACGGGTTCTGGATGGTGACGATGCGCGGCAGATCGTGTTTGTCGGCCAGGTGCAAATAGCGCATTACACCCCATGCCGTTTCATTTGATACCCCTATATAACGAATCTTTCCTGCACGCTGACACTCGGCCAGTGCTTCCAGGGTTTCGAGCAGCGTTACCGCAGGCATTTCCTCCGCCCACTGGTAGCCCAGCTGGCCAAAGCAGTTAGTTGCGCGCTGTGGCCAGTGTAGTTGATAAAGGTCGATATAGTCGGTTTGCAGGCGCTTCAGGCTGGCATCCAGCGCTTCGCGGATATTTTTTCGATCCAGCTTCTGCCCGGGGCGAATCGGAGTATCGTTATTGCGGGCAGGGCCGCTTACTTTTGTTGCCAGTACAATCTTTTCGCGATTGCCGGTTTTAGCAAGCCATGAGCCAATGTAGCGCTCAGTCAGCCCTTGAGTTTCCGGGCGAGGGGGCACAGGGTACATTTCGGCTACGTCGATCAGGTTGATTCCACGGCTAAGCGCATAATCGAGCTGCGCGTGGGCGTCAGCTTCACTGTTCTGTTCACCAAACGTCATCGTGCCCAAACCAAGGAGACTGACCTCCAGGGAGCTATGGGGGATACGGTGATATTGCATAATCAGCTTCCTTTTTAATGAATTATACCGGCATGGCAGGGCTCTCATGTAAGCGCTTACTTCTGCTCCCATAATACTGGACATGGTAAGTGTGAGCCTGTTCTAACCGATGCCTGCCGGGATAGCGTGATCTGTTGTGTTTACTCTGTGTATCACAGCCTGCCGCGTACGGGGTTTATAAACATGGCAGAGTGCTGGAAAAAGCGAAAGGAGAAATTAGTGAGGAAAGTTAATTGGCAGAGTAGAAAAGGATAGTGCAATCAAACAGCGCTATTCAGCGCTGCCTGTCGATTAGCGTTCGATAATCTGTGATACATCGTCGCGGTTGATCTGCATTTCATTTCCCTGCAGATCGCGATAGCTTACCAGGCCGGTATCGTCATCGATTTGTGGTTTACCTTCGGTAAGAATCATACGGCCATCCTTAGTCGCCATAACGTAGTCACTCGTGCAACCAGATACAGCAAAGGCTAAACCAACTGCGGAAATTGCTACAGCCCATTTATTCATTGTTATATGCCCTCGCAGTGATTAAAAAATATCAGTCCAGAACTCTATTTTAGTAATAACTTTTTTTGCGGGGGGGATAAAAGTGGCAAATTCTGAAAAAAAAGCTCACAAAGAGAAAACGCCCCTCTTTGAGGGACGTTGATATATCAGGACTCTTTTTTACTGCGTATCAGATTAAGAGACTCCACGCCCATAGAGAAGAACATGGCAAAGTAGATATAGCCTTTCGGAATGTCGATGTCGAAACCTTCCAGAATTAAGGTAAAACCAACCAGGATCAGGAAGGATAAAGCCAGCATTTTCACCGAAGGATGGCGGGCTACAAATTCACCAATTGGTCGGGCGGCAAACATCATAATACCCACGGCGATAACCACTGCCGCCATCATAATTATAAGATGGCTCGACAGACCGACGGCGGTAATAACAGAGTCGAGGCTGAAGACAATATCCAGCACCATTATCTGCAAGATTGCGCCCCAGAATGACCGAACTTTGGTGGTCATCTCTTCTTCATCACCTTCGATAGTTTCATGAATCTCCCGACTGGCCTTCCAGATCAGGAATAACCCACCGACGATGAGGATCAGGTCGCGTACCGAAATGGCTTCTCCAAACGCCGTAAATAGCGGATGCGTTAATCGTGTTACCCAGGCAATAGACGCCAGCAGCAGCAGACGCATGATCATCGCCCCGGTCAATCCCAGGCGACGGGCGCTACTCTGTTGAGAGTGGGGAAGCTTTGCAACGACGAGCGAGAGGAAAATGATATTGTCGATACCCAAAACTATCTCCAGGATAGTCAGCGTGCCAAGCGCCATCCAGGCATTGGGATCGGTAAGCCATGCAAACAACATTAATGATAAGTCCTGCCAATATTTCTAAACCGCTATTATAGGCGCAACCGTAGCGCCGAAACAGGCGGATCAGATAAGAAAATGTCGGGCCAGTAGCGCCGCAGTGAATGGCTTTTTCAAATAAAAGCCGCGTGGAAGCGTCAGAATTGGTTGTCCATCTCGTCCTATCGCTTCGGTTAGCGCTTTACTATTTGCCGCCTTCGGCCGTAGTTGCAACACTTCGCCGTAACGCGCAGTGATACTTTCGACTTCACCTAACACGATAAGATCCATTAACTCTTCCCAGTCGCGCTTAAGCTGTAGCTCCTCTTCTTCTGACGGGCGCCATAGCAGCGGAGCCCCGACCCGGCGTTCAGACAGAGGTATAGTGCGGCTTCCCTCAACCGGGATCCATAGTACGCACTGTAATTTATGGCGCACGTGGCAGGTTTCCCAGATAACTCCGCTATTACCGGTTAGTGGGGCGACACAGACAAAGGTTGTTTCCAATGGCCGGCCTTCACTATCTACCGGAATTGTCTTTAGCTCGACGCCAAGCGCGGCGAAATCCTGTTCTGGTTTGCTTCCCGCACTGGCACCAAGCCAGCGTTCCAGCAGCATGCCAATCCAGCCTTTATCCCTTTTCAAATTAGCCGGCGCGACTATATCAGCAAGAGCCGCCAGCTCACCCAGGGTATACCCCGCCAGGCGTTGAGCCTGAGTCAAAAGCTGGTCAATGGTTTGCGGTGGATGGCTGAGTGGACGTAAGTTTTGCATATTCATCATATGGTTAAAAATTGACCGCTAAATTCAGGGGCTGTGGAAATCTCAGAGCAGAAAGAGTGATTTACATATAATCATATGATTTTAATGACTATATGAGAATTTTTTTGGCAAAATTTTTGCGCTGAATTTAGGTTTTCCAATTCTGGTCACTGACAATGAACAGGATCTTACACCATGTTATCCACAGAAAAATGGGATAACTGGAAAAAAGCCTGACCACTGGTTCGATTTACAGCCTTGACGAGTGGTGAAAATCGCGAAATTGCTCAGTCAGTGATTAACTAATTGGCACAATCTGTGGATAAAACCGACATTGGATGATCTTTCATCAACCCGTGATCTTTAGGTGCTAATATACTGAGATAAACAAAACTTAATTTCACTGTTTGTCATTTACTGTATTGATTTTAATTGTTTTTATTGCGCTGTGTTTTCGCGGTGTAATCGTGTTATTTTTGGCTTTTCCTCAACAACTGCCGGGTTCTTCACAGTGATATCCACAGAAAAAGTGAATAAAATCACCCAATGACCACCTCTGCTGTTTATAACTAGGCTAAAAATTGTGAGTTATTCAAATGTTATACCGTCAGCATCCTTACTACAGAGTGGTTTACCGCCTTTCGGGAGTATGAAACAATCGCTGATATTCAGTTTCTTTTTGAGGTAGTCCAGTGATCGATGATGATGGCTACCGCCCGAATGTAGGGATCGTAATCTGTAATCGACAGGGGCAAGTGATGTGGGCCAGACGTTTTGGCCAACACTCCTGGCAGTTTCCTCAGGGGGGAATTAACCCCGGCGAATCCGCGGAGCAGGCCATGTTTCGTGAGTTATTCGAGGAGGTAGGGCTGCAACGTAAAGATGTACGTGTGCTAGCCTCTACCCGCAACTGGTTACGTTACAAATTACCGAAACGTTTGGTGCGTTGGGACACAAAGCCAGTATGTATTGGCCAGAAGCAGAAGTGGTTTCTGCTGCAATTAGTCAGCAACGACTCGGAAATCAACATGCAAACCTGTAGCACGCCGGAGTTTGATGGCTGGCGTTGGGTAAGCTATTGGTATCCGGTGCGCCAGGTAGTCTCATTCAAGCGCGATGTTTATCGTCGGGTAATGAAAGAGTTCGCCAGTGTCGTTATGCCACTTCAGGAAGCCGCGCCGCCGCGAAACAATGTTCCGGGGTGGCGAAGAAAAAGAGGTTAGTTACGCGCAGATGCTCACGCCGTTAAGAGAAATTGTTGAGAAAGTCGCCAGTGCGCCGCGCCTCGATGAGGCGCTTAACATTCTGGTGAATGACATCTGCCTTGTGATGGATACCGAGGTTTGCTCGGTATACCTCGCCGATAACGACCGCCGCTGTTACTACCTGATGGCCACTCGAGGCCTGAAAAAGCCGCGCGGTCGTACCGTTACTCTTGCCTTTGATGAGGGGATTGTTGGCCTGGTCGGGCGTCTTGCCGAGCCAATTAACTTAGCCGACGCGCAAAAACACCCCAGTTTTAAATATATTCCCTCGGTGAAAGAAGAGCGTTTCCGCGCTTTTCTCGGGGTGCCTATTATTCAGCGCCGTCAGTTGCTCGGCGTGCTGGTGGTTCAGCAGCGTGAGTTAAGGCAGTTTGACGAGAGCGAAGAGTCGTTCCTGGTCACTCTGGCTACGCAGATGGCCGCCATTCTGTCCCAATCCCAGCTTACGGCCCTCTTTGGTCGCTACCGCCAGACGCGTATTCGCGCCCTGGCCGCAGCGCCCGGCGTGGCTATTGCCCGGGGCTGGATGGATACCTCACAGCCGCTTATCGAGCAGGTTTCAGAGGCCTCAACGCTCGATCGTTCTCAAGAACGTGAGCGCCTGACCGCCGCGCTTGAGCAGGCAGCCTTAGAGTTTCGCCGCCACAGTAAGCGCTTCAGCGCCGGGGCGCAAAAAGAAACTGCGGCCATTTTCGATCTCTACCTGCATTTACTCTCAGATCAACGGCTGCGTCGGGAGCTGTATTCTGCCATTGAAAAAGGCTCAGTTGCCGAATGGGCAGTGCGCCAGGTTATTAGCAAATTTGCCGAGCAATTCGCCGGGCTGACTGACAGCTATCTGAAAGAGCGCGCTGGCGATTTACGCACTCTGGGCCAGCGCCTGCTGTTCCACCTTGATGATTCCATTCAAAGTCCCAGCAGCTGGCCAGAGCGCTTCGTGCTGGTGGCCGATGAACTCTCCGCAACGCTCTTAGCCGAGCTGCCGCTGGACCGGCTGGCCGGGGTAGTGGTACGCGATGGCGCTGCGAACTCCCATGCCGCCATTATGGTTCGCGCCATGGGCATTCCGACGGTGATGGGCGCGGATATGGAACCGGCTTCCCTTGCCCGACGTATGCTCGTCGTCGATGGGTATCGGGGTGAAGTGCTCATCGATCCTGAACCGGTACTGCTCCAGGAATATAAGCGGCTGGTTAGTGAGGAAGATGAACTAAGCCGGGTGGCTGAGGGTGATGCGCAAAGCCCGGCCCAGCTTAAAAGCGGTGAGCGAATTCAGGTGATGCTGAATGCCGGTCTTAGCCCGGAACATGAAGAAAAGCTGGGTAATCGCATCGATGGTATTGGGCTGTATCGCACTGAAATCCCATTTATGCTGCAAAGCGGCTTTCCCTCTGAAGAGGAGCAGGTGGCTCAGTATCAGGGCATGCTGCAAATGTTTAACAGTAAGCCTGTGACGCTGCGTACTTTGGATATCGGTGCCGATAAGCAGCTGCCTTATATGCCGATAAGCGAAGAGAACCCGTGCCTCGGCTGGCGCGGCATTCGTATTACTCTCGACCAGCCGGAAATTTTTCTGATTCAGGTGCGGGCCATGCTGCGCGCTAACGCTGCAACCGGCAATCTGAGCATTCTGCTGCCGATGGTGACTAACCTTGATGAGGTTGATGACGCCAGGAGGCTCATAGAGCGCGCGGGGCGTGAAGTTGAAGAAACGCTGGGTTATGAAATTCCGCGTCCACGTCTTGGTGTGATGATTGAAGTGCCATCCATGTTGTTTATGCTGCCGCAGCTATCAGGACGGGTAGATTTTATCTCTGTGGGCAGCAACGACCTTACCCAGTATCTGCTGGCCGTCGATCGTAACAATACCCGGGTCGCTAACCTGTACGATAGCCTGCACCCGGCTATGCTGCGCGCACTGTATATGATCTCATCGCTGGCTCGTGAACACGGGTTGATGCTGGGGTTGTGCGGTGAAATGGCCGGCGATCCAATGTGTACTGCGCTGTTGATTGGTATGGGTTACCACCATTTGTCGATGAACGGCCATGCGGTAGCGCGTATCAAATACTTACTGCGCCATATTACTCTGGAAGAGGCTGAAAACCTGGCTCAGCGCAGCCTGGAAGCTCAGCTCGGTACCGAAGTTCGCCATCAGGTTGCGGCGTTTATGGAGCGGCGCGGTATGGGGGGACTTATCCGCGGCGGGCGTTAGTACTGAACATTTACAACTCCTGACGGCCAGATTTCTGGCCGTTATGCTATGATTTTGCGCTTTGGGAGCACCGGTATGGTGCGCTTTACTTTTCTCTGCCGTCCATTCTGGCGGTATTAAACGAATTTGTGGTGACAGATGAACAGCGGCTATCTGCGTTTTCCCGATTTTGATCCGGTTATCTTTTCTGTCGGGCCGGTTGCGCTTCACTGGTACGGATTGATGTACCTGGTTGGCTTTGTATTCGCTATGTGGTTGGCAATCCGGAGGGCAAACCGTCCGGGCAGCGGCTGGACGCGTAACGAAGTTGAAAACCTTCTGTACGCTTGCTTCCTCGGGGTATTCCTGGGCGGGCGTATTGGCTATGTGCTGTTTTACAACTTCTCGCTATTCCTGGAGAACCCGCTGTATCTGTTCCGGGTCTGGGACGGGGGTATGTCGTTCCACGGCGGGCTGATTGGGGTTATCACGGTGATGATAATCTTTGCCCATCGTACTAAGCGTACTTTCTTCCAGGTATCCGACTTCATTGCTCCGCTGGTGCCGTTTGGCCTGGCCGCCGGGCGTTTGGGGAACTTTATTAACGGTGAACTTTGGGGCCGCGTCGATCCTGGTTTCCGTTTCGCTATGCTGTTCCCGGGCTCGCGTGGTGAGGATATCTCACTGCTGCCATCGCATCCGGAATGGCAGCCTATTTTTGAACAATATGGCGTTCTGCCGCGCCACGCTTCCCAGCTCTATGAGATGGCGCTGGAAGGTATAGTACTGTTTTTCATCCTCAATCTTTATATCCGTAAACCGCGGCCAATGGGGGCTATCTCCGGGCTGTTCCTGGTAGGTTATGGCGCGTTCCGTATTATCGTGGAATTCTTCCGCCAGCCAGATGCGCAGTTCACCGGAGCCTGGGTCCAGTACATCAGCATGGGGCAAATCCTGTCGATTCCGATGATTGTCGCCGGGGCTATTATGATGATCTGGGCTTATCGCCGCCGTCCGCAGCAACAGCTTTCCTGAGGAAACATGCAACAGTATTTGGATTTAATGCAAAAGGTGCTCGCTGAGGGCACCCCAAAAAACGATCGTACCGGTACCGGCACGTTGTCGATATTTGGCCATCAGATGCGTTTCAATCTGCAGGATGGCTTCCCGCTGGTGACCACCAAGCGTTGCCACCTGCGCTCTATCATCCACGAGTTACTGTGGTTCCTGAATGGTGATACCAATATCGGTTACCTGAAGGAAAACAAGGTTACCATTTGGGATGAATGGGCTGATGAAAATGGCGACTTAGGGCCGGTGTATGGCAAGCAGTGGCGTGCATGGGGCACCCGCGATGGCGGCAGCATCGACCAGCTGGCAAATGTGGTAAATCAGCTAAAAACCGACCCGGACTCACGCCGGATTATTGTCTCGGCCTGGAACGTCGGCGAGCTGGATCAAATGGCGCTGGCTCCGTGCCACGCGTTTTTCCAGTTCTATGTGGCGGACGGTAAACTGTCTTGCCAGCTGTACCAGCGTTCGTGTGACATCTTCCTCGGCCTGCCGTTTAATATCGCCAGCTATGCGCTGCTGGTGCATATGATGGCTCAACAGTGCGACCTGGAAGTTGGTGATTTTGTCTGGACCGGTGGCGATACCCATCTTTACAGCAACCACCTGGAACAGACCCGCCTGCAGCTGACCCGCGAGCCGCGCGCGTTGCCTAAACTCATCATCAAACGTAAACCGGTCTCGCTGTTTGATTACCGGTTCGAGGATTTTGAAATAGAGGGTTACGATCCGCACCCGGCTATCAAGGCACCCGTTGCCATCTAAAATTCTCTCCAGACCGGCGCAATAGCGCCGGTTTTTTTGCGATATGACTCCAGCTTTTATTGTCCTGCCAGCAAACCTCTCCACTTGTCCTGAGCATCTCTCACAACTTCAAACTATGCCCGCTAGTGTCGAATAATGGCGCAGGCATACTCATCCCCATGAAACGGGAACAGGGATTTACCTTAGTCGAACTTATTGTTGCCATGGCCATTGTCGCGTTGCTAGGCAGTGGTGGCTGGTGGAGTATGGCCCGCTGGCAGCAGCAACAAAGGTTATGGCAGGGGGCACAGGCGCTGCGCCAGTTTTTGCAATATCAACGCGAGCGGGCCGAGGCGGGAAATCTGACGTTACAGATAACGGCTGAGCGGCCTGCCTCGGGCTGGCGTTTGCGGGCAAACCCAATAGGTTTGATGCACAAGCCCGATAACGAACGGCTGCATAGCCTGCGGCTTAAAGCGGGAGATATTGAGCTGCTCGATATTACCGACCGTCTGGCTTTTTATGGCGGTCGCAATACTGCCTGGCCGGGTCATATCACCATAGGCAATGGAAGCGGGCGCTGGCGGGTAGTTATTTCCGCCTGGGGACGTATCCGGCTGTGTCGTCCGGAGGAGGGAAGATGCCAGTAAATAGCGAAGGATTTACCTTACCAGAAATGCTGATTGCGCTACTGCTGTCCGGACTATTGCTAGGTGGGGCAATGCGCGTTCTTCCGGCGCTACAGGCAGGCGTCATGCGGGCATCAGCCGAGCTGACGGCCTGGCGTGAGTTGGAGCGGCTGGCGGCGACGCTGGGTAAAACGCTGCAACGATCGGGCTATTGCGCAGGGCATTGTCAGGGAAAGGGGCTGGTCATTGAGCCGGGCGTTAACTGTATTTCTGCCGCCTGGGATGAAAATCATAATGGGCGCTGGGAACCTGAAGAGCATACAGCCCTGCGCCTGAGGGCTGGGAGCATTGAAATCCATCGAGGAACTTCTGGATGTAATGGTGCTGGCTGGGAGCGTATTAGCGCCCCTGAAAGCCTCAGGCTTACCGGCTGGCAGGTTGAGGTGCAGCTCCGCCCCGGCTGGCCGCCGCGAGTGGTTCAACGGCTGAGCGCTCAGCCTGTAAGCGCCGGGCGATCCTCAACCCGAACGCTGGCACTAATCCATAACGTCACGGGGTTTAATCTGTGAGCAGACGGCAAAGAGGGATGGCCGCTATTGGCATGGTCGTTTTATTGCTGGCAATGGGGCTGATGCTGGTGAGTGGACTGGCCGATGGACTGGCCCGCCAGCTCCCGGCGGTAAAGCTTACACGCGACTCGGCTGTGGGGTTTAGCGATGCGCTCTCTCTTCAGAGCCAGACTCTTCGCATGAGCTGGAGTGAAATCGGCAAGGGTGAGGAAACCTGCCAGAGTATCAATCGCCCAGAGGGCATTGGCTGTCTTCAGCATCTGACCGACGGGCGTTATCTATTGGGTGTGCAGCTATCGGGTTCTGTGGTGGCACCGGTTTTATGGCGTTGGGTCATCGTGCGCGATAACCGGCTGGAGAGTGAGCCGTCGGGGTGGATTGACCTGTGCCCGGCTGCGGCATTGCGATGCGTTTTACTATGAAAGAGCAGGGATTTTCTTTGCCCGAGGTGATGATTGCCATGGCTCTGTTTGCGGCGGGTATCGTTGCTCTGTCTGGTTTTCAGAATGGGCTGGCGAAAAGCGCCAAAGCACAGCAGGAGTATCGCATGCTGTGGCGGCTTGCCAGTCAGCAGGCGGACCTTGAGCCTCCGCCTGTACCATCAGGCTGGCAGGCCAACCGGCAGGAGACATTCAAAGATGGATGTGTCAGCATCAGTGCCACGGTTATCAGCCCCGGCGGACGGCAGGGCACAATTTCACGGTTATACTGCGCGGCTGGCGCGCAATCAGGAGCAGCAGATGTTAAGGGTCTATCATTCTAACCGGCTGGACGTTCTGGAAGAGGTTATGGCTTATCTTGTCAGCAGCCAGCCGCTGGACGATCCTTTTGAACCTGAAGTTATTTTGGTTCAAAGCACGGGTATGGCTCAGTGGTTGCAAATGGCGCTGGCCGGTAAGTTTTCGATAGCGGCAAATATTCGTTTCCCACTGCCGGCAAGTTTTATCTGGGATATGTTTGTCACAGTACTGCCTGACGTCCCTAAAGAAAGTGCGTTCACCAAAGCAGGCATGAGCTGGAAGCTTATGCACCTGCTGCCGAAGTATCTGTCCCGGCCAGAGTTTGCTGCGCTAGGCCACTATCTGGAAGAAGACCGTGAGGGGCGTAAGCTGGCTCAGTTAGCCGGTAGGATTGCCGATCTTTATGACCAGTATCTGGTTTATCGCCCGCAGTGGCTATCTTGCTGGCAGCGCGGTGAAAGAGTGCCAGACCTTGGCGAGTCGCAAATCTGGCAGGCTCCGCTGTGGGCGGCATTAGTTGAGTACACGGCGCAGCTGGGCCAGCCTGAGTGGCACCGTGCCAATCTGTACCAACGCTTTATCGACCGCCTCAATAATGCCGATAGTTGCCCCGTCGGGCTTCCGCCCAGGGTATTTATCTGCGGAATTTCAGCGTTACCGCCGGTTTACCTCAAGGCCCTGGAGGCGCTGGGCCGCCATATTGATGTCCATTTGCTGTTTACCAATCCCTGCCGCTGGTATTGGGGGGATATTCAGGATCCCGCGTTTCTGGCGCGCCTGCAAAGCCGTCAGCGCCAGCGTCCCGATGGCTCTCAGGCAGGCGGCGTCTTCCCGGATGGCGTTGTACCTGACTCCTTGTTTAATGCCGAGGGTGAACAAAACACCGCTAATCCTCTGTTGGCCTCGTGGGGAAAACAGGGGCGCGACTATACCTTTCTACTTTCCGAGCTGGAAAATTTCAGAGAGGTAGAAGCTTTTGCCGATATCGACCGCGACTCGCTGCTGCACAACGTACAGGCCGATATTCTGGAGCTGCACAACGGAGAAGTGATGGGCGTTTCGCTAAAAGAGTTCGAATCCAGCGAACTGCGGCGTCCGATTGATAGCGGGGATAGCTCACTGACATTAAATGTCTGCCACAGCCCGCTGCGGGAAGTGGAGGTGCTACATGATCAGCTGCTGGCGATGCTGGAACGGGACAGCTCCCTGACGCCACGCGACATTATTGTCATGGTGGCGGATATCGACAGCTACAGCCCGTATATTCAGTCGGTATTTGGTAGCGCCAGCGATACCCGTCGTATCCCATTTTCTATTTCTGACCGGCGGGCCAGCTCCGCACACCCGGCGCTACAGGCGTTTATGGAGCTATTATCGCTGCCAGATAGTCGCTTTGTGAGTGAGGATATCCTTGCCTTGCTGGAGGTTCCGGCGCTGGCGGCGCGCTTCTCTATTGAAGAGCGGGGGCTACAGGCGTTACGCCAGTGGGTGGGCGAGTCGGGTATTCGCTGGGGGATCGATGATGATAACGTGCGGGAGCTGGATCTTCCCGCTACCGGCCAGCATACCTGGCGCTTTGGCATTACCCGTATGCTGCTGGGTTATGCCATGGAGAGCCAGATAGGCGAATGGCAGGAAGTATTGCCTTATGACGCCTCCTCCGGGCTGATAGCCGAACTCGTGGGGCATCTCGCCGACCTGCTAATGCAGCTTAATATCTGGCGTCAGCGGTTGGGGCAATCTCGCACGCTAGAAGAGTGGCTACCGGTGGTGCGCGAAATGAGCGGTGACTTTTTTAGCGCCGATGCGGATACTGAGGCCGCGCTGGCGCTGCTGGAACAGCAATGGCAGGAGGCTATTGGCCAGGGGATCTCCGCTCACTATCAGCAGGAGGTTTCTCTAACCGTTCTGCGTGACGAGCTGGCCCGGCGTCTCGACAATGAGCGTATTAGCCAGCGTTTTCTCGCCGGTCAGGTGAATTTCTGTACCCTGATGCCAATGCGCTCGATTCCATTTCGGGTCGTTTGCCTGCTGGGTATGAATGACGGGGTATATCCCCGCACTTTGCCACCACTGGGCTTTGATCTGATGAGCGAGCGCCCTAAACGCGGCGATCGCAGCCGGCGCGACGATGACCGCTACCTGTTTTTGGAAGCGCTCCTGTCGGCCAGGCAGCGCTTGTATATTAGCTATATTGGCCGCTCCATTCAGGACAACAGTGAGCGCAATCCTTCAGTTCTGGTTCAGGAGCTAATGGACTATGTTGGCCGCAGCTACCGTCTGGCCAAAGATAAGGACTTAAATCTTGATCAAAGCACCGATCGCATATTGGCTGAGTTAACTACTTTACATACCCGAACGCCGTTTGATGCCCGTAACTTTGTGCCGGCAAGCCCGGTGCAGAGCTATGCCCGTGAGTGGCTTGCGGTTGCCAGCGGGCATGGGGATGCGCCTCAACCGTTTATTCAGCCGTTAGCGGCGCAGCCGTTGGAAGAGCTGGAGTTCAGCCAGTTGCAGCGCTTCTGGCGTCACCCGGTACGGGCGTTTTTCCAGATGCGGCTTGGGGTTAATTTCGGGCTGGAGGAGAGTACGCTGCCGGATAGCGAGCCATTTACGCTGGATACGCTGGACAGGTTTTGGCTCAATCAGGAACTGCTCAATTGCTTAGTGGAGCAAAAAGATCCGCAGGCGCTTTTCAGGCGCTATCGTGCCGCCGGTATTTTGCCTTATGGACCTTTTGGTGAACTGGCCTGGGAACAACAGTTTGCCGAAATGGAACCACTTGCGGAACGGGTGAAATCAGAGCTAAGGCCAGCAGAAAGCCTGGAAATCGATCTGGCTATAGACGGTGTACGTCTTACCGGCTGGCTGCCGGGGGTGCAGAGCGATGGATTATTACGCTGGCGGCCTTCGCTACTGCGCGTCGGCCACGGTCTCCAGCTATGGCTGGAGCATCTTGTCTACTGCGCGCAGGGCGCAGGCGGTGAGAGCCGACTGTACGGGCGCAAAGACACGGCCTGGCGTTTTCCCGGTTTCAGTATGAGTGAGGCCAGAGAGTTGCTCATGCCTTACATTGCCGGCTATCGCAGCGGCATGGATGAGCCATTAATTTTTTTAGCCGAGAGCGGTGGGGCATGGCTGGAGGCCTGTTATAACCCGGAACAAGACGCCATAGACTGGGATGAAGAAACACAGCGCAAAGCGCATGCCAGGTTACTTCAGACATGGCAGGGGAACCAACGGGTGGAAGGGGAAGGTAGCGATCTTTGGTTGCAGCGTTTGTCACGTACTATGGATGACGCATATTGCCAGCTTGTTATCGATAACACACAGCGTTACCTGTTACCGCTATATCGCCATCGCCAGAAGGGGTAAAGTGTGTCAGTCCGCACATTCCTAAGGTGTGCCGATGACAAATTAGCCAGCTTTGTGTACATAATGTCGCCGATTTTGTCCTGACGGACATTAGCGCCTGAACGCCGGCGCCACCAGGAAGAGAAACGGCATTATTAGCAGTAGTCAGCACGCTGGCGTAAGAGTTAAAGAGGTTTGGAATGCCGAAACGTAGTACCTGGTTTGTATGTTTGTTGTTGTCTGTCTTTTTTTGGGCTCCATTGAGCCAGGCCAGCCAGGGGTGGCAGCCGATAAAAGAGACTGTCCACAAAAGCAATAAAGATGACAGAAGTTATCAGGCGATACGCCTTGATAATGGTATGGAAGTTTTACTGGTTAGCGATCCGCAGGCGATCAAGTCGCTGTCGGCGCTGGTGGTACCGGTAGGTTCACTTCAGGATCCCAAAGATCATCAGGGGCTGGCTCACTTTCTTGAGCACATGACGCTGATGGGATCGGCCAAATATCCTCAACCAGATAGCCTGTCAGAATTTCTCAAATTGCACGGTGGTAGCCATAACGCCAGCACGTTACCTTATCGTACTGCCTATTATCTGGAAGTTGAGAATGACGCTCTCAGCCCGGCGGTCGATCGCCTTGCTGATGCTATTGCCGCACCGAATCTGGATGCAAAATACACCAATCGGGAACGTAATGCGGTTAATTCCGAGCTAACGATGGCGCGCTCCCGTGACGGGCTGCGCATGGCGCAGGTTGGCGCAGAAACATTGAATCCTGCTCATCCGGCCTCTCAATTCTCCGGCGGCAACCTGGAAACTTTGCGCGATCTGCCGGGTAACAGTCTGCTGGATGCGCTGCATAAATTCCGTGACCGCTACTACTCCGCAAATCTGATGAAGGCCGTTATCTACAGCAACAAACCGTTGCCAGATCTGGCTAAGCTCGCCAGCCAGACCTATGGCCGCATCGTTAATAACAAGCGTGATATCCCAGCGATTAAAGTACCGGTGGTCACTGATGCTCAGAAAGACATCATTATTCACTACGTTCCTGCACAGCCGCGCAAACTAGTACGTATCGAGTTCCGGTTGCCGGATAACAGTGCGCAGTTCCGGAGCAAAACTGATGAGCTGATTAGCTACATGATTGGCAACCGCAGCCCGAATACGCTTTCCGACTGGTTGCAAAACCAGGGGCTGGCCGACGGCGTGCGGGCAGACTCTGACCCGGTAATAGCCGGTAACAGCGGCGTCTTTACCATTTCAGTGTCACTGACTGACAAAGGCCTGGCCAACCGGGATCGCGTGGTAGCCGCGGTGTTCAGCTATTTACAGATGCTGCGCCAGAATAATATCGATAAGCGTTACTTCAAAGAATTGGCCAAAGTTCTGGATCTCGACTTCCGCTATCCATCAATCTCGCGCGACATGAATTATGTTGAGTGGCTGGCCGATACTATGATTCGAGTACCTGTGGCCCATACGCTGGACGCGGTAAACATTGCCGATCGCTTCGATCCTGCTGCGGTGCAAGCTCGTCTCGATCAGATGATTCCCGCCAATGCGCGTATCTGGTATATCAGCCCCGATGAGCCTCACGATAAGCAGGCCTATTTTGTTAATGCGCAATACTCCGTTGCTCGCGTTACCGGGAAGATTCACGAGCTGTGGCAACAGGATGCGAAAAAAATTGCCCTGCAGCTGCCGGAGCTGAACCCCTACATTCCAGATAATTTTGCGCTGATAAAACCGAATAAAAGCTACTCCCATCCGGAAATGCTGTTGGAAGAGCCAAAACTGCGAGTGCTCTATATGCCAAGCCAGCGTTTTGCCAGCGAGCCTAAGGTGGATATTACCGCAGTGCTGCGTAATCCTGAGGCGATGAACAGTGCGCGTAATCAGGTAATGTTTGCGCTCAATGACTACCTGGCCGGGCTGGCTCTTGACCAGTTAAGCAATCAGGCTGCGGTTGGCGGCATTGGTTTCTCAACCAGCGCCAATAACGGCCTGGTGCTCAATGCAAACGGCTATACCCAGCATATGTCTGAATTGTTTAGCGATCTGCTCGATGGCTATTTTAGCTATCAGAGCAATGATGCTGAGCTGGCGCAGGCAAAATCCTGGTATTTGCAGATGCTGGCCTCGGCGGAGAAATCAAAAGCCTACGATCAGGCTATGCTGCCGGTGCAAATGGTGTCACAGGTGCCTTACTTCCAGCGCGATACTCGTCGGGCGGAGCTGGCATCCATTACGCTGCAGGATGTGATGAATTATCGCGAACAGCTTAAACACGGTGCCCGTGCTGAGTTTATGGTGGTGGGTAATATGAGCCCGGACCAAAGCAAGGCATTGGCTCGTAAGGTAAGCAGCCAGTTGCAGACTGACGGCAATGAATGGTGCCGCAATAAAGATGTATTGATCGACCGTGAACAAATGGCGGCATTCCGGGAAACCGGTGCCAGTACCGATTCAGCGCTGGCCGCAGTGTTTGTTCCTAAGTTTTATGACGAAACCAAAAGTGCCGCTTATAGCATGCTGATAGGCCAGATTATCCAGCCCTGGTTCTACAATCAGCTGCGTACTCAGGAGCAGTTAGGCTATGCGGTATTTGCCTTTGCAATGCCGGTTGGCCGTCAATGGGGCCTGGGCTTTTTACTGCAAAGCAGCGACCGCCAGCCGGCCGCGCTGTGGAAGCGCTATGAAGCGTTTTTCACTGGAGTAGAAAAGCGGTTGAGAGAAATGCCTGCCAGCGAGTTTGCCCAGGTTCAGCAGGGCGTTATCAAAGATATGATGGCACCGCCGCAGACACTGGCCGGCGAAGCGGCGCAGTTTAGTAAGGACTTTGACCGTGGCAACTGGAAGTTTGATTCGCGGGCTAAAGAGATTGCCGTTATCAAAACGCTGACGCCGGAGAAACTGGCGCTGTTCTTCCATCAGGCGGTCATTGCCCGCCAGGGGATGGCGATTGTTTCGCAGATTTCCGGGAGCCAGGGCGGTAGCAAAGAGCAATATGCAGCGCTTTCCGGCTCAAAAGTGTGGCCAAGTATTACGGCATTACAGCAGTCTTTACCTCAGGTTGCTGAGCCACAATGAGTGTTATTACTGCAACGGCGCTGGACCCTCTGCGCCTGCCGCTGACCGGCGAGCGTTTGATTGAGGCATCGGCAGGCACCGGCAAAACTTATACCATCGCGGCGCTTTACCTGCGTCTGCTATTGGGGCTGGGCGGCGATGCCGCCGCGCCGCGCCCATTACGGGTTGAAGAGCTGCTGGTGGTTACCTTTACCGAGGCTGCCACGGCTGAACTGCGTGGGCGTATCCGCAGTAACATTCATGAACTGAGAATTGCCTGCCTGCGCGGGCGCAGCGACAACCCGCTGATGACGCAGCTTATGGCCGAGATCTCCTCACCTGAGGCGGCGGCCCACACTCTGCTACTGGCTGAGCGCCAGATGGACGAAGCGGCAATTTTTACCATTCACGGTTTCTGCCAGCGCATGCTGAGCCTTAATGCGTTTGAGTCCGGCCTTTTGTTTGAACAGCGGCTTATTGAAGATGAGCAGCCGCTGCGTCAGCGGGCCTGCGCTGACTTCTGGCGACGTCATTGTTACCCGCTGCCGCGTCCGGTTGCCGCGGCGGTAAGCGCGCTGTGGAGCGGGCCGGAAAATTTGCTGCTTGAGATTCAAAGCTATCTGCATGGCGATAAACCTCAGCTGGTGCAGCCGGTTGCGGAAGGGGAAACCCTGGAGGATCGGCACCGCCAGATAATTAGCCGCATAAGCGACTTTAAACAGCGCTGGCGCGAAACCTCTGCAGATGTGGCAGACATTATTAATGGTTCTGGCGTTGATAAACGCAGCTACAGCAGTCGCTATCTGCCCGGTTGGTTAAGCCAGGTGGGGGAGTGGGCAGAGCAGGAGAGCGAAGATTATCGCCTGCCGGATGCTCTGAACCGCTTTGGGCAGCGGGTTCTGGAAGATAAAACCAAAAAAGGTGAGGTGCCTCGCCATCCGCTCTTTACCGCGGTGGATGAGCTGTTAGCCGCTCCGCTGAGCATTAAAGATTTGGTTATCAGCCGGGCGCTGACAGAGATCCGCGACACGGTGGCCGAAGAGAAGCGCAGGCGCGGCGAGCTGGGTTTTGACGATATGCTCAGCCGGTTGGATCTGGCGCTGGCAGGCGAACAGGGCGAAGCTTTGGCTAG
The DNA here is from genome assembly GCA_022846635.1 of Salmonella enterica subsp. enterica serovar Choleraesuis. Classification (GTDB taxonomy): domain Bacteria; phylum Pseudomonadota; class Gammaproteobacteria; order Enterobacterales; family Enterobacteriaceae. The sequence continues at coordinate 888,171 of AP025685.1, forward strand.
AGCCATTCGCAGCCGTTATCCGGTGGCGATGATTGATGAATTTCAGGATACCGACCCTCAGCAATACCGAATTTTTCGCCACATCTGGCTCCATCAGCCGGAGTGCGCGCTGCTACTTATCGGTGACCCTAAACAGGCTATTTACGCCTTCCGCGGCGCGGATATTTTTACCTACATGCGCGCGCGTAAAGAGGTGAGCGCCCACTATACGCTGGAGACTAACTGGCGTTCTTCGCCGGCAATGGTGAACAGCGTCAACACGCTGTTTCAGCGCGTACCAGATGCTTTCCTGTTTAAAGATATTCCCTTCCTGGCGGTTAACTCATCGCCGCGCAATCAGGGGCTACGTTTCACCATCAATGGTGCTGAACAACCGGCTATGACCTTCTGGCAGGGAAATGAGCAGGTTATTAGCGTCAATGATTATCAGCAGATGATGGCGCGCCAATGCGCCAGCGAGATCCGCCACTGGCTTAGCGCCGGGCAGCGCGGCGACGCGTTATTATGGCGTGGCGACAAGTCGCGTCCGGTCGCCGCCAGCGATATTACGGTGCTGGTGCGCAGCCGCCAGGAGGCGGGGCTGATACGCGATGCATTAAATGCGTTGAATATTCCTTCGGTCTATTTATCCAACCGCGATAGCGTGTTTACGACTCCTGAAGCGCGCGAATTACTGTGGGTGCTTCAGGCTGTACTCAATCCGGAGCGAGAAAATCTGGTGCGAAATGCATTGGCTACCGCTCTGCTTGGGCTTGATGCCAGCCGCCTGGATGCTTTGAATCAGGATGAGCAGGCCTGGGAACATATCGTTGAAGAGTTTGACGATTATCGCCAGCGCTGGCTACGACGCGGCGTAATGCCGATGCTCCGTGAAATGCTGTCCCGCCGTCAGGTCGCCGAAACCCTGCTGACGCAGACGGGCGGTGAACGACGTCTCACCGATGTTCTGCACCTGTGTGAATTGCTACAGGAGGCTGCCGGGCAGTTGGACAGTGAGCATGCGCTTACTCGCTGGCTGGCGCAACGTATCAGCGAGCCAGACCGTAACGCCAGCAGCCAGCAGCTAAGGCTGGAGAGCGATCGCCATCTGGTGCAGGTGGTGACCATCCATAAATCCAAAGGGCTGGAGTACTCGCTGGTTTGGCTGCCCTTTATCGCCAGCTTCAGGCCTCAGTCCCAGGTGCTGTATCACGATCGAACCTCATTTACCTCGTTGCTGGATATTGAAGGCAGCGAGCAGGGGAAAGCCTGGGCTGAAGAGGAACGCTTAGCTGAAGATTTGCGTCTGCTATACGTGGCGGTAACCCGGGCCATCTGGCACTGCAGTATTGGTATTGCGCCTTTAGTGCGCGGTACTCGTAGCAAATCAGGGACCAGCGATCTGCATCTCAGTGCGCTGGGATATTTGATTCAACGCGGTGAGGCGCTGACTGGTGATGAGCTGGGCGCGGCGCTGGCAACGCTGGCCGGGCCTGATATCGCGCTCTGTCCGGTTAGCGATACTCCGGCAGAGCCGTGGCAGCCGCAGGAGGATCTGTTACCGGATCTGGCGGCTCGAACACCGGAGCGGATTGTCGATGATCAGTGGCGAGTCACCAGTTATTCCGGGCTACAGCAGCATGGAAAAACCGGTACGCTGGCTCAGGACTTGCTGCCGCGCTTTGATATTGATGCCGCTGAAGGCGGCGAACAGCCTCAGGAGCAGGCGCTGTCGCCTTATGATTTCCCGCGCGGTGCCGGGCCGGGGACTTTCCTTCACAGCCTGTTCGAGCAAATTGATTTTCGCGAGCCGGTCAGCAATGAATGGCTGGCTGAGCAGCTTCAGTTACAAGGTTTTGAGGAGCGCTGGCAACCGGTATTGGCTGAATGGCTGCCGGGAGTGCTGGGCGCGCCGTTGAGCTATGATGGCCTGACCCTTTCGGCCCTTGGTCCAAAAGATACCCGGGTTGAGCTGGAATTTTATCTGCCGATAGATGGATTACTGGATGCTAAAGCGCTGGATAATATTCTCCGCCGCTATGACCCCCTATCCGCCAATTGCCCGGCGCTGGATTTCCGTCAGGTTCAGGGGATGCTGAAGGGTTTTATTGATCTGGTTTTCCGTTGGCAGGGGCGGTATTACCTGCTGGATTACAAATCAAACTGGTTAGGTTCGAGTGGCGAAGATTACCGCCGTGAGGCGATGGAGCAGGCGATGTGCCAGCATCGTTACGATCTCCAGTATCAACTTTATAGCCTGGCGTTACACCGCTACTTGCGTCAGCGCCTGACAGACTATGACTATCAACATCACTTTGGTGGCGTTATCTATCTGTTTTTAAGGGGAGTGACGCCTGAAATGCCCGGCCAGGGAATCTTTACGACTCGTCCACAGCAGGCGTTAATCGACGAGATGGACGTTCTGTTTAGCGGTGAGGCGGTAACGTTATGAGCATGATGGAGTCCTTGTTATTGCAGGGAGTCAACGAAGGCGCATTTCGCTCTCTGGATGTGCAGTTTGCCATCATGGTGGCGCACAGCGATCGCCCTGCCGTCATGCTGGCGGCAGCGTTAGTTAGCCGCGATGCGGGCGAGGGGCATGTTTGCCTGCCGCTTGATTCAATCACTCCAGAAAGCATCGTCCCACGCAACCTTCAGCTAGGTGCGGAACTGCTGGCGGCCAGCGGTGTTGATAATGACTGGATTCCGCTGTTATCGGCATCTCCTGCCGTTGCCTGTGACGGTAGCGCCGCGCCATTAGTGCTGGATGGTAACCGCCTGTATCTGAACCGACTGTGGCACTACGAGCAGAGAGTCGGACATTTCTTCCAACAGCAGTCTAATGATAATGAAGCGATAGATGGCCAGCGGGTACGGTCTATTCTCGATAAGCTATTTGCCCCGCAGCCGGAGACGGACTGGCAGAAAGTCGCCGCTGCGGTCGCCCTGACCAGAAGGATATCGGTTATTTCTGGCGGGCCTGGGACCGGTAAAACGACCACCGTAGCTAAACTATTGGCAGCGCTGGTGCAGCTTCAGGGGGATCGGCGCTGGCGTATTCGCCTGGTGGCACCCACCGGTAAAGCCGCGGCCAGGCTGACCGAGTCACTCGGTAAAGCGCTGAATGAATTAGATCTGGATGATGACGTTAAAGCGCTGCTGCCGGAGGATGCTTCCACGCTGCACCGCCTTTTGGGAATGCGTCCAGACAGCCAGCATCTGCGTTATCACGCAGGAAACCCGCTTCATCTTGATTTGCTGGTTGTCGATGAAGCTTCAATGGTTGACCTGCCCATGATGGCGCGGCTTATTGACGCGCTACCGGCAGGTGCCAGGGTTATTTTCCTTGGCGACCGGGATCAACTGGCCTCGGTGGAGGCCGGTGCGGTGCTGGGCGATATTTGCCAGTATGCGGGGGAGGGATATCCTGCGGCTCGTGCCGGTGAGCTTAGCGAGCTGGTGGGCTATTCGCTGCCGCAGGGTGAGTCAGATACTGCTGCGCGGCTGCGCGGGGGGCTGTGCCTGCTGCGCAAAAGTTATCGCTTTGGGGCCGACTCCGGTATTGGCCAGCTGGCGGCAGCGGTGAATGCTGGCGACAACCCGGCAGTTACCCGCGCGCTGGGGCAGGGGTTTAGCGATATCGAATACCATCCGCTGGCCTGCGAAGAGGATTACCTGGGGATGATTAGCCAGGTTCTGGAGGGATTTGCTAATTATCTGTCCCTGCTTTCTGGCCCGGTGACGCCTGAGGCAGCGCTGGCGGCCTTTGGCCGCTATCAACTGCTCTGCGCATTGCGCGAAGGGCCGTTCGGCGTTAGCGGATTGAATGAGCGCATTAGCACTTTGCTGATGCAGCGTGGCATTGTTGAGCGGCCTGCAGCCGGTTCGCGCTGGTACCACGGGCGGCCAGTGATGATCTCGCGTAACGATAGCGCCCTGGGGTTGTTTAACGGTGATATCGGGGTAACTTTGCGCGGTGAAGATGGGCTGCGAGTTTGGTTCCCGCTGGCGGATGGTTCGATTAAGTCGGTGATTCCTGGCCGCTTACCTGACCACGAAACCGTATGGGCGATGACGGTGCATAAATCGCAGGGCTCGGAATTTGATAATGTAGCCCTGGTTTTGCCGGATAAATATGTGCCGTTGATAACTCGTGAACTGGTTTACACCGCTATCACCCGAGCTCGCAAGCGGCTTTCACTGTATGCGGAACGGCGGGTACTGGCTCAGGCTATTGGCACTCAAACCGCCAGGCGCAGTGGCCTGGCGGCGGCATTTGCCGACTCTGGGAATGAAATTATCCCAGGTCAGCCATAAGAACTTTAGAGCGCCGCTGATAGTTGTACATCTGCTGCTTACTTTGAGGCAGCAGCTCAATATCAACCGGCGTAAAGCCTCGCTCCTGGAACCAATGAATACTACGAGTGGTCAGGACGAATAACCGGTCCAGTCCCATTTGCCGGGCCTGGCTGGCAATTCGCTTCAGCAGTACTTCCCCTCGCGAAGAGCTGCGGTAATCCGGGTGTACTGCCACGCAGGCCATCTCGCCTATCTTCTCTTCGGTAAAAGGATAGAGCGCCGCGCAGGCGATAGTCAGATTATCGCGCTGAATAATGGTGAACTTATCAATCTCCATCTCCAGCTGCTCGCGGGAGCGGCGCACCAAAATTCCCTGCTGTTCCAGGGGGCGGATCAGTTCGAGGATGCCGCCGATATCGTTGATGGTTGCCCGGCGGATCTGTTCGGCGCTCTCCATCACTATCTGGGTGCCAATCCCGTCGCGTGAGAACAACTCCTGCAGCAGCGATCCATCTTCCTGATAGCTCATCAGATGGCTGCGGTTTACGCCGCTGCGACAGGCTTTTATGGCTCCCCGCAGGAAGCGTACGGTACCCGAGTGATAATCTCCGGCGGCTTCCAGCTCCGCCACGCGCTGCTGGGCTTCTCCTGGCAGCATTTCCGGGATGATTTCTCCCTCGTTATCGGTAACGCCCTGGGCTGAGCAAAAGCCGATAAGCTTTTCGGCCTTCAGCTTGATAGCCAGCTGGGTGGCAAGCTCCTCGGTAGTGAGGTTAAAGCTCTCGCCGGTAACCGATACGGCAACTGGCCCCAACAGCACAATGGAACCTGCATCAAGCTGGCGATGAATAGCCTCTTCATCGATACGGCGAATGCGCCCGCTATGGCAGTAATCAATACCGTCATCAACCCCCAGCGGCTGCGCGATAATAAAATTACCGCTCACAACGTTGATATGCGCTCCCTGCAACGGTGTATTACCGAGGCTCATAGAGAGACGGGCGGTAATATCCAGTTGCAGCAGCCCGGCGGCTTGCTTCACCAGATCGAGGGTGCGGCCATCGGTGACGCGGATATGTTTGTGGAATTGAGGCGAGCAGTCATGAGCGGCCAGGCTGGCATCAATTTGCGGCCGGGCACCATAAACTACGACCAGGCGAATGCCAAGGCTATGCAATAACCCGATATCGTTAACTATGCTGGAAAAGTTCTCATGGGCGATAGCTTCACCGCCTAACATAATGACGAATGTCTTGCCGCGATGGGCATTGATATAGGGGACGGAGTGCCGGAAACCATCAACCAGCTCAGTCTTTCTTTCCTTCGCCACTTGCACACCTCAATGAATTTTTATTCGTAATAAGTGTATTTTTATTCTTTTATCTTTCCGGATGCAAGCGGCAATTTGACTAGTTAACAGACAATTTTTTCATCCAGGTGACAGTTGTTAGCGGATGTTTACCCTTTTGCTAATGACAGTAACTCTGTGATTCGCTAAAGTTTTCAAACTTTTCGCCGCAATTTTATGCGCAAATTTACCAGGGAGAAGCATGTCAGGATCGCGTCAAATCAGTCGTCGCCAGTTAATTCAAGGAGTTGGCGCAATGTGGTTGCTAAGCGTCAGCACGCCAGGTTTTGCGGCTACCAGCCGGGTCATTGCGGTGCGCGTCTGGCCAGCTTCGGCCTATACCCGCATTACTTTGGAGTCAAACCATGTCCTGAAGTATCGGCAATTTGCACTGAGCAATCCGGCCAGGGTTGTCGTCGATCTGGAAAATATTCACCTGGATGCCGTGCTTAAAGGTATCGGCCAGCAAATTCGCCCTGACGATCCTTATATCGCGTCAGCGCGGGTAGGGCAGTTTGATCCGGACACCGTGCGTCTGGTGTTTGAACTGAAGCAGAATGTCAGCCCGCAGATCTTTGCGCTGGCGCCGGTGGCAGAATTTAAAGAGCGGCTGGTGGTCGATCTCTACTCGTCTAATACCAGCGCCGAGCAGGATCCCATCCTGGCTTTGCTGGAAGATTACAACAACGGGCAGCTGGATAAGCCGCAGAAGGATGAAGGCCCACAACCGGGTAAAGCGGGGCGCGACAGGCCGATTGTGGTCATGATCGATCCGGGGCACGGAGGCGAAGATCCGGGGGCCATTGGCAAATATAAAACCCGGGAAAAAGACGTGGTGCTGAAAATAGCCCGCCGTCTTAAGGCACTCATCGATAAAGATCCTAAGATGAAGGCCTATATGACGCGTAATGAGGATGTATTTATTCCTCTGAAAGTGCGGGTGGCTAAGGCACAAAAACAGCGTGCCGATCTATTTGTCTCTATTCACGCCGATGCATTTAGTAACCGCCAGGCGCACGGCTCATCGGTGTTTGCGCTTTCCACTAAAGGTGCGACCAGTACTGCGGCAAAACTGCTGGCAGACAGCCAGAACGCTTCTGACCTTATTGGTGGGGTGAGCCGCAGCGGTGACCGTTATCTCGACCATACTATGTTCGATATGGTGCAATCTCTGACAATTAACGACAGCCTCAAGTTTGGTCATGCGGTGTTGGGGAAAATGGGAAATGTAAACAGACTACATAAAAATCGGGTAGAGCAGGCAGGATTTGCTGTGCTTAAGGCGCCTGAGATCCCTTCTATCCTGGTTGAGACTGCTTTTATCAGTAATGTGGAAGAAGAACGCAAGCTGCGCACGGTCGCCTTCCAGCAGAAGGTAGCCGAATCTATTTATCATGGTATTCAGAGATACTTTGCGGATAGCGCAACGTTGGCACGGCGTGGATAACGCGCCTTTTGACTGAGGCCAGAAACAAAAAAACACCCGAAAGGGTGTTATTGTGAAGTGGTTGCGGGGGCCGGATTTGAACCGACGACCTTCGGGTTATGAGCCCGACGAGCTACCAGGCTGCTCCACCCCGCGTCCGAAACTTCATTACTTCTCACATTGTCTTCAGCTTTACGCTGAATTGGTTGCGGGGGCCGGATTTGAACCGACGACCTTCGGGTTATGAGCCCGACGAGCTACCAGGCTGCTCCACCCCGCGTCCGTAACTTCTTTTTTATCACATTGTCTTCAGCTTTATGCTGAATTGGTTGCGGGGGCCGGATTTGAACCGACGACCTTCGGGTTATGAGCCCGACGAGCTACCAGGCTGCTCCACCCCGCGTCCGTGGATGCGCACTATACGCCACTGTGTTGAAGGTGCAACCTTTTTTTAAGATATGTTGAATATTTAGCATCTGTGTAGCCGCTTTTCATTCAATCGGGTGGATTTTTGTGCGTCGGATTCAGGGGGCAGGCTAAGGCGATTTTCATCCGGGTTGGTGTTTGCTATCTTGCTTGACCGGGCTGCCACAGCAAATATAGATGAGAGTGTAATGAACGGACGTTGGGCAAAACTTCTGACAATAGGCGTTATGGCTGCAGTTCTGGCCGCCTGTTCCTCAAAACCGACCGATCGCGGTCAGCAATACAGCGATGGTAAATTCTCGCAACCTTTCTCGCTGGTTAACCAGCCGGACGCCGTAGGCTCGCCAATTAATGGCGGCGACTTCGCCCAACAGATTAGCCAGATTCGCGGTGCTTCACCGCGCCTTTACAACCGTCATAACGATGTTTACAGCGCCGTTCAGCAATGGCTGAAGTCCGGCGGCGATACCCGCACACTGCGCCAGTACGGTCTGGATGCCTGGCAGATGGAAGGTGCCGATAACTACGGTAACGTTCAGTTCACCGGGTACTACACGCCGGTGATTCAGGCGCGTCACACACGTCAGGGTGAGTTCCAGTATCCTATTTACCGTATGCCGCCGAAAAATGGTCGTCTGCCTTCACGCGCCGGTATTTACGGCGGTGCGCTGAGCGACAGCTATGTTCTGGCTTACAGCAACTCTCTGATGGATAACTTCATCATGGACGTACAGGGCAGCGGTTATATCGATTTCGGCGACGGCAGCCCGCTGACCTTCTTCGCCTATGCCGGGAAAAACGGCTGGCCATACCGCAGCATCGGTAAAGTGCTTATCGATCGCGGTGAAGTGAAGCGTGAAGATATGTCGATGCAGGCTATCCGCCACTGGGGTGAAACTCATAGCGCCAGCGAAGTGCAGGCGCTGCTGGAAGAGAACCCATCGTTTGTTTTCTTTACCCCGAAACATTTCGCACCGGTGAAAGGCGCCAGCGCCGTTCCGCTGATTGGCCGGGCCTCCGTGGCGTCCGATCGCTCTATCATTCCGGCGGGGACCACTCTTCTGGCCGAAGTACCGTTGCTGGACAACAATGGGAAATTCAGCGGGCAGTATGAGCTTCGCGTCATGGTTGCGCTAGACGTCGGGGGCGCAATTAAGGGCCAGCACTTTGATATCTATCAGGGGATTGGTCCGGAAGCGGGACATCGCGCCGGCTGGTATAACCACTACGGGCGAGTCTGGGTGCTGAAGAGCGCACCGGGAGCCGGTAGCGTCTTCAACGGCTAAGTTCCCATCTCAAGCGGCGGTCTGTATAATCAGGCCGCCGTTTTTTTATGAGGTTTATCCATGTCTGTCACTCTTTCCGATGCCTGGCGTCAGCGCTTTGGCGGTACCGCTCGTTTATATGGTCAGAATGCGCTTGAGTTGTTTGCGCAGGCCCACGTTTGTGTGGTGGGTATCGGCGGAGTCGGTTCGTGGGCAGCTGAGGCACTGGCTCGCACCGGGATTGGGGCCATTACGCTGATTGATATGGATGACGTCTGCGTGACCAACACCAACCGCCAGATCCACGCGCTCAGCCCCAATGTTGGGCAGTCAAAAGCCGAAGTGATGGCCGAACGTATCACAGCCATTAACCCAGAGTGCCGGGTTACCGTGGTGGACGATTTTGTTACCGCCGACAACGTTGCCTCCATGCTGGATCAAGGCTTTAGCTATGTTATTGATGCCATCGACAGCGTTCGGCCAAAAGCTGCGTTGATAGCATGGTGTCGACGTAACAAGGTGCCGCTGGTGACCACGGGCGGAGCCGGTGGCCAGATTGATCCAACCCAGATTCAAGTCGCCGATCTGGCGAAAACGATTCAAGATCCGCTGGCTGCCAAGCTGCGTGAGCGGCTGAAAAGTGATTTTGGCGTTGTGAAAAACAGCAAAGGAAAGCTGGGCGTGGATTGCGTATTTTCCACCGAGGCGCTGGTTTACCCTCAGCTGGATGGTACGGTGTGCAGCAGTAAGAGCACTGCTGACGGCCCTAAGAGAATGGATTGTGCCTCGGGCTTTGGGGCGGCAACCATGGTCACCGCCTCATTTGGTTTTATCGCCGTTTCCCATGCGCTGAAAAAAATGATGGCTAAAGCTGCGCGCACGGCTTAATTCTATTTCAGGCTGCTTTGGCAGCCTGCTGCACTGCGTTGGCGATGGCTGCTAACCCCTGGCTACGCGATGCACTTAACTGGTCACTCAGGCCTAGTTCGTGAAACAGCTCCAGAGGATTTTCTTCGCACAGTTGTTGGGGTGTTTTACCCTCAACGGCGGCCAATAATACGGCCAGCAGGCCGCGAACGATGCGGCCTTCACTGTCGCCGTAGAAGTGCATCCGGCCATCTGCCTGCAACTCATAACCCAGCCAAACCCGATTTTCGCAGCCGCTTATCTCCTGGGCCATCTGACGCTGTTGGTCGCTAAGCGGCGGCAGGCGTTTACCGAGCAGGATAAGCTGGCGATATTTATCTTCCCATTGGCGTAACGGGGTAAATAAGGCCCGCAGGCCATCGGCATTTAATCGGCCATCCTGTGCCGGATGTGGTGAGGTCTCAGTCATCTTGCAGTAGTTCCAGGGCCAGAGAAACGGCGTTATTCAGAGCGATAACGTCCTGATGGTTATTATAGGGGGCAAAAGAAGCGCGTAGCGAACCGCTGGTCCCTAACGCCCGATGCAGCGGCTGGGCGCAGTGCTGGCCTGCGCGAATAGCGACACCGGCGTTGCTAATTAGGGTAACCATATCGGCGTAATGAATGCCCTGGAAGTTAAAGGTCAGCAGGCTGGAGCCGGGGCTGCGATAGCTGATAAAGCCCCGGTGAGCGCTTAGCAGCCGTTCGGCTTCATCAGCCAGCTGGCAACTCCAGGTTTCAGCGGCAGCTAAATCCGTTTTCTCCAACAGGGTTAACGCCGCTGACAGGCCTATAGCTCCGGCGATATTAGGCGTTCCTGCTTCGAGGCGTTGCGGCAAGGGCTGTAGCGTGAAACCGTCAAAATCCACTTCAAGCACCATTTTCCCACCGCCAAGCCACGGCTCGCAGGATTCCAGCAATTCTGCTTTCCCATACAATGCGCCGATACCGGTTGGGCCATAGAGCTTATGTGCGGAAAAAGCATAAAAATCGATATCCAGCGCCTGAACATCAATAGCCGAATGGACGATACCTTGAGCACCATCCACCATCACCGGAATTCCGGCGCGATGAGCAAGCTCCACTGCCTGCGCTAAATCCGGCATCCCGCCAGTCACATTCGACATTTGTCCCAGCGCCAGCATGCGCGTTTTGGAGGATAGTAGCGCTGAAAGTTGCTTAATATCGGGGATATGATTGCGATCAACCGGTAATTTTACGACTTCGGCACCGCACTGACGCGCCACAATTTGCCAGGGAATCAGGTTAGCATGGTGCTCTGCTTCGCTAACAATAATCTGGTCCCCGGGCTGCAAACGCGGTCGCAGATAACATTGAGCCACCAGGTTAATCGACTCCGTGGTGCCGCGAGTCCAGATTATCTGGCTGGCGTCCGAAGCATTAAGAAAGCGGGCAACCTGTTGGCGGGCTGACTCAAAATTTGCGGTAAGAGCCTGTGCCGCCAGATGCTGGCTGCGATGGACGCTTCCGGCGCTGCTGGAATAGAAGGCATTAGTCGCTGAAATGACCGATCGGGGTTTTAGCGCGGTGGCGGCGCTATCAAGGTAGACGGCGCCATCGTCCAGGGCAGGGAACTCTTCACGGAAGCGCACCGGATTAAAAGATTTCATGATACTCCTCACACTTATGGCGCCGATCGTCGCGCATTTTAATCGCTGAAACAAGTGTCGGAAGTATCCAGGATTACTCTGTTTAAACTGGCGAAATTCAAATAGCAGGTTATCCTGAATAAAGTAAGCTGTTTTGTTTTGCCTCTTAGATGAGAGGCTTAGTCAGCATAAAACTCTAAAGGAGATGAGTATGAATAAGACTGCCGCAGTACTGACCGCTTTAGCAATGACGTTTACGCTTGCCGCCTGCTCTTCAAATTACGTGATGCATACTAACGACGGGCGCACCATTGTTTCTGATGGCAAACCGGTAACTGATAATGATACCGGCATGATTAAGTACACTGATGCCAATGGGACCAAGCAGCAGATTAACCGTTCTGACGTTAAAGAGATGGTTAAACTGGAAGACTAATCCAGATTTGGCAGGCAAAAAAAAGCACCGCAATTTGCGGTGCTACATTAATTAATCACTATGGACAGACAGGGTAAATGTACAGGAAGTGAAAATGGGGTAGCTTTGCTACCAGGGTCTGAACTCCAGACCAATTGCAAACACAACAACACAACATCACAACCGTAAGCCAAAAGCCCTTCAGAACTCTCATCCCAAAAAACTTTTCGTTCCGGCTCAGGAAGTGTGCCCACTATAGGTATTTGCTGGTACATCCTCAACGGACAAATTATAATGCTTCAGATAAAAAAAACTAATAAGTTAATGCTGTAATAGATTTGTTAAATCTATTAACAATAAGCGAGTTTTATCATGTCGAAGCGTTTACCTCCGCTCAATGCATTACGAGTATTTGATGCGGCGGCACGTCACCTGAGCTTTACCAAGGCAGCCGAGGAGCTGTTTGTAACTCAGGCTGCGGTCAGCCATCAAATCAAATCCCTGGAAGATTTTCTTGGCCTCAAGCTCTTTAGGCGGCGCAACCGATCTCTGTTGCTGACTGAAGAGGGGCAGAGTTATTTCCAGGATATAAAAGAAATTTTCTCCCAACTGACCGAAGCCACACGTAAACTACAATCCCGCAGTGCTAAAGGGGCGCTAACTGTCAGCCTGTTACCAAGCTTTGCGATACACTGGCTGGTGCCAAGGCTTTCAAGCTTTAACAGCGACTGGCCGGGAATCGATGTTCGTATCCAGGCGGTTGACCGTGAAGAAGATAAACTTGCCGATGACGTGGATGTCGCGATTTTCTATGGTCGCGGAAACTGGCCGGGGCTGAGGGTTGAAAAGCTTTATGCCGAATACCTGCTGCCAGTTTGTTCTCCGCTGTTGTTGACCGGGGAAAAGCCGCTAAAAACACCAGAGGATCTGGCGCATCATACCCTGTTGCATGATGCATCCCGGCGGGACTGGCAGACCTACATTCGCCAGCTTGGCGTTGGGCATATTAATGTTCAGCAGGGGCCTATTTTTAGCCATAGCGCTATGGTGTTACAGGCTGCAATTCACGGCCAGGGAATTGCGCTTGCCAATAACGTCATGGCCCAGACTGAAATCGAGGCCGGTCGCCTGGTTTGCCCGTTTAGCGATGTATTAGTTAGCAGAAACGCCTTCTATCTGGTTTGCCACGACAGTCAGGCAGAACTGGGTAAAATAGCCGCCTTTCGGCAATGGATTCTGGCAAAAGCGGCCAGCGAGCAGGAGAAGTTCCGCTTTCGCTATGAGCAACAATAAGTTATTCGCGCACCAGCCATCCAACCAGGGAATGCGATGGGGGCGTTGCGCGTCTGGGAGGGAATAAATAGATGACCAGCCGTTTTATGCTGATATTCGCCGCAATTAGCGGCTTTGTTTTTGTCGCCTTTGGCGCTTTTGGTGCCCATGTCCTGAGTAAATCTCTTGGCCCTGCTGAAATGGCGTGGATCCATACCGGGCTTGAGTACCAGGCGTTTCATACTTTGGCAATTCTGGGTCTATCGGTTGCGATGCAGCGTCGCATTAGCATCTGGTTTTACTGGAGCAGCGTCTTCCTGGCGCTCGGTACCGTATTGTTTAGCGGCAGCCTTTATCTGCTGGCGCTCTCCCACCTTAAACTGTGGGCGTTTGTGACTCCGGTTGGCGGCGTAAGTTTCCTCGCCGGCTGGGCTTTAATGTTAGTTGGCGCACTGCGCCTGAAACCCCGGGGCATCATTCATGAATAAGGTTATTCTTTACTGCCGTCAGGGCTTTGAGAAAGAGTGTGCGGCAGAGATAACCGATAAGGCGGGCCAGCTTGGTGTCTACGGTTTCGCCCGCGTTAAAGATAGCTCCGGCTATGTGGTTTTCGAATGCTATCAACAAGGTGAAGCAGATAAACTTGCCCGTGAACTTCCGTTCAGCTCGCTTATTTTTGCTCGTCAGATGATAGTCGCTGGGGAACTGCTTAAAGACCTGCCGCCTGAAGATCGCGTTACGCCAATTGTGGGTATGCTCCAGGGCGTAGTCGAAAAAGGCGGAGAGCTGCGGGTTGAAGTCGCTGACACTAACGAAAGCAAAGAGCTGATGAAGTTCTGCCGCAAGTTCACCGTTCCGCTGCGCGCCGCGCTGCGCGAGGCTAAAGTGCTGGCTGGTTATGAAACACCAAAGCGCCCGGTGGTACATGTGTTCTTTATTGCTCCTGGCTGCTGCTACACCGGTTACTCCTATACCAACAATAATTCCGCTTTCTATATGGGCATACCGCGCCTGAAGTTTCCGGCCGATGCCCCTAGCCGTTCAACGCTGAAGCTGGAAGAGGCGTTTCACGTCTTTATTCCGGCGGATGAATGGGATGAGCGTCTGGCAAATGGTATGTATGCTGTCGATCTTGGGGCCTGTCCCGGTGGCTGGACTTATCAGTTGGTGAAACGCAACATGTGGGTTTACTCCATCGACAACGGGCCAATGGCTCAAAGCCTGATGGATACCGGGCAGGTGACCTGGCTGCGCGAGGATGGATTCCGCTACCGGCCAACCCGCAACAATATTTCGTGGCTGGTATGCGATATGGTTGAAAAACCGGCTAAAGTTGCCGCATTAATGGCGGACTGGCTGGTAAACGGCTGGTGCCGTGAGGCAATTTTTAACCTTAAGTTGCCGATGAAAAAGCGCTATGAAGAAGTTTCAAATAACCTGAACTACATTCGCGAGCGGCTGGAAGAAAACGGCGTTAATGCGCAGATTCAGGCCCGCCAGCTATATCACGATCGTGAAGAGGTGACTGTGCACGTACGCCGCCTGTGGGCTGCGGTGGGCGGGCGTCGGGACGAACGCTAAATCTGTTTTTATGCAGCTAATGATATTATATACGGCGCCTGGTGCGCCGTTTTTTTTATCCGAATATCTGGCGATATTTACTTGCACGGATGCGAGCCGCCAGCGCAGGCCAATAGTGGATTCAGGTGGTTCCTGTCACTCTGATGTTCCCGTTATTGAGCAGGCAGCCTTAGCTGTTGCAGATTTCCATCCAATGCAATGTCGCACTGCAAGGTAGACACCTGGCGGCTGAGAAAGGCATTTTCCCGGTGCTCCGCCAGCTTGTGGCGCCATTTTTCTGGCACTGACTCGAGGTTCTGGTAAAGCGTCTCCAGGCTTTCAAACTGGGTAATTAACTCGCGGGCACTTTTAGGCCCGATACCGGCAACGCCTGGAATTTTCGAACTGCTGATTCCAGCCAGCCCCCAGTAGTCGGGGAGCCGGGCGGGAGATACGCCAAACTCTGCCTCAACAAAGGGGGCATCCAGCCAGCGTTTCTGGAAGTAATCACGAATACGGATATTCGGCGACAACAGCTGGCAGTAGCCTTTATCGGTTGATACCAGCGTAACCTGATGACCGGCGAGACCCACTCGGGATGCTAGCGTAGCCGCCACATCATCGGCTTCACAGCCTGAGGCCTGCCAGCAGGGGATACCCTGGGCTGAAAAGGCCGCTTTTAACTCTGGCATTTCCTGGCGCAGATTGTCTGGCATGGGTTGACGCCCGGCTTTGTAATCGGCCAGCAACTGATGACGCCAGTTGCTGTCGCGGGCTTCATCGTCAAATACCGCTACAGCATGGGTTGGCAGGCTGTGTAAACGTAACTGGTTAATCGCCCTGAGACAGGTTTCAGCGCACGGTGAACCTTGCACCGCATGGATGCGACGGATGAGGTTAAGGGCGTCGATTATTAACAGATGAATAGCCACGGCAAGCTCCCGGTAAATTAAGACAGTCGGCTTTCCGTAGCGCCAACCTCCGGGCAGTATAAAGCCGGCAGGCAATGAGCGGCAGCTTATTTTCCTAAGGCTCTCTAAAAATGAAGCGAGTTTCAGATAATTGACGGCAATTTAGCTTAGTTGCATTAAATCCCCGATCGGGGCAGGGCAATGAGGATGGAGAGAGGAAAAAGGCCCCGAAGCCCTGGAGATAATGATTGGGACGGGGCGGAGACAAAAAAAGAGCCTGCTGGTGGCAGGCTCGTTCAGGCAATTAGTCACAGCTCACAACGACTTTCATCGCCAGGCCACCGCGAGAAGTTTCGCGATACTTGGCGTTCATGTCCTTGCCGGTTTCATACATAGTTTCGATAACTTTATCTAGGCAAACGCGCGGCTCGCTATTGCGACGCAGCGCCATACGCGCAGAGTTGACGGCTTTTACCGCGGCAATAGCGTTACGCTCAATACACGGAACCTGTACCTGGCCGGCGACCGGGTCGCAGGTTAAGCCCAGGTTATGCTCCATACCAATTTCTGCTGCCATACAAACCTGCGCCGGGCTGCCGCCCAGCAGTTCGGCCAGACCCGCAGCGGCCATAGAGCAGGCCACGCCTACCTCACCCTGGCAACCCACTTCGGCACCTGAGATAGAAGCATTCATTTTGTAAAGTGAGCCAATAGCACTGGCAACTAGCAGGTAGCGGGCCAGAGAGTTAGCGTTAACTTCACGGATAAACTGGTTGTAATAAGCCAGTACCGCCGGAACAATGCCGCAGGCACCGTTGGTCGGCGCGGTCACTACGCGGCCACCGGCGGCGTTTTCTTCATTGACCGCCAGCGCATACATGTTAATCCAATCCACGACGTTCATCGGATCAAGATTGTTTTTATCGGAGCTCACCAGCTGGCGACGCAGCGCGGAAGCGCGGCGCGGAACGCGCAGCTTGCCCGGCAGTACGCCTTCGGTGGTAGAGCCACGTTCAATACCCGCCTGCATCACGGCCCAAACCTGGTTGAAGTGCTCAGTCAGCTCTTCCTGGCTGTGAAGGGCCAGCTCGTTTTGCATCATCAGACCAGAGAGCGACAGTCCGGTTTCGGAGCAGTGGCGCTGAAGGTCTGCGGCGTTTTTATAAGGATACGGCACTTCTACCGGCGCATCGGAGGTTTGTCCGAAGTGTTCTTCATCGACGATAAAGCCGCCGCCAATAGAGTAATAAGTTTGGCTGTAGAGTACGGTATCGCCCGCCAGAGCGGTAATGCGCATACCATTTTCATGCAGCGACAGGTTGTCCTGATGGAAGTTCATACTGGTATCCACCGGGAAATCGACTTCGTGCTGGCCGTTGGCTAATGCCAGGCGACCGTGGGTGTTTACGTCCTGAATAAAGCCAGGGATACGGTCAATATCCACGCTATCTGGAAGATTACCCGCCAGACCCATAATAATGGCGATATCGGTATGGTGGCCTTTACCGGTGAGCGACAGAGAACCGTAAACATCAACCACTACGCGGGTTACATCGCGCAAAATACCTTTATTGATAAGGTCATCGCTGAACTGTTTACCGGCCTTCATCGGCCCCACGGTATGGGAACTGGAAGGGCCGATACCAATCTTGAAAATATCGAATACGCTGATCATATAGCTTCCAATAGTCGATAGAGCGTTAGAAGAGGCGCCGCCTTGCGGCGGCGCAACCGGTGATTAGCTGAACAGAGAGTAGAAGATTGCGGAGATGGCAATCAGACCCATCAGTACTACGAAGGCGTTGCTGATGTGACCGCTGTACTTACGCATAGATGGAACTTTGTGGATAGCGTACATCGGCATCAGGAACAGAATCATCGCGATGATTGGGCCGCCCAGGGTTTCAATCATACCCAGGATGCTTGGGTTCAGGGTCGCAACAATCCAGGTAGTAACCAGCATGAACAGCGCGGTGATTTTATTCAGACGGCTCAGTTCGATGGTTTTACCGCGGCTACGCAGTGATTTGATAACCATACCGTTAAAGCCTTCACGTGCGCCCAGGTAGTGGCCCAGGAAGGATTTAGTGATAGCGATGATGGCGATGATTGGAGCCATCCACGCGATTACCGGTGCGTTAAAGTGGTTAGCCAGGTAAGACAGGATAGAGATGTTCTGTGCTTTCGCTTCAGCCAGGTCAGCAGGAGACAGGCTCAGTACGCAGCTGAATACGAAGAACATTACGGTCAGCACCATCATGATGTGAGCGAATGCCAGGATTTTAGAACATTTTTTCTCAGCGTCTGCACCGTACTCTTCGCGTTTAGCAACGGCGAAAGAGGAGATGATTGGCGAGTGGTTAAAGGAGAACACCATTACCGGGATTGCCAGCCACAGAGTCATCCACAGACCGCTACCGGTGGTAGAAGCGCTGCTCAGAGAAGCCGTTTCGAAGATAGCACCGGTCCAGTTAGGAATCAGGTACAGAGCCAGCAGCATCAGTACGGCAACGAACGGGAATACCAGCACGCTCATCGCTTTAACAATCATCTGCTCACCGAAGCGAACGATGGTCATCATACCAACGATAAGAATCAGAGACAGCAGCGCGCGCGGCGGAGCGGTCATGTGCAGCTGGTGGGTAATGAAGCTTTCAACAGTGTTGGTAATCGCAACGCCGTAAACCAGCAGAATTGGGTAGATAGCAAAGAAGTACAGCAGGGTAATGATTTTACCCGCGCCGATACCAAAGTGCTCTTCTACTACCTCGGTGATATCTTCACCCGGGTTTTTACCGGACAGTACGAAGCGGGTCAGGCCACGGTGAGCGAAGAAGGTCATCGGGAATGCGATGATGGCCATAATGATAAGCGGAATCAGACCGCCAACACCGGCGTTAATTGGCAGGAACAGAACGCCTGCACCGATAGCCGTACCATACAGGCCGAGCATCCACATGGTGTCGGATTTACGCCAGCCGCTTGTCTGTTGTGGGGAGGTAACAGAACCTACTTGAGTGGTATCCATGAATTTCTCCAGGGTTTGCCAGGTAATAATGAATAAGAGTCAATTTTGCAGGCATCCTAAAAGGAGACTTAGAAGCAAGATGAAACTCTGTTCAACGTCAATTTCTTGTAATTTTTGCCTGAAACTATTTGCGAGCGGAAAGATACATTCAGCCTCCGAATGTATCAGTGATCGCGATCTCAATTGCCTTATTATGCTGCAACGGCAAAACCTGATGGTTTTTTGGTCTGTTAGATGAAAATTTGTAAAATAATTGTTTTTAAATAGTTGATTTTGCGGAATGGGAAATTGGCAGGACGATAGGAATAAACCGCCATTTTAAAAACTTATTTAGAAAATTCGAATTAGGTCGCAATGTTGTCGAATAATTCCGCTCGTTTTGGTTAATTTCTCCACTTTTTCGGCATTCGTCATAGGCATAGAGAAAGTATGGTTAAAGTGTGTCTTGTTTCATTTTGACAACATCTGAATCTGGGGCGGCCACGGATAGAAGATCAAAATTGTGATCTGGCGCAGGCGGCATTTTGCCGGAGATATGCCCAAAAAAATAAAAAAAGGCAGGTTTTGAACCTGCCTTTAAGCTGTTTCGCGAGTTTAGCGTGAGATAATCAGGTACGAATTTCGTAGCAAGGAATGTAAGCGCTGCCAGGAAGTTTCATACGGTGCTGGGCGACAAAGCCCTGGAGTAACTCATCCATTCGTTTCATCAATGCCGGGTCGCCGTGCAGCCGATACGGGCCATATTTTTCGATAGCCCGAATGCCGACCTCTTTCACGTTACCGGCAACAATACCTGAGAACGCCCGGCGCAGAGCCGCTGCCAGCTTCTCAGGTGCCTGATTCGGTGACAGGTTGAGGTTCGCCATATTTTCATGGGTTGGTTCAAACGGCATTTGCAGTTCAGGGTCGATACGGATTGACCAGTTAAAACCATATGAGTCGCCGGTTTCTCGGCGGTTCTCTTTCACCAGTGGCATCGCTTTTTTCATGACCTGCGCCACTTCAACCGGGTCATCGATAATTATCTGGTAATGGCGGCGCGCGCCTTCACCCAGGGTATGGACAATAAAATCATCCAGAACCCGGAAATAATCAGCGCTCTCTTTCGGGCCGGTAAGAATCAGCGGCAAGACCTGATCGTGGTTATGAGGATTCATCAGAATACCCAACAGGTAGAGCAACTCTTCTGCGGTACCCACGCCGCCTGGGAAGATGATTATCCCGTGGCCGATACGTACAAAGGCCTCAAGGCGCTTCTCGATATCCGGCATGATAATCAGCTCATTGACCAGCGGGTTTGGCGGCTCTGCGGCGATAATCGAAGGTTCGGTCATACCGATAAAGCGGCTATCTTTGTAACGCTGCTGAGCGTGGCCTACGGCGGCCCCCTTCATGGGCGCTTCCATGGCGCCAGGGCCACAGCCGGTACAAATATTCAGTTCACGCAGGCCAAGCTGATTACCGACCCGGCGGGCATACAGATATTCGTTTTCGTTAATGGAGTGCCCGCCCCAGCACACGACCAGGTTTGGAGCCTCTCCTACGTGCAGCGCCCGGGCGTTGCGAAGGATAGAGAAAACCAGGTTAGTAATGTGAATGGAGTTTTCCAGGTTAAGAGCATGCAGGCGACCGGCGATGTTTATCTGCCCATCGACGAACAAAATATCGCGCAGAACCGCAAACAGGTTTGCCTGGAGTGAGCGGATTATTTGCCCGTCGACAAAGGCTTCGGCTGGAGGGTTAATCAGCTCGAGTTTTACGCCACGTTCGCGACGCAGCACGTTAATATCGAAGTTTTGATAGCGCGACAGCAGCTCTTTACTGCTATCGGTCTGGCTCCCGGAATTCAGTACAGCCAGTGAGCAGTTGCGGAACAGTTGGTACAGATCGCTGCTGGCGGTACGCTTTAGCATATCCACTTCCAGCTGCGAGAGCATATCCATCGAACCCAGTGGGCTTATATGTGTAATCAAGTGAACTCCTTACAAGCGTTTAACGCGAATCCCTGAAATTACAATAGCCCTGAGCTGGGGAAATTAACAACCCTTAAGACATTAAAGCCATGTGCTTAAGGGTTTCGCTTTGTTACTGACGGGCGAGACGGGCGAGGGCAGGTTGGAAGTTGTAGTTGCTGCGCCATGGGTTAATGTCCAGGCCGCCGCGTCGGGTATAGCGAGCGTAGACGCTTAGTTGTTCCGGCTGGCAGAAGCGCTGGATATCATTAAAGATGCGCTCGACGCACTGCTCGTGGAATTCATTGTGGTGGCGGAATGAAACCAGATAGCGCAGCAGCTTTTCACGGTCGATTGCCGGGCCGCGATAATTAATCTGCACCGAGCCCCAATCTGGCTGATGGGTAATCAGGCAGTTTGATTTCAACAGGTGGCTGACCAGCGTCTCTTCAACTACCGGCCCGCAGGCGGCATTTTCCAGATAGTCGGCATGAAACTCATAGTTATCAATAGTCACCGGCTGGTCGTCGATACATTCGCCTGACAGAGTCGCGATGGCTTCGCCGGTAAAAGCGCTTAATGGGATAACTTTAACGGTGACGTCACCTTGTGCGCAGGCGCTGAGATCGCGCACCAGCGTTTGCTCAACCTCTTCAAGGCTGGCGAATTGAGTCTGGTTGAAGCCATTCAGGTACAGTTTGAAGCTTTTAGACTCAATGAGATTTACGCTATCGGCATTTATCTGCACATGCCCGACAGCCACCTGTGGGAGACCGCGTGAGTTCAGCCATGAGAGCTCGTAAAGCGTCCAGATATCGCCGCCGTGAAAAGGCAGGCTTACGGCTTTTAGCCCCAGCGGATCGCGATTAAGGCTACGGGGTACGGCCTGAAGTAATGCCGCATCGTAGTTATCCTGGTATTCGGTGGTTTTACCCAAGGTCAGTCCGGAGAGAGACTGATGTTGTTCGTAAGAGGACATGTGTCCCTCCCGCAAAGTAAGTACAATGGGCGACAGTGTAACCCGTCCCCCGGAGAGAATAAAATTGACCACCGTACCGCAGGCACTACAGGGATTTACCGATAGCTATTGCGACTTATGGCGTAGCCAGCGTGCCAGCCAGCCGGCTAGCACCGATCTTTTTGGCATTCCTTCCCCCTGTATTGTTGAATCGAACGATGAACAGGTATTCTGGCTGCCCGAGCCGTTTCGCCCGGCACAGGACTTATCGGCGGTTGAGCGGGCGATGGATATCACTCTGCGCCCTGAGGCGCATCAGTTCTATGCCACGCAGTTTGCCGGAGACATGGAAGCCCGCCACGGTGAATTAGCGATGACGTTGTTACAAACCTGGAGCGCCGATGATTTTGAACGGGTGCAGCAGAACCTGATTGGTCATCTGGTGACTCAACGCCGCCTGCGGCTATCGCCTACGGTTTTTATCGCAACCCTGGAGTCCGATTTGGAGGTTGTCTCGCTGTGTAACTTGACAGGAGAGGTCGTCCTTGAAAAACTTGGAGCCCCATCACGCACCACGTTAGCTCCTAATCTTCAGGAATTTCTCAGTTCGCTCATCCCCGTGGTTAGATAACCGATGTGTTTGTGAGACATCTCTTACAAAGATGTGAGACATTCGGGTAAGTCGCTGCCAGCCTGATAATACAGAATTTTATCTGTTTTCATTAATATCAATGAGTTGAGCTGTTTTTTGTTACTTTCGAATGAAAGTTCTGATTGTTGAACAACCGATTTTAACTTGTAACAGAATGAGAAATAAGCGAAGCTTATCCCCGTCAACAAGGAGTGACACGGCAAGGACACATCAGGATGATGAGCTGAGCCGAAGGACACACCAGGATGGTGCAGCAAGGACAGGCTTCAGGATGAAGCGAGGATTGCGCAGGATGGCGCCAGGGACACCTCCAGGATGGAGAATGAGAGTCGGAGAGGATAACCGACGGGTCAGGATGACTACAGGATGAAGTGTCAGGAAGACACAGGACAACATCAGGATGATGTTTGCAGGATGCATGTGACACATGGAGTGTCTGGTCAGGAGACCGTGGAAAAGTTGTCAGGGATGAGCAGGGAGCATTGAAGGTAGCGGGATTTGCTGCAAAACGAACCGGGAGCACTGTGTATGCAGTGCTCCCTTTTTTTATGCCCTTCTTAAATATAATCAAAAGCGCAGGGCGTAAGCTTTAATATAATCAAAAGCGCAGGGCGTAAGCTTTGCCGATACTTATCGCCATAAATACCGCTTTCCTTCTGCCGGACGTTAACTGATTAACGGCCGTTCTGTGCATGGCAAGTTCCTTGTGAGATATGAGGACTTTTTCTCCCGGCCGGATGGAAATGGTATGCTGCGCCCCTGCTGAGAATCATAGTTAATGAGTAATGAGGACGTTATGACTACTCCTTTATCGGTGTCTGCACAGCTGGCGCGGGTTGAAATGGTGCTGCGCACCCACGGTTTGTGGCAAGAGAACGCGCCGGCCCCGGAAGCATGGTCAAGCGACCAGCCCTTTTTTATGAACACCATGGAGCCCTGTGAGTGGTTGCAATGGGTACTGATTCCTCGTCTGAACGAGATGCTGGAGGCGGATGCACCGCTTCCCGATAGTTTTGCCGTTGCTCCCTATTACGAAGTAGCTCTGGTGGCCGAACATCCCGGGCGCGAAGCGCTGATACTTGAACTGCAACGCCTGGACTCGCTATTTGGCGGGGCCGAAGATGCTTGAGATTCTCTACCAGGATGAATGGCTGGTTGCGGTAAATAAACCTTCTGGCTGGCTGGTTCATCGCAGCTGGCTGGACAGAGACGAAAAAGTGGTGGTAATGCAAACCGTACGCGACCAGATTGGTCAGCACGTATTTACCGTACACCGTCTTGACCGGCCAACCTCTGGCGTGTTGCTGATGGGGTTATCCAGTGAAGTCGGTCGTTTGTTGTCTCAGCAGTTCGAAACCCATCAGATTCAGAAGCGTTACCACGCGATTACCCGCGGCTGGCTAACGGATGAGGCGTTGTTAGACTATCCACTGGTCGAAGAGCTGGACAAAATAGCCGATAAATACGCCACTCAGGAGCGTGAGCCTCAGCCAGCGGTGACTTATTATCGAGGAGTCGCCACCTGTGAGATGCCGGTAGCCGTGGGCCGATACTCTACCGCCCGCTACAGCCTGGTCGATTTGCTGCCGCGTACCGGGCGTAAACACCAGCTGCGCCGTCATATGTCCCATCTGCGCCATCCGATTATTGGTGATTCCCGCCACGGCGATTTGCGCCAGAACCGTGCGGCAGCCGAAAATTTTGGCTGCCAGCATTTAATGCTACATGCCAGCGAGCTGAGCCTGACTCATCCGGTAACCGGAGAGCCGTTAACTATCCGTGCGACGGTGGACAACGCCTGGATGCAGGCACTGTCACATTTCGGCTGGCTGGGAATAGTCCCTGAAATTGAAAGGGTTGAGTTTAGCTCCACGAATCTTCAGGATGAAGAGTCTGACCACTACAAGGAGTGAAGCCATGGCGGAAGTCGGTATTTTTGTGGGTACGGTATACGGGAACTCGCTGCTGGTGGCCGAAGAGGCCCAGGCGATTCTGGGAGAGCAGGGCCATCAGGTCACGGTGTTTGAAGATCCAACAATCAGTGACTGGCAACATTTTAGCCATCACTATGTGCTGGTGATTACCTCCACAACCGGCCAGGGCGATCTACCCGACAGTATTGCTCCACTGTTCCACGCGCTGCGTGAAGTGGGTTATCAGCCGGAGCTTAAGTACGGGCTAATTGCATTAGGCGACAGTAGTTACACTCAGTTCTGCGGGGCAGGGCTACAGTTTGATGCGCTGCTTCAGGAGTTGGGGGCTACCCGCGTTGGGGATGTGCTGCAAATAGATGCTACAGAAAATCCGGAACCGGAAACTGTTGCTAACCCGTGGGTTGCCCACTGGGCAACGTTACTTAAGTAGTTAGTTTTGATGCAGCCGGGCGTGAATAATGTCCAGCTGCATACTCAGGTTTTATAGCGTTGTACTGTGGAGACTGGAGTGGCCCAGATAGTGCGCCGCTTCGCGGGTGACGTTATCCATTTCATCCAGCAGCTCTAGCAGTTCAGGTTCCAGATCCTCTGGTTTCACGCCATTGCGCAGTTGCTGCTCCAGCAATTGACACAATTTTTTCATGCGCGGCACCCCGCAATAGCTGCAGCTACCGTGGAGCTTATGGATAAGGTCTACCAGACCCGGTGCACCGTCGCCCACCAGCTGCTCTTCAACCCGATTACGTACCTCAGGCAAAAACTCCAGCAACATAGAAAGCATACTGCGCGCCAGGTCTGATTTATTAGCCGATTGCCGCAGCGCCAGTGACCAGTCGAGAGTCACCAACGGGCGTTCAGTTTCTGTTTCAGCTTTAGCTGGAGCTGGCAGCAGTTCGGTTGTTTTTGGTTCTCCCGGCTGGAAGTGAACCAGCAATGCCCGTAGTTTCTCTTCCTCAATTGGCTTGGCTAAATACTCATTCATCCCGGCTACTAGCAATTGCTCTTTTTGGCCGGCCATGGCGTGGGCGGTCACTGCAATCACCGGGGTTTGCTGCTGATGAGGTAGCTGGCGGATAAGTTCGCAGGCCCGAATGCCATCCATATCCGGCATCTGGATATCCATGAGAATAATGTCGATGAGTGAGCGTCTG